>JAUNMP010000202.1 GCA_030537465.1 bacterium
CGCCGTCAGGCGGACGGACAAGCCGTCAACGCCGAGGTTTTGCAATTACCTCGACAATCAGACGCTTGAAGGTGTTGGTCTCCGTCTTCGGATGAACATCGCCCGCCACCAACGTCAGGGAATCGCCCGGGAACTCGAACCGACTGCCCTTGCTCTGCCACCCGTCGGCAGTCACCATCGCGACATCCGTCGCCACGACATAGTCGGCACCCGCATGCGGCGTCTGGCCATCGCTCCACACGGGAAGCGGATCCCCACCGGCCTTCGGCGTCTGGGTTGCCTCCAGCAAGCGCGCGGCCGCGCCAAGTTCATCACGGGTGACGGCCAGATGAATGACCGGACTCGCCACGAGCGTGAGAACGTCGTACCCGTTGCCGTCCGACACGACCTCGAACGTGGTATTCGGCAGGCCATAGGTTTTGGGCGTCGCATCGCGGAAATCCTCCGCCGTCACGCCGAGCGTAGACGGGAACTTCGCAACGGCAAAGCGGTTGGTTCTCGAGAACGGCTGGACAATCGCCTGCGACAACTGCACCGGCACGGGCTTCGAGAGCGCCTCCCAATCCGCCGCCGGCAGCGTCGACATGTCCAGTGTCGTCACGTGCGTGCCGTCATACGGCGCCGTGAAGTCGAACGAGAAACCGCCGCCCTCGGCGACCGTCACCGTCACGTTCGGAATGTTGAGGCCCACGCGGCTCACCACCTGCGCACCCGGCCAGACGTACATCTGCGTGCCTGCCGCGAAGGAGGCCGCCGAATCGATGACGAGCGTGCCTTCCTTGACCGAAATCTTGCCGATTGCGACGCTCGTCGCCAGCGTCAAGTTGCCCTCGCCCGTCTTCGCCAGCGTGCCGACCGTACCGGAAAGCGGCGCCGTCAGCGTCCAGGGCGTCTCCTCCGCCGCGTAGAGGAAGTTCGTCTGATTCGCCGAGAGATTCAGCTTGATGCCCTTCGTCGCATACTGCGTCACGTTCGGTGCGATTTCCAAGGTCGTATTATAGTCCAGCCGAATGTAGTCCGTGCAGGAAACGTCGGCAGCGCCAAACGCCGAGTCGCTTTTCAGACTGAGCCACGCCACCTTGTCGAGGGCACCATTCGAGGCTGTGAACTTGCCCCTGTAGTCCGTGAAGTCGCCGGACAGGATGTAGTTCGACCGTCCACCGGCCTGACCTCCGCCACGCGTGAAATTGACGACAACATCCTCGGTTCCATGGAACGAGCCGCTCAGGTTGATGCCGCGCGGAACGGCCGACTCGGCGTTCTGGACGGAATACTCGATCGCCTGGTCGGTCTTCACCAATGTGTTGTTGCCCGCCCAGGACAGATTGCCGGACGAATTCGGCTGGGCCTTCAGGCCGAAAATCGTGCAGTCGCCGAAGTTCAGCGTGACGCCGCCATTTGTGCCGAACGAGGGGCGCGTGGACTTGGTGCCGATCGTCTTGCCGTCCGTCCCGAAGTACCAGGCCGTTCCCGCCGGAACCGTATAGCTTCCTGTCATCTTCGACGAACCGAGCACAACGTAGGTGTTGCCGTCGTTGGCCTTCGGCGTCACCGTCGCAGCCTGTGTGCCCGCCTCGTCGGCATACCAGACAAAGCAATTCGGCGGCGTCTTGCCAGACGCGGCCGCCTTGGCCCAATACGTCTCGGCCTTTCCGGCATACCCCAGGAAAGACATCGCCAGCAAGGCCCATGCAGACCCCGTGCGTGAAGAACTGAACATCTGTTTGGTCGAAAAGAACGCGTGCGGCATCATAAGAATTCCAGAAAGGATACGTGAACAAAACGCAGCCATTATACCAAAATTCATTCATCTTCACGCGCCCAAACGCACAGGTGCATACGCCATGGTTCGCACGACGCACGAATTCAACCGACCGCAGTCCACTGATTTTCAGCGGACGATGACCTGGGTGCCGAGAGAGCCGACGACGAGAAAGAGCCCTTCTGCCGTCTTGACGAGTTTCACCTTGTAACCGGTCGGATTGGCATCCGTGAAGACGAGTTCCGGCAAAGCGTCGCCCGGCAGCACGAGCGTTCCGCCAATCAACTTGTAGACGCCGGGACGCAAATCGGTCGTGGACGTCACCGTGATCGTCACGCCCCTGGGAAGCTCGAGCGCCGCTGTGACATCCACGGCATCCGTCGCGCCCGTGCGACTGATGGACGGATCAAGCGTGAACGAATAGTCGCGCGCCGTACAGACCGCCGTGCCCGAGAAGCCATCCGCGAACTTCGGGAGATCGGCCAGATCGGCGACCTCCACGCGACCCGCACCCGCAACCGTCATCCGAGAGAGGTCGGTGTAGCCCTTCATCACCTTGCCGAACCACTTGTAGGCGAGGTAGGCCGTCACCTCGGCACGCTTGTCCGCCGAAAGAGGCTCGGAATAGAACAGCATTTCGCCCATGATCTCGGCATTGCCCTTGAACGGCAGCGTGTCGGCATTCTTGTCCGCACCTTCGCCATCCTGGTAGGAACCGAAGAACGCCGGCGCCCAGTCTGTGGCGGACGTAAACTCAAGCACCTCGGGATGTCCGGAGAAACCGCCCCAGTTGTCGGCGAGGACGTTGTCCAGACGCGTCACAAAGTTCTTATACGGATCTTTTGTGTACCCCGCCCAGATCGCGTCCACGATGTTCGTGCCGCGGTTCACGCGCCGAGCATTATCCATATTCACGTTCGTCCCGATCGGCGAGCCGCCGCCACGCGATGTGTCGAGCACGAGGAAACCCTCGCGAACCGTTCCGCCGCCGACAGGGGTCGAGGCGGTGGAGTTGTCGTACGTGTTCTTGTGGCGCAGCGTGTTGCCGGACATATCGCCAGAATAGATGTTGGAGAAGTCGAGCCAGACGCGCTGCGGTCCGTCCCCACGCGCGGAGAGGTTCGCCCACGGACGACGGTCGGCATCCCCCTCGAGTCCGGAGAGCACGCCCGTGTCGGCCCGGCCGTCCTCGGTACGGGCATAGAGGGCGCTCACGCAGAGCGGGCGCGCGGACGTGTCGCGACGGACGAGCGAGCCCGCGAAGTCCGGGTCGAACCAGGCAAGGCGGTTCGCGGACGGCACGCAGGAAACGTCCGCCACATGCTTCCCCGGCACGACGAGCGTCGTATCCGCCGGCACGGTCACCGTGCCAGTGAACCCGCCGGCAAGCGCCGTATCGGACACCAGCGTCAGGTTTCCGGAACCGTTCACGTCGACGACGGGCGCCGGCGTCCGGGTGGCGCGATAGGAATCCGTCAGCCCCCACTTCTCCGCCAGATAGGCCTCGCAGGCGAGACGCTCGAGTTCGGTCGGCACCGTCTCGAACAGGATGACCTCCGCGTAGTTCTGTCCGCCCGCGTTGTTGTACGCGTTGTTCCAGCCGAGGGCGTTCATCTTCACGCTCCCCATCTCCAGGGAGAGAATCTGCCAGCCGCCGTTCGGATGCGACGCCTGACCGCGCGTCGCGACACCGTCGACGACCATCAGCGGATTCGCGGTCTTCGTGAACGGCGCCGTGACGGCCGTGTCGCGCACCAGCGCGCCACCCGCGCCCAGAATGGCCGCGCCGCCGCCCTGCTGGGACCCGAAGACCATGATGGCGTAGGCGGCCGGATAATTCGTCGTCGCGTCGCGCGATCCGTTCTGGACGCCCGTCTGCATCGTCAGGCGCCGCGCCTCGGTGATGGTGCCCTTTCCGTCCGCGGTCGGCTTCTGGTACCGGTTGTTGACCGCCTTCTGGTAGGCGCCCATCGACACGTAGTCGCGTCCGTTCAGGCCGCCCTTCACGACATACGGGTAGACCTCGTCGTGACGGTCGCCAAAGACCGTACTTCCGCCATTGAAACTGCGTCCGTTGTGGAGATAGCGTTCCGAGATGTTCTTCCGCTTGTCGCCCCAGCTCATGATGAGGGGGAAGTTGTTCGTGTAGCAGGTATTGTCCGGATAGGCGTGGAGCGTCTCTGTCTCGGACGCGTCGAACCAGAGACCGACCTTGTTCTGCCAGTTCGTCGCGAGCGAAGACACATCCACCGTCATCGCGCCATCCTGCGGAACAATCGCCGAGAAGCCGTCGGCCTGCGGCACCACCGTGAATCCGGCGGGGACGGCGGCGAGCGTGCCCGGGCCCGTAATCGCCAACGTACCCGTCGCGCCGGCGGCCGCCGTCACGGAGAGGCGCATGTTGGCGGAAACATCGACGGGGAGCGGCCACGGCCCCGTGTATGCGGAAAGATCCAGCGTCGCATCGTAGTTGCAGTTGAAGCTCTGCGTGCCAACCATGCCCGCCTCGTAGGCGAGCAGCTTCAGACCCACCGTGGGCGACGCCCGGACGACGCCGTCCACGAGCTTGTCGATCTGGAGGACACTAACGTTCGCGGGGCCATCGCCACCCGCACTCCACGAGCCATGGCTCTCGGCGATCTCAAGCGTCTGGCTCCGCGGTATCCAGATCTGCGTGCCCCCCGGAGCGGACGTGAGGGAGCGAATATAGACGTGCGACGGCGTGGTTCCGCCCGATGCGGCCTGAAAGCTCATGCGGCCATAGTCGATCATCACGACCGCATTGTCGCGATCGCCAGGGGACTCCTGGTGGAAGTAGAGCGCGGCATTCGCGCCCCGCATCGTCACCGTTCCTTTGAACGAGCAGTTGCCATAATAGTAGTGACGGTCTTCATAGACAACGGGGATGGCGTTCAACTCGAAGTCGCCGTCTCCGGAGATCTCCGAATAGACCTGGCAATTCTTGCGGCACAAGGTCAGGTAGCGGGATCGTACGCTCCCCTCGCTCTCCAGCGCAATGGAGGCGATGTTCCGAAGCACGCCCGAGACGCCACTCCACTGCCAGGGTCTTTCCTCCGGCTGTCCGTCCGACTTGTCCGTGCAGAGCTTCAGGGCGAACGTCGCGCCGGGCTTCACCGTCACGGTCGTTCCTTCGGGGAACGCCGAATCGCAATGGACCTGCACCGTGTAGTTCGACGTTGCGGTAAAGGACGGTGTCGCGCCGGAGACATCCATGAAACGCGTCAACGTATTCGTGCCGCGCAGGGCGAGGATGGCGTCTTTCGCGATGGCGACAGGGACGGACGCGTCCGGCAGACGGTGCAGCGTCGCGGCATTCGTGAGAACGAGTCCATATCCTTCGTCGAAGGAGACCGGACAGTCGAAACGCGGATAGTCGATGTCCAGCAAACCCTTCTTCGCGCCGAAGAGCAGATTACCGCCCGAGATGGCAAGCGCACCTTCTCCAGGTGCCCAAAGACCTCCTGTAAACAGAACCGAATCGGCACCCTCGGGCACTTCAAGCGTTGCCGCACCTTGCACTTTAATGCGTGCCTTCACCTCGAAAGGTGTGCTGGACACAATCGCAGGAATGACCAGCCGATCGCCGTCGTTCAATTCAACAACCCGACCTTCGACATTGACGTCATCGGACAGATTGACGTCCGTCGCGAACAGCGAAAACACCACGACCGAACACACACACATCAGAATCTTCTTCTTCAAAGCCATTCTCCTTTTCCGATTCTGTCTTGTCAAACAACCGTCTGCCCTCTATCCAACCCACCGTCAGCGGAAGAGGATCATCCCTGTGGGCGATACGTGACGGAATAACGCCAAAGCGAACCGACCTGCTCCTTTGTGACCGAGCATGACCAGGCGCCACCGGTGGCGGGTTTCTCGGGCGCGAAGACGCTGGCATCGAGATCCTGTGCCCACGTGCAGACGACCCGCGTAAAGGTCGTCTGGGGCGGCTTGTCCTCGTCGGCGTAGAACTTCACGGGAATCTTCTCGTCATACATCAGGGCATTGACGCCCGTGTATTCAGAATAGAGGCCGTTCTCCTCGGCAAAGGCCGTAGGCGGCGTCTGGAAGACGGCGATGCCACCGGTCCTCGTGAACTTGAATCCATGATACCACGTGGACTTCATCACGCCGGTGACAATGCCGCCTTCGCGAACGAGAATGACGTTGTTCGTTCCGTTCGGCGGATTGCCATTCCATTCACCAAAACCCGAGGTCCGGGTTGCCGTCCAGTTCCAGGAACACACCAGGGCGCCCTCACCCTTCTTGACCAGATTCGCCGCCTGGGCGAAGGCCGTGGAGGCCAGCGTGAACACCACATTCGTGGGCACGTCGAAACCGGCGTCGGAAGAGATCGTAACCTGACGATTGGGCGTATTGAAGGTCATCGTGCACTCAGGACGCACAAAGCACCGATTGCGCAGGTAGAGGTCATATGTGGAGACGGCAGAACGAGGCGCGCCCAGCTGACGCGGATCCGTGATGTGGAGCGTCAGTCCATCCACCGTCGCCGACGTGCCATCCGCTTGGAGGAGTATGCAGCCCGTGAAGTTGGTCTGGGGCGTTGTGATATAGGCGTCGTTCGGCGAATTCGCGTTCGCCTTGAAGTTCACGTGCCCCGTTCCGTTCAGCGACGCCGCGAGTTCAACCGTATAGATGTTCTTGCGCCCGTTGTCCGTATTGGCGAAGATATGGAGCGGCGAATCCGAAGTCAGAAGCGGAGATAGCTGGATGTTTCCTTCAAGGACATGGCGGCTCATGGCCGCGTATCCGATTGGGTAGATTCTCAAGCCCGATTTGGAGGGGATCAGGTTCTCGAAGTACGTGTACTGAGTTCGGAGATCGAGTTCGAGTCCATCCGTCCACACCAGCGAATCGCCACGGAACTCCCGCCGAGAGCCAACGCCGCCCCAGGTGTAGTAGGTCGCGAAAACGGTTGAATTAATGTAGTCGGCTCCAGGATGGGGAGCCTGATGATCCGACCACACGTAGCCCTCGGACTCCACCTTGTTCGTCAGCGTGTGGACAGCATCCAGAATCGAAAACTGTCCAGCGGTATCCTCGCGCACGAGAACAGGTTTCATCATCAGATAGACCGTCTGCAGGCCATCGGTGTCAGTTTCGACCTCGAACCAGGTCTCCGGCAGATTGTTGTTCTTTGTCGTGTTGTTCTGGAAATCCGCCCCCGTCACAACCCGATGTGCAGAATCGACACGCGCGACAGGAAGCGCATTGGTCTCGTTGATGGGGAAATTGACGGGGCTGGACAGCGAGAGCCCCACGGGGAACGTGCAGGACGAGAGGAAGGATGCGCCGAGCGTAATCGGCGAGGCCACTCCCGTTTCGGGGTTGTACGGAACCACCAGACCCGCCCCGGCCTCGAACGTCACGTCTATTCCACCGTAGGTGCCATCCGCGCGCTCGGTTTCCAACGCGCCACCCGCGCGCACCGAAATCTTGAGATTCGACGTTCCCGTCATGTCGTCCGTCAGCACGAGCGAACCGCCCTCGATGGCGAGCGTGCCGGAGAACCCGCTCCAGTCGTTCCGCAATTTGATGCGGCCCTTGTCGTTCTTGACGAACGTCGACGTCGCGGCACCCGCAATGGGCAGCAGCAGGTCGTAGTCGGGATAGACGGTCTCGACGCCCCCGCGGCAGGAGGTGGAATTCTGCCCGTTTGCACTCTTTGTTATGGTACCCAGATAAGCATTGACTCCAGACGCGATTGTCACGCCCCAATTGGGGGACTGGATGGTCTTGGACGAATTGATGACAAGTTTGGCATTCGCCTGAAGAGTCAATGCATCTGGCGTCAAAGTCGTGAAACCCGAACAAGCCGTCGCACTGTCGAGCAGCACGAAGGTTCCCTTGTTCTTGGCGACGATTTTCCCGTGCCAATCTGACATATCTCCGGCAAACCGGATCGTCGTGTATTTGTCGTCCACGTTTGGACTCGCATACACCGTAATGACCGGCGTCTCGCCCTCGGCGGACTTCAACGTACCGATGAAACCGATGTTGCGGCCTCCGTCGACATTCTGGTTGATACCCGCAAAATTGCGCGCGGCCGCCGTTTGATGGATTGTGAGACAGCCGTCGAAATTCAGCCATCCTTCGTTGTTGCAGTCGATCAGTCCCCGATAGAAATGGCAATCGGCGATCGTGAGCGTGCACTGTCCCCATCCGCGAAGATTGCCGCTGGTCTTCCCGCTCCCCAACGTCAGCGACCGTCCCGCGAACGTACCCGCGCTGGTCAGCAGCAAATAGTTGTTCGTGACAAAATAGTCGGAATCGGCGTGAGGCGCCTGGCCATCGCTCCAATTGCCTGCCGCCAAATAGGATTTCACCGACGAGGGGTCGGAACGCAGCAGCGAAACGTCTTCGGCAAAGACCTGTCCTCCGGCCAGAATTCCGGCACAAAGCGACAGCAGAACAGTTTTCGGGCAATTCATTCTGTCATTCCCTTTCCAGATCCGACCATCCCTCGGAATCTTCACGCTCCATTCCCTTAGCGCACGATGACCGTGAAACCATCCGTATACGCGATGCGGAGAGACTGACGACCATCAGGCATGGAAAAGATTTCCGCGTGCCAAGGTGAATTCTGCGCCGCCAGCCAGTCCGACAGGTCCTGGGACGCCGTCAGCGCAATCTCATATCGCGGCTCGGCCGCATCCGCAGGCACGAAGTCCGCCCGAACAGGTGTCAACACCCCAAAATTGACTAAAAGTGCCGCCACCAAAATAAACATACTATGTTTCATACGAGTATTATCGCATGAGGTAATTGCAAAACCTCGGTGTATCGGGGCCGGGAGGTCGCTTGACGGGGT
>JAUNMP010000203.1 GCA_030537465.1 bacterium
GCGGGGTCGTGTGCGCAAGAGCGTGCATAACCCCACTCAATTGGGAAAGTTGTATATAACTGCTTCTCCGGCAAGTCGCAGAACTACGTGTTCAGCTCGTCCGTATCGACCGCGGGGTTCCATGAGATGGTACAGAGCAGGAACGGGGTGGCCTTTGACGGACAGCAGGTCGTCTCCACCCCCTACACACTCGGATCGAAGACCTACGGAACGACGATGGCGCTGTTCGCGCGTCGTTCGTCGGCCGACGCCGGGGCGACGCTGGTCAAGATGGGCACGATGTCCATCGCCTGGTTCAGGATTTCCGAAGGCGGCGTCGTCAAGCGCGACTTCATTGCGTGGAAGAAGCCGGACGGCACGGGCTGCATGTTCGATCAGGCGAACGGGGCGTTCTACGAGAACAAGAACGCAAACTACCCGTTCATTTGCGGCGAGGACGTGTCCATCGACCCGACTGCGCCGTACCTGACCTATTCGACGGGTTCGGCGGTGCAGACGTTGGAGGACGATCTTTCGGCGACGATCTCTGGCGTGACGCTCGACCAAAGTGCGACCTCGCACCGCGTGGCCGTGAACTATACGCTCGGCACGGCGCCAGCCGGCACGCGCGCCATCGTGACGGCGCAGGTGCGCGTGAACGGTGAACCGGTCAACGGCCAGCATCTCGTGGGCGACGTGAATGTCGAACTGGACGCCGGCACGCACACATTTTACTGGCTGCCCGACCAGGACGTGCCGGGCGTGGACCTGAAATCGGTGACGGTTGACGTCGCGGCCTGGAAGACGAACGCGCCGCCCGCCTACATCGCCTTCGACATGCGCTGGCAGGCCGGCGACCTCGTGCATCCGCCACGCTTCTACAATTCGACAAACGAACTCGCCGGGACGATCGATTCCGATCTCTGGCGGACGGACTACCTGCTCATGCGCCGCATCAACGCGAACGGTGCGCTTTTCCGCATGGGAGCGCCCGTCGGAACGAAGTTGAACGGAACCGCCCTGACAGGACCCGGCTACGAGACGCGCTACGTGACATTTACGAACGACTACTACATTGGCGTCTTCGAATTGACGCAGGGGCAGTTCGTGAACTGCGTGACGAACTTCGCCAACCCGAGCAAGTGCCATGTTCGGGTCGGGGACACCTGGCGGACGTGTCCGCTTGAATCCATCTCCGTGGCGAGCTTCCGCATCGGTGGCAGCGGTGGCAACAATGTGTGGCCGTTCTACGGTCGCGACGTGGGTGGCACCCTGAAATACAAGCCACTCGCGATGATGCGCGAATGCACGGGAGCTATGCTCGATCTGCCGACAGAGGCCCAGTGGGAGTTCGCATGCCGTGCCGGGACGGGCTCGGGCTACTATAATGGCACGGACTCCTTCGCGACGTCGGGGTCGCGGAACAACGGCAATCCGTCCGGGAACCTCGTGAGCAACTGGACCGATTCCAACTTGCCGACGGCGACTGTTGACCAGGGCGGTACGGCGCGGGTTGGATCGTTCGCCCCGAATCCGTGGGGACTCTACGATCTTTCCGGCAATGTCTGGGAGTTCTGCCTTGACCAGTACGTTTCGGGCGAGGCCTTCGAGCAGAACACGCCTGAGACGCCGTTCGTTGAACCGGAAGGAAGTCGGGCGGTCACCGAAATGAGCAAGATCAACTACGTGCGGCGAGGTGGCGGCTGGGGCGCGGCGGCCTATTCGGGCGGATCGGCCACGCGCAACGGACTTGGCGCAAGCAGCGCGAACAACGGCGTGGGCTATCGCCTCGTATGCCCGGTTCCCTACGGGAAGAAGTGGTAAGGCGGAAGGAGAGGCAGGAACATGAACACAAAGGCATTTGTTTTCGGTCTGGTTGCCGCGACGGCGGGGTGGCTCGTCGCTGCGCCGATGGTTTCCGTCACGCGGATGACACAAAAGAATGGCGTGGTCCAGATCGACTATGCGCTGTCGGGCGAGGCGGCGATTGTCACGGTCGATTTCCAGACGGACGGCGTCTCGATCGGGGAGGCGAACTTCACTAATCTGGACGGCGACGTCAATAAGCTTGTGGCGACGGGAAGCCATTCCATCACCTGGCAGCCGAACAAGAGCTGGCCGAACCGCCGCGCGCGCGTCAAGGCCGTCGTGAAGGCCTGGACGCAGGCGAATCCGCCGGACTACATGGTGGTCGATCTGACGCAGCCAAATACGGTCAACTACTACGTGTCGACGAACGCGCTGCCGAATGGCGGTCTTGCGAACGACGACTACCGTCTCTCGAAGATGGTCTTCCGCAAGGTCGCCGCGCGCGGGCAGCAGTTCCGCATGGGACGGGCGTTGAATGAGAAGGCTTCGACCGCCACGTACGCCGAGCATCCGGTTCTCGTTTCGTTCTCGGAGGACTACTACCTCGGCATCTATCCCGTCACGCAGAAGCAGCTCATGCTCGTGCAGAACCTCTCGGACTCCCCGTGCCACTTCAAGGCCAATTTCTATGGGAACGACGAGTACTTGATGGGACCGTTCGAGAACCAGACCTTCAATGCGATCCGAGGTGGTGCCTGGCGGGGCGGCGATGGAACGACGGCTTCGTCCAGCGCGGCTCCGGCTGCAGGCTCCCTGGTCGCCAATTTCCGAGACCTTACCGGACTGGACCAAGCCGACCTGCCGACAGAAGCTCAATGGGAATTCGCGTGTCGCGCCGGTTCGACGACGAAGTACTGGTGGGGCGACGCGGCCATTACGAAGGACCAGGGAAATATCAATCAGGGTGTGCCGCCGGCGGGGGGTGAAGCCATTGGCAGCTTCAGCTACCGTTCGACCCGCGTGGACGCCTATCCGCCGAATCCGTGGGGATTCTACGATTTCTACGGAAATGTCGAGGAACTCTGCCTGGACTGGGCCAAGTCGTTGCCGGGACGCGCGCCCGTGTGCGACTATGCGGGCCCGGACAATTCGGACGGCTCGATTGAAACCCATGTCACGAAGGGGGGCGGCTGCCAGCGGCTCGGGGTCGACTACTATCGTAGCGCATGGCATAACATGGGCCTCAACCAGAAGAACAATCAGGTTCGTGGCGTTGTCGGTGCGCGTCTTTGCTGCACAATCCGCTGAGACGGGAAGGAAGGTTTTCCATGAAGAAGATGATTTTGGGAAGTGTTGCCGCCCTCGTCCTCGTCGCTGTTGCGGCGGAAGTCTCGTTGGGCTGGGTGTTCGAAGGGTATTCCGAGAACATCGCCGCGTCGTCGGAATCGGTGGCGTCCACCGTCGATGCGGTCCTCGCCGTCACGGCGGAGGCCGAATTGGACATTAGTTCCTTCCCGTGCGGCACGATGCTGATCTTTCGCTGATTGAGGCGGTTCATGCGAAATTTGATGCTTTGCGTGTCGGTGGCGATACTGTCGGTGGGCTGGGGCGCTCGGGCGGAGAATCCGAACAGGATTCGACCTCTGGCGGATGACTTCGTCACCATCTGCCGGTCGCCGGATCCGAAGACGGTGTACTGCTATACGCCCGGCATCTGCCGACTCGATTCGGGAAGGCTCGTCGTGACGTGCGATTTCGGCGGCAAGGGGGTCAAGAAGGACGACCCGGCAGGCCGTGTCTTCGTCTCCGACGACCATGGCGCGACATGGCGTCAGACATCGACCTTCCCCATGCACCATGCGCGGCCGTTCGTCGCAGGCAATCGACTCTACGTGCTGGGACATTCGGGCAATCTGGGCGTTTGCGCATCGGATGACGCCGGCGAGACCTGGAGTGCCGTGAGTTGGTTGACGGAGAAGCAGCGCTGGCATCAGTCCGCCTGCAACGTCTGGTACGCGAACGGCAATATCTACCTGGTGATGGAGCGTAATATTCGGTCCGACGACGGAAGATGGTTCGGCTGGAGCGTAAATCGCCTCGCGCCGACGTTGATGCGGGCGAAAGTGGCAGACGATCTCACGAAGCGCGAAAGCTGGGCGTTTGCCGAGACGCGGTGTTTCGATGATTTCGTCGACGGCGGGTGTGGGCGTCGGTTCGAGGGATTTGGGATTCCCTGGTTCCGTCCGTTCACGGATTTCGGGTTTAAGTCCTGGGGGGACCGGAAGCACTTGCCGCCTGGCGCACCCATGTCGTCGCCGACGGGCTGGCTGGAGACGAACGTCGTGCAGATTCGCGATCCGAACCACGTCTGGTTCGATCCTGCCGGAAAGACGTTCCACCTCTTTATGCGCGCGAACACGGGCGGTGCGGGTTATGCGACGCTTGCGAAGGTGACCGAATTGGACGATGGTTCGATGAAGACATCGCTCGAACGCGTACCGTCCGGCGTGACGGCGCTCTTTGTGCCGTTCCCCGGCGGACAGATGCGCTTCCACGTGCTTTGGGACGAGAAGACGCAGCTCTACTGGCTGCTTTCGACTCAGGCGACAGATACGATGTGCCGTCCGGACAAGCTTCCGGAAGGACGCTACAACCTGCCCTACGACGAGCGCCAGCGGATGCAGCTCAGCTTCTCGCGGAACATGATCGACTGGTGCTTCGCCGGCTTTGTCGCTGCGGGCAAGACGGTTGTTGAATCGCGGCACTATGCGTCGATGGCGATCGACGGCGAAGACCTCGTAATCGTCTCGCGTTCGGGGGACGCGGAGGCGGCCTCGCCGCACAACGGCAACATGATCACGTTCCACCGTGTGACGGACTTCCGTTCGCTCGTGTATTGAGGGAAGATGAAATGAAGTATGCGATGATGCTGGCGACGGTGGCGGTCCTGTCGTCAAGTTGGGCTTTAGACCTTCAGTTGGGGGCGGATGGGCTGTCAACGCCGTCTCTGGGGGCATCGTTCGATCTGGTGCTGCCCAAGGCGCCGGGCTGGGCGAAAGCCTATCTGGCACCGACAGCGGAGACGTTCGCCGACCTGCCGAAAGGCGTGCTGACCTATGCGCTTCGGGAGAGGACGGGCCATTCGTGGACATATGCGATGGGCGAGGGGCGACTCGCCGTGCATCCGACGGTGTCGGGCGCGGTCGTCGTCTCCAACCGCGTGGTCTTCTCGGCGGCGAATACGCTTCAGACGGCCTGCTTCCGTCTCCGTCTGCCGCGCCGTCTGTTCAAGGACGGTACCTGGCGGCTCGACCAGAAGACCGGTGCCTGGCCGACGGTGACGACGGAAACCGTCCGCGAGGCGTCGTTTACCCTGCCTGCCGTCAACGAGGAATTGACGTTCCGTTTCGACGAGCCGGTCCAGGTCCGGTTCCAGGACGACGAAAAGGCGAAGACGGATACGTACAGCGTCTGGTTTGGACGCCTTTCGTCCCAGAAGGTCAAGCCGGGCGACGTCTGGTCGCTCGCCTACACGCTGTCCGCCCGCACGCCCGTCCGTCTGTCGACCACCTCCAAGGTCGTCATCGGGGAGGGTCCCTCGTGGATTCCCGTCGACTTTCGTTCTTCGATCCAGAAGGACTCGGCGCTCGATCTCTCGTCTCTTGTCCGCGCAGATGCGCCGGCGGGGCGGCACGGGTGGCTGAAGAACGTGGACGGCCATTTCGCGTTTGCGGACGATCCGGCGCGCAAGGTGCGGTTCTACGGACTCAACCTCTGCTCGACGGCGAACTTCCCTTCGCATGCGGAAGCGGACGAACTGGCCGAACGCTTCTGCCGTCTGGGCTACAATGCGATCCGCATCCACCATCACGATGCGGGGCTTGCCTGGAAAACGGGAACCGAGGTTTTTGATGCGGAGAAGATGGATCGACTGGATTACTTCCTGAGCCGCCTCTTTGCCAGAGGTCTGTACGTGACAACCGACCTCTACGTGTCGCGTCCGGTGACATGGGCCGAACTCGGCCGGCCGTCCCCCGACGGCGCGAAGTCCCCGGCCCGCCAGGCGATCAAGGGCGTCTTGATGATGACGGATGAAGGGTACACCAACTGGTGGGGCTTTGCGCGCGCGTTTCTGGAGCACGTCAATCCCTACGCGAAACGAGCCTACAAGGACGAGCCGGGCATGCCGCTTCTCGCGCTCATCAACGAGAATCCGATCATGATGGGCTGGCATGAACTGCGGACCTACCCGTTTGTCCAGAAGATGTGGAAGGACCGTTTCGGCACGGACGACTGCGCGCGCATCCCGGAAGGGGACAAGCGACTCAGCGTCTTCGCCGCCGAAGTCGAGGACCGTTTCTTCAAGCGCGGCAAGGCCGATCTCGCGCGGTTGGGCGTGAAGGCGCTGCTGACGGACATCAGCTGCGGGGGAGCGACAGAGGAATTCACGCGCGTGCGCCGCGAAGACTACGATTTCACGGACCTTCATTTCTACATCGACCATCCGGAGTTCCTCACTGATACGCGTTGGACGCCGCCGCAGCGCGTGGGCGGCGAGAATCCGTTCCGTTCGAAGCGGCTGCGTCCGTTCTTCCTGCGCGAGGACGTGAAGACGCCGTTGTTGCCGTTCACGTCGACGGAATGGAGCTTTGTCGGTCCGGGACGCTACCGTGGCGCGGGCGGTATGGCGACGGGTGCCGCCGCCGCGCTGAATGACTGGGGCGGTGCCTGGCGCTTTGCCTATGCCCACGGACTCGGCACGGCTCTGAAGAGCCGGGGCTATGTGGGCTGCTTCGACGTGGCGAGCGACCCCGCCCAGCAACTGGCGGATCGGGCGTCGATTCTGCTCTTCCTCCGCGGCGATCTGGCGTCCGACGATTCGAAGGGGTGCCGTCTCGATTCATCCAACGGTTCCCTGACGATCGATACGCCGCGCACATGCGGCGGGTTCCGCGAACGCGGGACGATTGAGACGGCATCGCTGACCGTCAACCTTGGCGACGCGGCGGGTACGGTGTGGGCGTCATCGCTTGATGCGGCGCCGCTCGCCCAATCGAAGCGCATTCTCGTGACGCATCTCACCGACGTGCAGAATGCCGGAACGACGTTTGCGGATCCCGGTCGGTCGATTCTTATGGGATTGGGCAAGGGCGGCTTGCGGGCATTGGACGGGACGGCCGAAGTGGCGCTCAAGTTGGACGAACCGCGGTATTACCGCGTCCATCGTCTCGCGCTGGACGGCGAACGGCGCGGGCATGTGCCGGCGCGCGTGCTGAACGGACGTCTCGTCTTCACGGCCCGTGTGGCGGCACCCGACGACAAGGCGTGCTTCCTCTACGAAGTCGTGCGGACGAAGAATCCGGTCGAGTACTCCGTGGGCACGACGGGGCCCGTGCCGGCGGGGAGCGTTCGCGGCGTCTATTGCGACGAGGCGGATTATCTGCTGCGGAAGTTCCGCGAAAATGCGACCGATCCGACGAGCGGTCTCACCAACGATGAACTGGCGGACCTCGCGGAGAAGATGTATGTGCAGGCGAATCCGCCGGTGGAGGATTGGAGCGAGACGAAGGCGGCGATCATCCAGGCATTCTGCGCAAAGATGGCGATCGGCGCCTCGGGCTACGACTGGTTCCCGGCAATCGCCTGCTGGGACCGCAATCGGCGTCCGCTCAACAAGGTGATCTGCTCGATTCGCAATGGTCTCGTCGACAAGGAACTCTGTCCGGCCGAGCAGGCACGGATCCAGGAGGGATCGCGCACGGGGCGCTGGTCGGTCTGGAAGGACTTCGACCATTCCGTGCCCGAGTGGGCCGTGATCCTGAAACTCGGTTTTCCCGGCATGAAGGCGCGGCTTCAGGCGAATTGGAAGGATATGCCCTACTACCGCGCGGGACTGACGGTGATCGACGCCGTGTTGGACCTCGTGGCGCGGTATGAACGGCAGGCGCAGAAGGAACTTGATTCGGGACGGTGGACGGGACACCGCCGCGTCCGTCTTGAACGCGAAGTCGCGTCGTTGCGCCGTTTGCGGACGGGGGCTCCGGAGACGGCGTATGATGCGATGATGTTCATCTGGGTCTATTTCTTCGCGTCCGAACATCTTGAGCGCATGCAGGTGCGGTCGCTTTCGAACCTGGACGTCTGCCTGAAGCCGTTCTACGAGGCGGATCTTGCGGCGGGACGCACGACGGAGGTCGAATTCCGCGAACAGCTGCGCCACTTCTGGTGGCAGTGGGGCTCGATCGACAACTATTGGTGCCAGCCTGTGTCCATTGGTGGCACGCAGCCGGACGGTACGACGCAGTTCGACGCGTTCACGAAAATCGTGCTCGACGTGCATGACGAATGTGCGCTGCCGACGCCGAAACTGCTTGTGAAGACGAGTCCGAAGACGCCAGCCTGGGCCTGGAACCAGATGCTCGACATGCATCGTCGGCATCGGTCGCTGTGCTATATCGGCGAAGAGTCCATCGGCAAGATCTTCACGGCGTTTGGCTATGACGCCGAGGATGCACGGACGGCCGAAATGCGCGGCTGCTACGAAGTCGTGCCGCTCAAGGGCATGAACCGCACGACGGCGGGGCATCTCAACCTCGTCAAGCCGATCGAGCGGATGCTCGCGGAGCCGTCCGACTGGGCGGACTGGGACGCCTTCAAGGCGGCCTATCTGGCGCGTGTGCGGGAGACGACGGAGGAGGTGCGCGAGATCGTCACCGTCTGGGGACGCCATCTCGAGAAGGTCAATCCTGCCATCCTCTCTTCACTGGCGACGACGTACAGCGTCGAGCACGGCGTCGACGCCTTCGCCCGCGGCACGG
>JAUNMP010000013.1 GCA_030537465.1 bacterium
TGGAACTTTGAACCTGGAACTTGAAACCAGGAACTTACATCCGGCCGCTTTTCACGTCGATGAGATCGCAGAGACGCTTGTAGGCGATTGCGAGTTCATCGTTCGTGACCTGGAACATGTACTCGTCCGCACGGGCCATCTCACCCTCCGCATTGGCCAGACGGCGTTCAATGACATCCGGAGCATCGGTACCGCGGCCCTCGAGACGCGCGCGAAGCTCCTCCAGCGACGGCGGATTGATGAAGATGTCCACATAGCCCTGCCGAAGCGGATTATCCGGCGGCAGATGGTGCATCACCTGGTGACGAACCTTCGCGGCCCCAGCGACATCGATGTCGAGAATCATCGAGTGCCCTTCATTCAGCACGTCAACGACGGGCTGCTTCAAAGTGCCATAGTAGTTGCCGTGAACTTCGGCGTACTCGAGGAACGCCCCCTCGGCAATCAGCTCGCGGAAGCGCTCAATGGTCAGAAAATGATAATCAAGGCCATCCTCCTCTTCGCCACGCGGCTTGCGCGTCGTACAGGAGATGGAGTACTCCATATCGGGGTACTCCTGAAGAAGCATATCGATAAGAGTGGACTTTCCGCACCCAGAAGGCGCGGAAAGCACGATGAACAGAGGTTTTGTCTGCATTCTTAGGAACCAATTACCAGATCACCCGAGGCCGCGGCGCCACGGGAACAACCGGAGCGGCGGGCACAACCACCGGCGCAGGCTGGACAACAGCAGGCTGAGTCACAACCACGGGTGCAGGCTGCTGAACAACCACGGGAGCCGGCTGAGCGACAACGACCGGCTGCTGAACAACCACCGGCGGCGGAGGCGGGGGCGGCGGAGGCGCCACAGGGCCACCCAAAAGCGCGGCGGTCACACCGGCTGCGATTCCACCCGCAACCGCGTCACCACGATGGTGGTGGTGATGGTGGCCGGCGGACACCGTCCCCATCATGGCCACGGCGGCAACAACTGCAATGACGATCTTCTTCATGTCTGTCTCTCCCTATCTGTTACTTGTGGTTTACAAGAGGCTAGGCATTTGGCGGCAGGTCATCTGACACCCCACCGCCATTTTTTCATCAAACGAGACCGCGCTTGATGAGGTGCTCGGCAATTTCGACCGCGTTCAGGGCGGCGCCGCGCAGCAGCTGGTCACCTGAGACGAACATTTCAAGACCCTTCTTGTCGTCGCGACTGAGGTCCTGACGGATGCGGCCCGCGAGCACATCATACTTCGCTGTCGCGTCGAGCGGCATCGGATAACCGCCGTTCAGCGGATCGTCCACCACCTTTACACCCTCGGACTTCGCGAGGATTTCACGTGCCTCCTCGGGCGTGATGTCCTCCTCGAACTCCAGGTTGAGGGACTCGGAATGCGCACGGGCAATCGGCACGCGCACGCAGGTGCAGCTGAGCCTGAGCTCCGGATGGTGGAGCATCTTGCGCGCCTCGTTGCGCATCTTGAGCTCTTCAAGCGTGTACCAGTTGGTCTCGTCGAACTTGTCGATGTGCGGAATCAGATTGTACATCAGCTGGTGCTGGAAGGCCTTGACCGTGAGCGGCTCGCCCTTCGCATAGGACTGGATCTGGTCCTCGAGCTCGTCGAGGCCGGGCTTGCCGGCGCCGGACGCGGCCTGGTAGGTTGCGGCGACGAGGCGCTTGAGCTTCTTCGCCTTGTGGAGCGGCGCGACCGCCTCGAGCATGATGGCCGTCGTGCAGTTCGGGTTCGCGATCACGCCCTTGTTCCAGTCGAGATCCTCGGGGTTGACCTGCGGCACCACCAGCGGGACTTCGGGGTCCTGGCGGAACGCGCGGGAGTTGTCGATCATCTTGGCGCCCGCCTTGACGACGGCGTCCTTGAGCTGGATGGCGACATCCGTCTTGCCTGCGAAAAGGACGATGTCAAGGCCCTTGAAAGAGTTCTCGTCCGCCTTGAGCACGTGGTACATCTCGCCGTTGATCTCCTCGTCGCGCTCGCGCGACGCGAACACCTGCACCTTGCCACACGGGAAGTTGCGGTCCTTCAGAACCTTGATCATCTCGGCGCCCACGGCGCCGACACCCACGAGACCAACCTTGTACTCTTTGCTCATTGTCTTTTCCTCAAAACGGACACTTCGCCCGATTAGGTCAATAGTGTATCAAAAAGCGCCGCCCTTCGGCGGCGCTTTTCTGCGGATTTTATCCCCCAACCGCTGCTCCTCACCGAGCAGTGGCCATGCGCTTCGCCCAGAGGATCGCCGGCTTCTTCGCCGCGACTTCCTGGAAGAGGGCCTGCGCCTCAGCGGACTTGCCGGCCGTCAGAGCCATGAGCCCACGCAGATACTTCGCCTTCCAGAGGTTGTCCGCCTGCCGCTCCATCGGCGAATTCTCGCCGCCGAACTTCGCATAGGCGTCGATGACCTTCGGCTGGGGCTTCTCAAGGGTCGCGATGGCCTTCTGGAGTTCCGCGAGGTTCTCGTCCACATCCTTCTGCGCACCCTTGAGTTCGCGGAGGACCAGCACGCGGTAGAAATTCATCTCGCCGGGATTCACCCAGCCCCTGAGCGCGTTCTGGAGCTCTGCCTTGTAGTTCTTCTCGTCACCCTGCGCCTTGTAGCACTGGGCAAGATAGTAGCGCACCTTCGGCTCGGTTCCTGCGTCGCCGGGACGGCCCGCCTGGAGGTTCTCCGGGTAGGTGAGGGCCTGCTCGAAATCCGCTTTCGCGCCAGCGAAGTCTTTCGCCTCCATCTTCCTGAGGCCGCGCAACAGCAGCGCGTCGACAAACGGCGCCAGCAGGCCTTCGCCGCCCTCCCACACGTGGAAGCGGCGTCCCGTGAGGATCTTGAGGGACGCGTCATAGTCGCCCGCCTCGTTGAAGAGGTACGCCATGCGGAGGATGCAGGCATCGTACTTCTCGGCGGTCGCGCGGTACTTCTTCATCGCTTCCAGACGCTCCGCCGTGCCCTTCCCGAGCTTTTCGGCGAGCTTGTCCATCTCCTCCAGCGCGCGGAAGTTGGAGGGGTCGGCCGCGAGCGCCTTCACGTAGTAGCCGTAGGCCTCCTCGCTCGGCACGCCCGTGGGGATGCCGGTGTTGGTGAAGTAGGTGCCCGGGTGGGCGAGCCCGAAGCCGACGTTGCGCAGCGCGAGCGCGTGGTCCGACTTCAGGGCGAGGGCCTTCTTCCAGCTCGCGAGCGCCGTCTCCTTCTGGTCGTAGTTCCACTCGACGTTGCCGAGGTAGTACCAGGTGTTCGCGAGATCCGGACAAAGGGCGGCGGCGCGGCGAAGCACCGCGTACTCCTCGTGGCGGTTCGGGAAGCAGTA
Organism: bacterium; assembly: GCA_030537465.1. GTDB lineage: Bacteria > Verrucomicrobiota > Kiritimatiellia > RFP12 > UBA1067 > RUG572. Next base: position 3,305 of record JAUNMP010000013.1, read on the forward strand.
GTCCGTGGACTGCGCCGCAGCCTGCTCGTAGCGCTTCTTCGCGAGGTCCGCATGCCCCATCATCTCGAGGGCGTAGCCGGCGAAGTAGTCGAAGAGCGGATTCTTGTAGCTCGCGCAGGCGGCAACGGTGTCCTTGAGCGGCAACGCGCCTTCGGTCGCGAACGGCTTCTCCGTCTTGGCAAGGGCATTCGCCTGATCGCATAGCACGGCGACCTCGCGCCACGCGCCCACGCTCCAATAGTCGCTCACCGTCTCGAGGAGCGCCTGGGCCTTGATGCCACGGTTCTCACCGGCGTTGACCACGGCGTCCACGCCGTCATCCTCCTCGAACGCGCGCTCGGCGACGCCCCAGGAGTCGAGCGGATCGATCGCCGCCGCGAGACGGAGTTCCTTTGACCCTTCGGGCAGGCGCTTCAGCTGACGCAGGATGTAGGCGCGCAGCACGTGCAGTTTTGCCTCCTTCGCGCCGCGGTCGAGAGCGTCGTCCACACGCGCGAGCGCCTCCTCCCAATCGCCCTTCAGGCAGGCGAGACGGGCCAACGCGGCGTAGGCAGGGCGACCATGGGTCGCACGCCAGGTCACGCGCCAGTAGAGGTCCTCGGCCTCCTTGAGCTTCGCGGCGCGTTCAGCGGGGTCGATCGCGAGCAATCCCTGCTCCTCGAGCACGAGGGCGAGCAGGTATTCGGGCTCGGCGTCCTTCGCACGCGTGAAGTTGCGCGTCACGCGCGCCGTCGCCGCGCGGAGCAGCTTCTCGGCCTTGGCGTATTCGCCGTTCTTCGCAAGGCGCGTCGCAAGGGCCACGTTCGCGGCGGAATAGCCGGGATCGAGCTTGAGGGCCTGCTCGTAGTACGGCACGGGATCGATGAGGCCGTTGTGGAACTGGTCAAGACGAAGCCCGGTGAGATAGGCCTCTTCGGCGCTCGCGTAGTCCTTGGGCTCCTTTGGATTCGCGACCTTGGGAGGCAGAGGATCGTGCGGATCCTCGGGGACGGGCGTGTAGGCAAGGAAGACCTTGCCGGAGGCGTCCGCAATTGTCGCGGTGAACTCCTGGTCCCTCGCGTCCGCGGCGACCTTCACGGTCTTGCACCACGGCTTATTCGGATCGATGGCAATCCCCTTCTCGGTGAAGACCGGGGACGTCTCGCCCTTGCGCAGAACCTGCACCGTGCAGTCCTTCAGCACGCGCGTGGAGTGGAAGCCAACGAGAAGCTCATCCTTCTTCGAGAGTCGGTCGACGTTGACCGCACCGTCGATGGTGACGTTCTTGACGCCGCCGATACCCTTCACGGGGAACCAGAACTGCTTCACCGTGCGCGTCTCGTAGGGGTCGATCCAGCTGTAGTCGGGCTGATTGTCGCTCCAGCAGCCCACCATCAGCTCAAGGTAAGGGCCGTCAGAGTCGGTGAGCACGGTGTCCCACACGTGCGCCTCCGGGAAGTTGCCCCAGAGGAAGAACTTCTTGCCGACGGTGATGTGGCGATTCGAGACGTGGGCGGTGCCCATGTTCTTCTTGTGGTCGAAGCCGGCGATCCAAGCGTTCTCCGGATCCATCGCGAAGATGGAGCGACTCTCGACCGTGAAGTTGCGCCACCAGGAGAGATCAATCATCCCCTCCACGTCATCCGCATACTTGGAGCGCTGGGAGGGAATCCAGCTGTGGTCAACCTTTTTCGGTCCCATCGGGAACGAGGTCCAGAAGTTCTTGTGGTGGTCGAAGCCGAGATGGCAGCTCGGCGGGAAGAGCACCTGATAGTCGTCGCCACAGTGGACGGAGACATTGGCCCAGTAGATCATCGACTCGATGTACGGGCCGCGGTTCATGAAGACGTTCTCGGCCTGGAGCACCGCACGGTCCGGCAGGAGGGAGAGTCCGATGGACCACTTCAGACGGCGGCGAAGCTCGGTCTCGCCGATCCAGATGGCCTTCTTGCCCGTCTTCTTGTCTTTCACGAGCTTCCAGTCGATCGGCATTGCGGTCGTCGCGCGGTGGTGATGCGGGAAGTTCCACTCCACGCCGCCCGAAATCCATGCGCCGAGCATGCCGATGAGCGCGGGCTTCACGACGTGCTGGCGGTAGAAGGTCTCGAAGCCGGTCTGCTTGTCAGTGAGATTGAGGAGATGCCCGCCATGCTCGGGGAGGAGGCCGAACTGCAGCCAGTCGTTCTCCATCGTGAGGTACTTGTAGACCTCGTCGACCTTGCCGTCGTGCAGCACGTCCTGCATCGGGTACGGATAGACGCGCCCCTGCGCGCCCTGGTAGACGCGGCCCGTGTAGAACACGGGGGTCTTGTCGTAGCCGCCAGGCGCGTACGTCGGCAGCATGATCGTCGACTCCTTCATCTGCACGCCACCCGCGAGAACCGCGGACACCGAGAGCACCACAGCCGCGAAACCACTCTTCTTCATGCGAACCTATCTCCTCAATCTTGTGTCGTCAAAACGCAATCGGCCCTCCTTCGGCACGGAAGGAGGGCCTGGCCGCCAAAGGGCGGCCTCAGGCGGGAAGCTCGGCCTGAAGCAGGGCGCGCGCCGCACCCACGCCGCCGAGAAGCTTCACGAAGTAGGCCTCGACCTTGTCGGCGAGGGTCGTCTTCGTGAGGTCCGTGCCGAAGATGGACGCGTTCGCGAGAATCTCGCGGATCTGCCCCTTGTAGGAGGCCGGATCGTTCCACACAATGCCGTTCAGCTTCGCCTGCAGCTCGTCCTTGAGCGGATCGGCCGAGACCTCCATCGCCTCGCCCGCGTCGTTGACCGCGAGCAGATAGCGCAGCCAGCCGGCAATCGCGAGCGGAATCGCGACGAGCTCGTTCAGGTCGCGGCCAGTGGCGAGGTAGCTCTTCACCGTCTCGCCGAAACGGATGCCGACCTTCTGCGACGTGTCGGTCGCGATGCGGCGAGGATCATCCGGCATGAACGGGTTGGGCAGACGTTCGTTGACGACCTCGTCGATGAACGCCTTCGGGGAGAGGATCTTGGGATCCACGACGACGGGCAGTCCCTCGACATAGCCGAGACGCCTCACGAGGCGGACAATGTCCGCATCCTCCATCTCCTTGCAGATGAGCGTGTAGCCGAGCAGGCAACCGTACATCGACATCGCGGTATGGAGCGGATTGAGGCAGGTCGTGACCTTCATCTTCTCCGTCATGTTCACCGTGTCGCGGTCGCAGAAGTAGACGCCCGCCTTCTCGAGCGCGGGGCGTCCGTTCGGGAACTTGTCCTCCACCACGAGGTACTGGGGCTTCTCGGCGTTGACGAAGGGCGCGATGAAGGTCTTCTTGGAGGTGATGATCGGGGCCATGCCTTCGATGCCGTCCTTCGTGAGGGACTCCTCCACCATCGGGTGGGGACGGGGCGTGATCTTGTCGATCATGGACCACGGGAACGCGACCTTCGACTCATCCGTCAGATAGGCGATGAAACCGTCGTCGACGAAGCCGTTCGCCTTCCAGGCCTTGGCAATCTCGAGCACGGCACCCATGAGCTTTTCGCCGTTGTGCGAGCAGTTGTCCATCGAGACGACCGCCATCGGCAGCTGGCCGGCGCCATAGCGCTCGAAGAGGAGCGCGCAGACAATCGCCATCGCGTGGCGGGCGGCGGCGGGCCCCTCCTTCATGTCCGCCTCGACGACGGGCAGATAGGACCCGTCCGGCTTCTTGAGCGCATAGCCCTTCTCGGTGATCGTGAACGAGAGCATCTTCAGGGACGGGGCGCGGAAGATCTCCACGAGGCGGGCCTTGGACGCGGCGTCCGCGAAGTTCGCCTTCACACCCTCGGCGACGCCTGCGAGCACCTCGCGCGTCGTCGTGCCGTCGGGATTGAGGAGCACGTTCAGCGTGAGGCTGTCGTGCGCCGTGTAGATCTGGTCGATGATGTCGTAGTCGAAGGTGTCGCACGCGATGATGCCGGTCTTCGCCTCGCCCGCGTTCAGCAGGCGCTGGTTGAGGGAGCCGATGAAGCCGCGGAAGATGTTGCCCGCGCCAAAGTGCACCCACTCGGGGGCTGTCTTCGTCTGCGCGCGCACGGCGGCAATGTCAAATCTCGGAAGCGCGACCTTCGCGGCCGCCCAGGCATCCGCCTGCGTCAAAATGGAATCGAGAGTCAGCGTCATTGTTTGTCTCCTTTTTTCTGCAAAGATTATAGCAAATATTACCCCGAGTCGGCATTAAACACCACCTGCAGCGCTCATGGGCACCGAGTCCCCTTTCGGGCTCCGCCATCGACCACACTCCGCAATATGTCCTGAACCATCGCACTCAGCCCTGTGTAGGGATACTTGAGGTCGCGGTCGTACCAGTGCGCCCATTTGCCCTTGTTGTATTCGCGGTCAAGCGCGTCACGCGCACGAGAGGACTCGAGGGCCAGCTCGAGATGGCGCTTCACCGCAGCAGCGTTTCCTTCCTCCCGCGCGGTCGCCGCCAGCGTCAGCTCCGCGAGACACGTCGAGGCATGGCGCATAAAATCTGCGGGATACCGCAACCGCTCGAAAAGCTGCCGACGTTCCCCGTCCGTCATCTTCTCCTCCGCATACGCGATCTGGTCGAGGCAGCGCGCGAATCCGGCCGCCTGCGCCGAGGCCCGCGCCGCATAGCGCGTCCAGTCGCGGAGATACGGGAACATGTCCTGGTTGACACGGTCGTGAGCCTTCGCCGAGACATCCGTGAGCGCGTCCGGATCCACCACATAGCCGCCATTCACGGCCGAGGGTGCCATCTTCGACTTCTGCCGCAGACGGCTGATCATGCTCTTCAACTGCGCATAGAGAACACCGTCGTTCAGGAGCGGCAGAGGCGCACGTTCGCGCGGCGAACCATAGGATGAAATCGTATCGCGCGAAAGTTCCGTTTCATAGGCGGCAAAGTAGAGTTCGAAGGCGCGCGCCGCCGCCTTCGCGCCCGCACCGAAGCGCACCGCGCTCCAGCGCGTGAGATGGTCCGCGGAATTGAATCGTCCGCCATCCCGCACCAGCTCCGCCGCCGCGTCGAGCGTAAAGAGAAACGGCCGCACGTTCGAGACGTTGAAGAGAATGAAGTCCCGTGCGCCCTTCTGCCACGCATCCAGAACAACCTGCCGCGTCCGCTCCGGTGGGACGAGTTCGCACCAGTGGTTGCCGTGGACAACGGCCAGGTGGTAGTAGAGACCGTAGGGGCGTTCCGCCGGCAGCGTCTTGGCGCCGCCGAGATCCGGCTGGAACTTCAGTCCCGGGCTGTTGTCCGAGAAGACCACGATCGTCCCCTTCGGAATCTCCAGTAGCCCCTTGCGGTAGAAGTCCGCCCCTTCCATCCAGAGTTGCGTCGCGGAAAGGAAGTCATCCGACCCGGTTGCCTCCCGGATCATTTCCGCCTGCTCGCGCATCGCCTGCGAGATGAGACCCGCCCGGCGGCGATCCTCCTCCGAGGACTCCTCGCCCCAGTCACGCCAGCCGCCGCCCGGCTTCAGCAGCGCCCAGAACGGACGATCCCTGCGGCCGCGGAGCCCAAGCTGCCAGATGACATCCGGGACCTTCGCCCATTCGCCGATGTAGGTCTTCCACGCCTTGCGCCAGAGATCCGGATGCGACGCGAATGTCGTGTCTTTCATCTCCGGAAAATGCAAATCGAGGAAAAGCGCGCCCGCACCGACGGGCTCCTGATGGTGCATCGTGATGTAGAGCCCGCGCGCGGACGCGACATCGACAAGACGCTTCTCGTCCGGATTGAGGATGTCGACATAGCTCGCGCAGACCATGAGATTGAAGCCTGCGCGCACGGCGGCCTCATAGATTTTGTCCGCCAGCTTCGGACCAAAGCACACGTGATAGAGTGGATAGTTGATCCGACGAGTGCCGTTCTCCTCGCGATGGAATCCGTTCAAGAAATCCTCGTCGTTGACGAACCAGCCGCGGAACTTGAACGCGGGATCGCCCTGCCGGATCGAGATGCCGGACTTCCATTCGCGGCTGGAGGACCTTTCAGGCTCACGACCGCTCCAGAAGTAGAACGGATCGACGCCGAGGCACTCGCTCGCGAATCGGTAGAGACCGAACATCACGCCCCGGTCGTCCGATCCCGCGATTTTGAGCACGTTGCCCGGCCGCGTCTCGAGCGCATAGTTCTCCCATCCGCTCCCTTCGCGCGTCAGGACGATCGCGTTGCCCGCTGGCGCCGCATTCCCGCATCGAATCTCCGGACGCACGCCGAAGATCTTCTCGAGATCCCCGGCGACGTCCTGTGCCGCCTTCAGTACGAACGGACGGAACTCGCCCTGCAGGCACAGCACGGGAACGCGCTCCGAACGGATGGCAAATGGTTCCGCCGCACCCGCCCAAAGTCCCAGTGCGCAAACCGCCACCAGCACCTGCAGTTTCATCGCTCCAGCCCCCTTAGACACCCGCGCTTGCGAGGAAGCCGCCGTCGACGGGGACCGTGATGCCCGTCACGAAACCGGCCTTCTCGTCGTCCAGAAGCCATTCGACGCAGCCGAGCAGTTCCGGAGCCTCTCCGAAACGTCCCGCAGGCGTGTGGTGGATGACCTGCTGGCCGCGCGGCGAGAATCCTCCATCCGGCGTCATCAGATACTGCTTGGAGCGCTCGTTCACGAAGAAGCCCGGCGCGACCGCGTTCACGCGGACCTTCGCAGGCGCCATGTACTGGGCGAAGAACATCGTCCAGTTGGCGATCGCCGCCTTGCTCATCGCATAGGGGGCGACGCGCGTGAGCGGACGGTAGGTGTTCATCGAGCCGAAGTTCAGGATCGAACCGCCACCGGAGACGGCCATCTGCTTGCCGAACACCTTGCTCGGGATGACCGTGCCGATCGTGTTGATCTCAAGCACGCTCTTGAACGCGGCCATGTCGATGTCCCAGAAGCCGCGGTCCTTGTCGAAGTCCGTCGTGGGCGTCAGGTCCGCCTCGCTGTAGCGAAGACGCGAGGGCATCGCCTTCACGTTGTTCCCGCCGGCGCCGTTCACGAGGAACTTGCACGGGCCCCACTCCTTCAGCACGCGGTCGGCGATGTCCTGGATCGCCGCCTCGTCGGTGACATCCGCCGGCTCGATGCGGCAGACGCCGCCCTTCGCCGTGATCTCGGCCGCGGTCTTCTCGAGCTTGGACGCGGTGCGTCCAATGAGGACGACCTTCGCGCCCTTCTCCGCCAGATCGATGGCGATGCAGCTGCAGAGCGTCCCGCCCGCGCCCGTCACGACGGCAACCTTGTTTTCACAGAAAGTGGCCATTTTCTCTCTCCTTACCAGAACTTGAACCAGCACGTGGACATCATCGGGATGTTCGCGCGCTCCGTCAGCACACACGGGGAGTCGTAGACCGGCACGTTGTGGAACGTGATGACCGTCGGACCGACCACCTGGTTCTCTGCCGGGAATTCATAGACGCGGCCCGTGAAGAGGTCCACCCACACGGGATCCTTGAACGCCTTCATGTGTTCGCCCGTCAGCGTGAAAACGCCGGGACGCGTCGCGAAGCAGTCGCCCGGACGCTCGAACTTGAGGAGCTTGCGGCCATCGCGCGTGAGCGTGCCGTCGGCCGGACGCGCCTTGGCGGCGTTCTCCGCCTGCTTGGCCTTCTCATCCTTGTTCAGATAGGTGTAGTCGCGGCCGTGCGTCCAGAAGACGAACAGGTTGGACCCGTCGTTCTTGATGTAGTGGTAGGTGGAGAGCGAACCGTCGTCCGTGCCGAAGCCCGCCCGATGGTGTGAGTCCTTCACGCGCGTCAGCGTGTCGTCGAAGACGCTGACGACGTTCTGCACGGCGTAATAGGAGCGCTTGATGCCGATGACCTGCTTGTCCTCGTTCGCGCGGATGAGGCCCTTGTTGTTCATGCCGCGCTGAACGCCCTTGCCCTCGTGGCGGAAGTCGCAGATCGTGTAGACGCTCGACGGCACGTCGTGGCCGAGATCGCCCAGCATGCGGCGCATGTCCCACTTCGCCTGGGAGTACTCGCTCCAGGCGATGTTCGCAAGCGCGAAGTTGTCCGTGCGCATCTCGCTCGGGCATCCGTTCTCGCCCTGCCACATCGTGGCATGGGGCGCATACTTCGCGAGCGCGGCCTTGAGCTTCTCGACGTTGGCGTAGGACTGCTCGGGAGCCGGCGTGTAGCCGTGGTAGATGAAGTTCTTGAAGAGGCCAACCTGGTCGCCCAGGCCCTTCAGGCAGTCCTCGAAGAAAATCGGGCTCGAGGTCGCGAGCGAAAGGCCGGTGATCTCGGCGTCGGGGATGTTCTTCTTGACGATCTTCGCCGTGCGGATGTTGAAGACGGCGATCTGTTCGGGCGTCTTCTTGCCGGAACCGTCGTAGGGCGCGATGTCGGGCTCATTCCACATCAGCCACTTGTTGACGCGGCCGGCAAAGTGCTTCGTGATCGCATCCACCCAGGCGTCCCAGCCCGCGAGGCCCTCCTCGCTCGTGGGGAAGCCGCCGGCGAGGTCCTGCGATCCGCCGCCATTGTAGATGGGGTTGCCATACGAGGTCTCGATGGCGCAGTCCACGCCCTCGGCGCGCAGCGTATCCACGATATGGTCGAGCCAGGCAAAATCATATTTGCCCTTCTCCTTCTCGCACTTGGCCCAGCCGCCCTGAAGGCGGACCAGCTTGATGCCGAGCGGCGCGACGTGTTCCTTGTACTCGTCGAAGTTCATGTAGTCGCGGTCGAGTATCTCGCAGCCGAGACGCCAGTTCTGCCCGTGGATCTCGCTCACGCCCCGGGGACGAATCGTTCCAATGCGCTTCAGGTCAACCGACAGCGGCGTCTTCACGCGGTCCGGGGAGGTGTCGCGCTGGACGTTGTGCACGCCCGCCGAGCACGTCACGGCCGCGCCCAGGGCGGCCAGCATCATCATTTCACGCTTCATACAGGTACCTTCTTTCTCTTTTAAATCCAAATGTCAGACAGCGGCAACCAGCGCCTTGGAATTGCGGTAGCAGATGTTCTCCAGGATGGGACGGATCAACCCCGGATCGTCGGGGAAGTCACCGACGGCGATCTTCTCCGCCGTCCAGCGGCAGAGGATGCGGCGGAAGTAGTCGTGCCGAACGAACGAGAGAAGCGAACGGGAGTCCGTCGTCATTCCCACGAACGTGGAGAGCACGCCGTAGGCAGCATTCTTCTCCAGCACGTCGAGAATGCCCTCTTGGTGGTCGCACCACCACCAGGCCGGCCCCAGCTGGACCTTGCCCGGCTTGCCCGCCTCGTTGAAACTGCCCGCCAGCACCGCCAGCTGCGCATGGGCCTCGGGATTGAGGGAGAGGAGAATCGTCCGCGGCAGCACGCCGTCCCCCTCCAGCGCATTCAGCAGACGCGCGACGATCTGCGGATCAACCGGGGCACGCATGCCCGCGTAGCCTCCGGCGGGGCCCGCGGCCACGCGCAGGCGGTCACTCGTCTGGCGCAGGGCGCCGAGATGCAACAGCATCGTCCAGCCGTGTCTCACGGCGAAGGTTGCCGCATCGCGCACCGACTGCATCATTTCCGGTTCCGAAAGTCGCGCCACATCGTCGATGGAGATATCCAGCACACGGCCACCGCGCGCGTGGACACGCTCCATAGCGGCAACTTCGACCGGATCCCCTGCGTTCATGCGGTAACCGGGGTCGAAGTACTCGACCCTGAAGGCGTTGAGCATCTTCCGCGGCGTCCAGGCGGAGAGAGAGACATTCGCGCCCGCTCCCCGCAGGTAGACCGCCTCGTCGAAACCAAGAAAAACAAGCTCCATCTTCGCCCAGGCGAAAATCGGATTGCCGACGAGTTTGGGCAGGGTCCGCATCCAGGCGGACCACTTCTCCGTCTCAGGGACGTCGCCCGTGATCAGCTCCTCGCGTTCGCCACAGATGCGCATGGCACGGTGCTTGTAGGGGTCGGCCTTCACCCACACCTCGTAGAGCGAGCCGAGGGGTCGGTTCGCCGCGATCCAGTCGAGGTCGAGATGATTGTGCCAGTCGATGACCGGCAAATCCTTCACCCACGAATAAAGTTCGTCATACGTCAGCATGGCATTCCCTCATCTACCTTCCAGCTCGCGGAAAATGCCGTCCTTGCCCTCCTGCTCGCGCGCTGAGGTCGGACACAGCCAACCACAGGCGAGATACGCGAGGAGGCACGCCGCGACCTGCCAGACGGTCGCCCACTCCCAGGGGAGCTTCACGGCCACGTTGAAGACGAGCCCCGCCGCGACGCCCGCGATGATGCAGGCGTAGACGCCCGCCGTGTTCGGACGCTTCCAGAGAATGCCGAAGACGCTCGGAATCACGATCGGGACCCCGAAGAGCCCCATCAGCAGCTTGTTCGCCTCAAACGCTCCACCGAGCGCGCTGACGAACTGCGAACCGATCGCCACCAGCAACGCAACCGCGACCATTCCCAGCCGCCCAACCAGCAACATCTCCCGTCCCTCCGCCTGCGGACGAATCAGACGCTGGTAGATGTCCTTCGAGAACACGCTCGACGTCACATTGAACTCCGAGGCCAGCGTCGAAAGCGTGGCCGCGAGCATGGCAGACACCATCAACCCCAGCGCGCCCGGCGGCAGCAACTTCGTGCAGAGCGTGAGATAGGCCTCCTCCGGGTTGATGCCCGGCAACAGATGACGAGCCGCAATAGCGGGCAACAGCGCCACCACGGGGAAGAGCAGCAGCAGCAACGCCGTGAGCAGCCCCATCTTGATCGCGCTCCTCTCGTCGGGGACGCTCTCAAGACGCTGGATAAACGCCCAGTTTCCGTTGTACTTGATGAAGACGATCAGATAGTAGGCGAAAAGGAAGATGAAGGATCCACGATGCCCGTTGAAGGCATTGAAATGATCGGGCAGCGCCTGGGTCAATGCGCCGAGTCCGCCTGCAGCGTTGAGCGACATGAAGAGCATGGCGACCGCGGCGGTAAAGAGGATCGTGCATTGGATCACGTCCGTCACCAGCACGCTCCAGAGGCCGCCCGTGAGCGTGTAGGTGAGCACGATGGCGACCCCCAGCCAAATGCCCGCGGAAAGCGGAATGCCCAACAGCACGCTTGCGATCAGGCCGAGCGAGTAGAGGCGCACCATGTTGTCCAACACGCGGAAGGCGATGCCGCACCAGCTGATGAACTGCCGCACGCCGGACCCGTAGCGGCGCTCCAGGTACTCCATCGGCGTCGTCACATGGACGCGCTGCCAACGCCACGCGAAGATCCACGATCCCGCGACAACCGCGAACACCGTGCTCCAGAAGACGAGGATCGCGACAAGACCGTCCTGATAGGCCACGCCCGCATGCGCGATGAAGACAAACGAGCTGATCATCGCCATGTAGCTCGAGACGGCCCCCATCCACCAAGGGACCTTCTTGCCTCCGGAGAAGAAGTCCTTGGAGCTCTTCACAAAGCGTCCCATGAAGACTCCCGTGCAGAGTGTCACCGCGAAATATACGGCGATCACGAGAAAATCCCAGAACTGAAGTGGCGTATTAATCGTCATATCACGTATCCAATCCTGAAAATCTAGGATTCGAGTCCAATGAGGCGAAGCGGATTTCCGTAGCCGATTTCCCGGCAGACGGCCTCGGAGAGTCCAATGCGTTCGCGGAGAAGCGCCATCATCTTCGCCATCGGCGCCGTCGCCCCCACCAGGCAGTTGCGGGCGGGATTCCACAGGAGACCATCAGGTTCCAGTCGAGCATGCGCTCCGCACACCTCATACTCTCCCGGCGGCATGCCCGCGGGATACTGCGCATCGGAGACGGCGATCAGGCGTTCGACCGGCACGGCGCGCGCGTAGACCTTCAGCATCGTATCCGGGAGATGATGCCCATCGGGGATGAACATCACGGAGGCACGCTCCTCCGCCAAGGCGGTGAAGACGATGTTGTCGTGGCGGGGGATCGCATTCGGGATGCCGTTTCCGAGATGGGTGAACGCCTTTGCGCCCGCGGCCAGACAGGGTTCCACCTCCGCGGGCTTCGCCGCCAACATGTGCCCCAGCGAGACGGCAATGCCCCGAGAGGAGACCATCCGCACGAAGTCCGGCATTCCGGGGATCTCCGCGGCGACGGTGACGAGGCGGACAATCCCTCCACAGGCTTCTTGATAACGGGTGAAGAGATCGAGATCCGGCGGACGCACCCATTCAACAGGATGCGTGCCCACCGCACCCGGTTCAGAGGAGATGAACGGTCCCTCGAGATGGACGCCCGGAATCGCCCGGGCACACGTGGCACTTGCCTCCCGGGCGGCGGCAACAACGCGCAGATTCGCGCAGACGACCTCAGGATCGCCCGTCACGAACGTCGGCAGAAACATCCCCGTGCCGTCGGCGGCGAGACGGTCCACGACCGTCTTCACCGCGGCAACGGTGAGTCCCGCGGAATTGAAGTCGACTCCCGCGTAGCCATTGACCTGGAGGTCAACCCACGCCATGTCTCAACCCTGGAACTTCTCGCGGTTGATCCACAGACCCAGCGCGGGATTGGGGATGAAGTAGATCTCCTCGCCGTCGACGACATTGTAGCCATACTTCAGCTTCGCGGGATCGTATTTCGCAGCCATCTCGTCGTAGTCGGCGGCCTTGAAGCCCACGCCTTCAACCTCCTCCTTCGTGATGTTCTTCACGCAGTAGGTGATCGAGAAGCGGCCGTCGGAGGAACCGTGGATCAGATGCGCGGCCGCGCCCATGTTCGCGCGCAGATCCTCGCTCTCGGGCTGGTTGAAGACCTCGAGCGTGTGGAGGCGGCCCTTGTAGCCGTACTTGCGGATGAGGCCGTCGACCGCCTTGTCCTCGCCAAACTGGTGAACGCCCGGCGCGAGGACGATGAGCTCGCCACCATCGGCCATCGCCATGCGCGTACGGTAGACGGACTTGTTGCCGAGCCAGGTGGAGGTGAATTCGGACGGATCCAGGTACACCACGCACTTCTTGATGCCGTGCTCGACATAGTCGATGTTCTTCACCTGGGCGAGCTTAACCGCCTCCGTGAGGCAGTTACGGCCCTCGCCGATGAAGAGCCCGTGGGAATGAATCTTGCCGCCAGGCGCCGTGTTCACCGTGAGCACCCAGAGAATCGGACGCTGCGCGACGAAATGCTCGAACGCGTAGTCGAAGAGCTGACGCACGGGCGTGTGGTCGCGCCCCATCGCCTTCTCCATGCCGCACACGGCGCCGATCATGTGGGACTTGTTGATCATGTCGCTGCCGCCCACGCCCACGAAAAGGTTCTTCGCATGGTTGGCCATGCCGATCACCTCGTGGGGGACGACCTGTCCGGGCGAAATGATGAGATCGTAGGTCTCATCCATGATACGGCGGTTGACCTCCACGGAAACGGGCTCCTTCCAGAGTCCGTCGGAGATCTTCGTCACCGCCTCCGCGGGCACCTCGCCCAGCTTGACGACATCCGTGCGCCAGCCATGCACGATCATCTTGTCGTAAGGGATGTCGGGGAACATGATTTTCCACTGCGACTCGCTCACAGGCACGTGCGTGCCGAGGGCCGGCATCACATCCACCTGGATGCCCCGCGCGGTCAGCAGCTTCCAGTACACGCAGGTGATGAAGCCGGCATTGGAGTGGTAGCGCGTGAAGTCCGGCGGAATGATCAGCACCTTCTTGTTGGTGAAAGTGCGCCCTTCAAGGGACTGAGCAAGCGCGGAAGCGATCTCGTCGTTGGAAAGTCCAGCGTCGGTGGTGGCAGTTTTGAAGATGTCCATAGGTAAGTTCAAAGTTTAAGGTTCAAAGTTTCAGGTTCAAGGTTGAATGATTGAAATCATTTTCCGGGGAAGAGGGAGTGGATGGCCTTGACCACGCCTTCGCGGGGTTCACAGGCAATGCCGCCCTCCGGCAGAGCCTTAACGCCGGAACCATAGGCGATGACCTTGCCGCCACGGGCGGCGAAGGCCTTGACGGCCTTGGCGATGGTCTTGTCGCTCTTCGCGACGTCGCTGGTGACGACGAGCACGTCAATGTTGTCCATGCGACGCATGAAGATGCCGTCCTTGTCGATGAGAACAAGGTCGAAGTCCTGCTCACGGGCGAGCGCGAGGGCGGTCTCAGCCGTTGTGACACCGCTGATGCCCTTCGCGAGGAATCCGACGGAGATCGCCCGCGGCTTGCGGAAACGGGCGGGGAACTCGACATCGCTCCCCGTCACGTACTTGAACGCGGCCTTGATGATGTAAAGGGTGCTGTCCCAGTACTCCGGATGCGCCGACGTGACGAACACGCGCCCCTTGCCATAGGTGCCGCCGACGATCGCCGCGGCGCCATACATGGACTTCTTCTTGTTCAGCGCCCCCTTGAAAGTCGCCTCGGCGTCGAAGGTGCCCCAGAGCTCGAAGTTCGCGCCCTCGACCCTGTTCGTGGTGGGCCACATGAAGGGACCACCATGGTAGCGCATCACAACCGTCTTGTTCGTGATGTTCAGCGCGGACCGTCCCGCATCTGTCAGCTTGAAGCGAGGGAAGAGAAGGTCGGGCTCGGAGCCCCGGGTGTTCCACGGAATGACATTCGCACGCTTCTTGGGTCCGTCCATGAGCAGGCAGCAGCCAGCACATGTACCGATGTAGCCGCCACCCTTGCGGATGAAGTCCTTCATCTTCGCGACGCCGTTCGTGCCAAGGCTCTCAAACTCGGCCATGCTGTTGCCGCCGGGCATCACGAGCACGTCGAGGCCATCAAGACCGCCCGCGCGCACGGACGCGCCGTCGAGGAGCTTCAGCTGCATGTCGGGCGACTCTTCGACAAGGCGGAACCACTCCACCGCGCCGATGCCACCCGGACCTCTGTCGGCGTACACGCCGACCTTGAGCGTCGCCTCGCGCGGCGTCGCATGCGTGGTGGCATCGACCTTCGTCGTCGAACAGCCGCAGAAAACGGCGACGACGAGAGCAAATCCAAGAACCCGCTTCATTCCTATCTCCTTAAGCCAGACCAAAATGTTCAAGTGCCTTGGCCACGCCGTCCTCGTCGTTCGAGCATGACACGTAGTCCGCGGCGGCAAGAACCTCGGGAGCCGCATTGGCCATCGCGACGCCAACACCGGCCGCCTCGATCATCGTAAGGTCGTTCCCGCCATCACCGAAGGAGATGCAGTTCGCAAGCGTCAGACCGAGCGATTCCGCAAACCGGCCGAGCGCGACGCCCTTGTGCGCCGTCTTCAGGTTGATTTCGATGTTGTTCCACGTCGAAGATGTGGCCTTGAGTTGGGGGAAGCGGGAGACGAGTTCCGTTTCGACCGCGTGAAGAGCCTTGGTCTCGGGATCATCCAGCCGCGAGAAGAGCATGATCTTCTGCACATCGCCGTCGTCGCGTGTGGACTCGAGATGTGCCTTCAGCTCGGGAACGCCCCTGCGGAAGTCGGCAATCATCTTCACGTAGTGCTCGTTCGTGGCGTAGTCCGTGGACTTGTCCTTGAACGCCTGCGTCATCCAGCCCCAGTTATTGCGGTAGCAGTCGTAGATGACATCGTGGTCATCCAAGAGTCGCATCACCTCAAGCGCCGTGTCGAGGGGAATCTCCTCACGTACGAGGGCGGTGTCGGTCTCGCGGTCATAGACCTGCGCGCCGTTGATCGTGATCGCATAGCGCACGAACGGGAGGTCGCGGATGCAGGCGGGCATCATGCCGAAGAAGCGCCCCGTGGTCGGAACCACCAGGGCGCCCTTCTCGGCCGCGCGCGCCAGCGCGGCGCGGTTGACGGACGAGAGCCGCTTCTGGGAGTCCAGAAGCGTCCCGTCTAGGTCAAGTGCGATGATCTTGAGATCAGGCATTGTACGTCGCCGCAGACGTGCTGCCGCCGTGGCCGGTCCAGTTCGTGTGGAAGAACTCGCCGCGCGGCTTGTCCAGGCGCTCGTAGGTGTGGGCGCCGAAGTAGTCGCGCTGGGCCTGCAACAGGTTCGCCGGGAGGCGCTCCGTGGTGTAGCCGTCGAAGTAGCTGAGCGCGCTCGTCATCGTCGGCGCGGGGATGCCGTACTGGAGCGCCGCGGCCGCGACCTGGCGCCACGCCGGGACGAGCTTCTCGATCGTCGCCTTGAAGTACGGGTCGAGGAGCAGGTTCGACAGCTGCGGGTTGTTGTCGTAGGCCTCCTTGATCTTGCCGAGGAAGACAGAGCGGATGATGCAGCCACCGCGCCACATGAGCGCGATGCCGCCGTAGTTGAGATTCCAGTTGTAGGTCTTCGCGGCCGTGCGCATGAGCGTGTAGCCCTGCGCGTAGGAGATGATCTTGGAGGCGTAGAGGGCCTGGCGGATCGCCTCGATGAAGGCGGCCTTGTCGCCCTTGAACTCCGGCTTCGGACGCGCATAGGCCTTGGCGGCCTCGACGCGGTCGTTCTTCATTGCGGAGAGGCAACGCGCGAACACGGCCTCGCCGATGAGCGTGAGCGGCACGCCTTCGTCGAGGGCGGCGATGCCCGTCCACTTGCCCGTGCCCTTCTGGCCAGCCGTGTCGAGGATCTTCTCAACGATCGGGGAACCGTCCGTGTCCTTGAACGCGAGGATGTCGCGCGTGATCTCGATGAGGTACGAATCGAGCTCCGTGGTGTTCCACTTCTTGAAGACCTCGTGCATCTCGTCGTCGGACATGCCGAGCAGGTCGCGCATAAGCTGGTAGCTCTCGCAGATGAGCTGCATGTCGCCGTATTCGATGCCGTTGTGGACCATCTTGACAAAGTGGCCGGCACCGTTCTCGCCTACCCAGTCGCAGCAGGGGGTTCCGTCCTCGACCTTCGCGCAGATGCCCTGGAAGATGTCCTTCACGTACGGCCATGCGGCGGGCGAACCGCCCGGCATCATGGACGGCCCCTTGAGCGCGCCCTCTTCGCCGCCGGAGACGCCCGTGCCGACATAGAGGAGGCCCTTGGACTCGACGTACTGCGTGCGGCGGATCGTGTCCGGGAAGTGGCTGTTGCCGCCATCGACGATGATGTCGCCGGGCTCAAGCACCTTCAGAAGGTTCTCAATCATCCCGTCCACCGCGGCGCCGGCCTTGACCATCAGGAAGACCTTGCGGGGCTTCGCAAGATTCGCGGCCAGCTCCTCCAGCGAGTGGCAGCCGATGATGTTCTTGCCCTTGGCGCGGCCGTTCACGAAGGCGTCGACCTTTTCGACCGTGCGGTTGTAGCACGCCACGGTGAAACCCTTCGACTCCATGTTCATGATGAGGTTCTCGCCCATCACGGCGAGACCGACGAGACCGATGTCAGCTTTCTGCATGTCGTTTCCTTTCGGTGTTCTAAAATTGACTTTTCGCATTATAGCAAAATCATTGGATGCGGACAATCTCTACGCGGTCAATCCAAACGTCGGGTGCGGCGGCGTTCGGATCCCCCGCGTCGCCAAGACCGATCCAGAGCGTATCGCCCATTCTGGGCGACACGACACCAAGCGTGTACCAACGGTATTTTTCCACACCCATTTGGATATCGATGGCGTCGGGGTCAAACGAATTGACCACACGCCGGAAGATCCGATTGTAGACGCCCGCCCGAAACGGCAGAACATCTCTTCCGCAGGGAGAGGCACGCACGCGAATGCGGGGGATGTAGAGCCCGTCGGCGTCCAGATCCAGCGACTGGAAATCGAGCCAGGCCGTACAGGCGCCGGCCTTCCCCGGCAGCAGAATCGCCTTCCCGTCGCGTGCCAGTGGATCCTCCACGTAGCGGAAGACCGTCGCCGGATAGGATCCCGTGAGGTGGGTTTCGTCCAGCGTCAGACGAAGTCTCCCGGGCTTCTCCGGCGTCTCCTTCGTCGCAAGGGCGCGGATGCGGGCCGTGAAGGCGGTGCGTCCCGCCAGATCATCGCAGAGGGAGAGTCCGTCGGGACGGTCCATGATCTCCACCAGACGCCGCGCGGCATCCCGCTCTTCCAACCATTTCGCCAGATCAAGGTCTTTCCGGGAGAGCGATGGACGCGCCGCGCCGCGGAGCACACGCGTAAAATCGACGGGGATGCGCGCCAAATGGGCATTCTCTGCATACTTCGTTCCCTTCACGCGCGCCTCGGCACGGGCAAGGATCGCCGAAGCCCGGGACAGTACCGCCTCATCGAGCCCCGGACCGTAGACATTCGAAAAACAGCCCATTGGAAAGCGTTTCGTGTCGCGCGGAGCGTCCCTCAGAAGATTGAAGTATTCCCAGACATCGTCCGCAGCAGGTCCAAAGTGGTCTTTGAAGCAACGGTCGAGCAGCGCCTTCTCGTCCAGCCGCGGATTCCACATCCATTTCGCGAGCAGCCAGCAGCGGATATTGGACCAGACCTCGTTCGGCCCGCCGCCGTTGATCAACGTGAAGACCTGCCCTACGCCCTGCTGTTCAAAGAACTCAAGATTTCCCCGCAACGCGCCGTAGTTGGGCCAAATGTGGTGGTAGGCCCCGAAGTCCGAGGCGTAGTCCCACACGCTGAGCGGACAGCCCGACCGCCCCCAGACGCCGAAATCGTGCCGGACGCGCCGGTTCTCGATCGCGCGGCTCTCGGGAATGGACTTCGAGAAGTCGCATTCGATCGTGCAGAGGCAGACCTGCACGTTGCGGCGTGGAACGATTCCCACGGGCGGACGCCGCGTGTAGGAGTAGGCCAGCGTCTGGATGAACACGTCTGGATAGGACTTCTCCACCACCTCGGCGATCCTGTTCACGAACGTGATCAACGTCCCCGCCCGGGACTTCGCCCGACGGTCCACTTCTGCGCAGGCGGGGCACTCGCACGCGTTCATCCAGTCGTTGGGCGAGACCCCGTAGTAGCGGATGCCCTTCGGATAGGATTCCGCGATGCGCCGCATCACCTCCTCGGTGCAGATGCGCAGAACGTCGGGATTGGTCAGACAGAGCTGGGAATGGTTTCGGAGCCGGTGCCCGGCGACCAGCGAGAAGTATTCTGGATGCGTGTCAAACCACTTTTCCGGCGGCACGAGGCGGGCAAAGGTATGGCACTTCCCGAGAACTGGATCGAAGCGGAAGCGCGTGCCGCCCAGCTTCTCGCCAAAGGATTCGAGATTGAGCTTGTTGCGGGCCGCAAAGTCGTCCGCCCGCCCGTGCCCGTTCCAGTTCTCCGAACGAAGTTCGAAGGTGGGGCGCTGTGTCTCGTCGAGATCGGCGGGAACGCTGAAGGCCTTGAGCTCGGGCACCACCTCGAATCGAAGCGAATACCAGGCGCATCCGCCAAAGCGCTCAAGCAGTTCATAGACGCCGTAGAGGGGGCCGCGTCCCGAGCCGCCCAGCACGAGGACATGGGGCGGAACGGCCTTGAGACGAAATCCCTCGTCGCCAAGTGCAGCGACGGCATTCGTTGTCCCGAGAATTCCTGCGGAATACCGCGTCGCGCCCAGCAGGATGGCATGGTCGGGCAGGGGTTCGGCGTCCGTCGCCAAGGGCAACTCGACATTAGTCTGCCGCTTCAGGAAGCGCTGGAGTTCCTGAGCCGCATAACGTTCGCATGCAGAGGCGTCCGCACGCGTGACAATGGTGCAGGCGGGGGGATTCCCCCGCTCCGCCAGCACCACGGGCGGCGCCGCGGCGGCAACGGAGAACGCCGCCGCCAGGACGACCGCGAGCACCCTCATAGACCAGGGAAGTCGAGCGTCGCGAAGTAATCGTTCAGCGTCTCGGCACGACGGATCATTTTCACCGAACCGTCCTCGCGCAGGAGAAGCTCCGCGCTGCGGAGCTTGCCGTTGTACTGGAAGCCCATCGCGTAGCCGTGCGCGCCAGCATCGTGCAGCACGAGCAGGTCGCCGGGCTCGACAACGGGAATCTCGCGCTGAATCGCGAATTTGTCGTTGTTCTCGCAGAGCGAGCCCGTCACGTCGCACAGCATGAGCGGCACCTCGGCCTTCTCCGTGTAGGTCGTGCCGGCGGGGCCATACTTCGGCACGGAGACGTGGTGGTAGGAACCGTAGAGCGCGGGGCGCATGAGATTCGACATGCAGGAGTCGAGGCCCACATAGGTGCGATACGTCCGCTTGATGTGGCGCACACGCGAGACGAGGTAGCCGTAGGGCCCCGTGATGCAGCGACCACACTCCATGTAGAGCTTGAGATTGGGGTGGCCCTTCGCGAGCAGATTCGACTTGTAGGCGGCCTCAATGCCGGCTCCGATGACCTCCAGCGGCTGTGCAACCTGATCCGGCTTGTAGGGGATACCGATACCGCCGCCGATGTTGATGAAGTCGAATGTGATGCCGACCTTCTTCGAGATATCCACAACAAGGTCGAAGAGCAACGTGGCCGTATCGATGATGTACTGCGGGTCAAGCTCGTTGGAAGCAACCATCGTGTGCAGGCCGAAACGCTTCACGCCCTTCGCCTTCATCTGCGCGTAGGCGTCATAGAGCTGTTCGGTGGTGAAGCCATACTTGGCTTCCTCGGGCTTGCCGATGATCGCGTTGCCGCCCTTGAGCGGACCGGGATTCCAGCGGCAGCACATCAGTTCGGGCAGGGAACCGCACGCGCGCTCGACCGCCGCGATGTGCGTGATGTCGTCGAGGTTGATGATCGCGCCCAGCTCCCTGGCCTTCTGGAACTCGCAGTCAGGTGTGTCGTTCGACGTGAACATGATGTCCTCGCCCACATTGCCGACGGCCTGGGCGAGCACGAGCTCGGCCATGGAGGAACAGTCGCTTCCGAAGCCCTCTTCCCGCAGAATCTGCATAAGGTGGGGATTGGGCGCCGCCTTCACGGCGAAGTATTCATGGAAACCCTTGTTCCAGGCGAAGGCAGCCTTGAGCCGGCGTGCGTTTGCGCGGATGGCCTTCTCATCGTAGATGTGGAAGGGCGTGGGGTACTCGCGGGCAATCGCCTCGAGCTGGTCATTCGTAAACGGGAGTGTCTTCATTTTGATTCAGCTTTCTTGTCCTTCAAATTCTTTTCCTTGGCGGCCTTGCGGAGCTGCTTGAGCTTGGCGCGGATTGCCTTGAGCATGGCGGGGACCTTGTCAAGATCCTTCACGGACATTTCCAGAGGACAGAGTCCAGACTTGTCGCGATTGAGGATCTGCGGAACCATCTTGTCCGCCGAGCACGCGATGCCGTATTCCTTCAGAAGGTCTCGTCCCGGCTCGCACATCAGCGCCGCATGGACGCGCTTGACGCCAAACGAAACGCAGATGGCCGCCGCTGCCTTGCCAATCACCTTGTCGACCACCCAAGCACCCTTCACGTCCTCGGGATTGCGATCACAGAGCGTAAGCAGGGGAGAGAGTCCGCGTCCGTTCCCGAGCGTGGCGATCACGCCGTCCTTCACCAGCACCACCGCCGCCTCATTCGCGGCGAAAAGCCGTCTCGTCTCCGCCAGAATATCCTCATCGCCCATCGGCTTCACCTCCCGGTGTACTTCAAGCCCCTTCACCGTCATCGCCGGCAGCGGCCGCGCCGCGCACAGATGCTCGCATGCACCGCAACCGATGCATTTCATCCTGTCGACCGCCGGCACCTTCGGCGCCGAGGGGTCGTTCTCGACCGTGGACACCATGTAGATCGCATGCACGGGGCAATGACGCGCGCAGGCGTCGCAGGGCACTCCCTCGGTCGCCGCCAGACAGCGGTCCTGATGCCAGACCGCATACCCAGCGTGGATGTTACGCTTGCGCGCCGGCGTCACTGGGCGGATCGCCCCCGTGGGACACACCTCGCCACACGTCGTGCACTCGGGGCGACAGTAGCCGTGTTCAAAGCCCATCTCCGGCTGCAGGGCGCGCTTGGGGTCCCGTGATGCCCGAAGCACGTGATTCGGGCACTGCTGCACACAGAGCTGGCATCCCACGCACTTGAGCTTGAAATTGTCGAGGCTACCCGCACCTGGCGGTACAACCGGCGTTTCGCGATCGGGCACTCCAGGAGGCAATACAGATGCCACGCCTCCGTCAAAGACCTTCTCCTCGTCTGTCGCCAATACCACGCCCGCGGCCAATCCCGCACCGACCAGAAACCCCCTGCGATTCACTTCGACCATGTGAGAGCTCCCTTCCCGCAGACCGCGCCACAGTCGAAGCACGCCACGCACTTCGAACGATCGATCGTCCCGTTCGCGACATCGATGCACTGCGCCTTGCATGCGCGGGCGCAGAGTCCGCACTTCACGCACTTCGACGAATCGATCACCGGCTTCGTCAACGACACCTTGGACGCGTAGCCCAGCAGCGTCCCCACCGGACACACCGCGTTGCACCAGAGGCGCCCCTTCCACACCGCCAGCACCGCGACAAGCGCGAGAACGCCCGCGGACACCACGATCACCGTCGTCGCGGGCATAACGACCTCCACCGCATGGAAGGCGTAGCTCGCATGGCGCTCCGCCCACTCGGCAAGCTCGTTGTTTCCAAGGCGGACGAGAGGTGCGAGCAGAGCGGATGCGGCGCGGCCGTAGATCGCATAGGGCTCCAGCCACTGGAAGTGCAGACCCAGAAAACCTCCCCCCAGGAAGATTGCCGCAAGGGAACCGCGGAGGCATTCGCGGACAACGCGGGTCTTCGAGGTCTCAGCCTCAGCAGAGAACCTGAAGCCGAAGAGTCGACGGAAGAAGATCAACACGTCCTGGAAGATTCCAAGCGGACAGACCACCGAGCAGTAAACGCGGCCGAAAAGCAGCGTGCAGGCGAGAACCGAGGCGATCGTCGCCAGAGACAACGCGAGGATTGATGGCCAGAACTGGAGTTTCGCCGTCCAGCCGAACCAGGCCGCGGCCGTGCCCGTGAAGTCCAGGAACACCGCGGTGAGCGCCAGCAGCGAAAACGCCGCAAGGGCGATGCGAAGACGTCTGAGATTACGCACGGCCATTCCTCCTGAGTTTCTCGACGAAGGCATCCACCTTGCGAATCATCGCCGGAATGTCGATGGACTGCGGACAGTGCGGCGCGCAGCGTCCACACCCCGTGCAGCGTTCTGCACGGCGGAGCTTGGGGATGGCACGCTCGTAATCGATGAGAAACCGGCGACGACGCTCCGCATAGTCGGGATCGGACGGATCGTCCGGCATACGGTCCTCGGTGAGCGCCGTGTTCCAGCAGGCGAAGAGACCGGGGATGTCGAGCCCGTAGGGACAGGGCATGCAGTAGTCGCAGCCCGTGCAGGGAATCGAGTCATCGCTCAGAAAGGCGCGCGCCGCGCGCTCAAGCGCAAGTTTCTCCTTGTCGTCCAGCGGCTTCAGCGGCGAGTAGGTCTTGACGTTCTCTTCTATGTGCTCAAGGTACGTCATACCGCTCAGCACGGTGAGGACGCCGGGGGGCGAGCCCGCGAAACGGAAGGACCAGTTGGCAGGCGTGGCCGCCGCATCAATCGGCGTGAGCTTGCGCTGCACGTTGTAGTTGAACTTCGCGAGGCGGCCTCCGAGCAACGGCTCCATCACCACCACGGGGATGTTCCTCTCGGCGCAGAGATTGTAGAGCGTCTCGGCATTCACGTTACGGGGATTGACCTCCTTCGCGTGGTGCCAGTCCACGAAGTTGAGCTGAATCTGCACGAAGTCCCAGTGCACCCTGTCGTGCATTTCGAGCGCATGGCGAAACACCGCCTCACTGCCGTGGAACGAGAAGCCCAGATTGCGGATACGACCTGCTTCGCGCTCCTTCATCAGGAAGTCGAGCATGCCGTTGTCGATGAACCGTGCGTTGAAGAGCTTCATCGCATCCTTGCCGCCCCCGCCGATCGAGTGGAGCAGATAGAAGTCGATGTGGTCCGTGCGCAGCAGGCGGAAGGACTCCTCGTACATGCCCTTCGCGGCCTCAAACGGGTGGAACTTCGCGTTGAAGTTCGAAAGCTTGGTCGCAACCAACCACTTGTCGCGGGGATGCTTCGCGAGGCAATCGCCCAGCACCTTCTCGGATTCGCCGCGGCAGTAGACCGGAGACGTGTCGAAGTAGTTCACGCCGTGTTCGATGCAGTAATCGATCTGGCGCTGGACCTGCGGGAGGGCGATCGGCGCATTGGACCCGCCACGGTTCGTGTTGGCGTGGCTGCCGTCGATCGTGGGATAACGCATGGCCCCAAAGCCCAGCAGACTCACCTGCTCACCGTGCCCCCCCCGCCGTGTCGTGATGCCGGCGGGAGCTGAGACGGGAGGATTCACCAACGATGCGAAGAAGGCCCTGCGGTTCATGGTCAACGCCCTTCCGAGACTTCACGCGGGATGTAGCCCTCGGCACAGGCCAGAGACACGAGGAACATCGAGAGCACCGAGGCACTTCGCATCGGGCAGTCGCCACAAGCGTGAATGATCAACGCAAGGTCGCCTATGAGAATCCAGAACGCCCCGGCAGGCAGGCAGTAGATCGCGCGCGGCCGCGGCGGAGCCTTGTCCGCCTTCATGAAGCGCGCAGCACGATAGAGTCGATACCAGTCACGGAAGACCGGATAGACCAACGCCAGGACGATGCACAACAGCAGGAACGCGCCGATTGCGCCATGTTCGCAGAGGAACTGCAGGTGGTCATTGTGAACGTTGGCACCACCCACTGTCTGCAGCTGCTTCAATTCGTCATCCTGCAGATAGGAGAGGCAGAAATGCTTGTAGCCCCAACCTCCAACGCCGAAGAACGGATAGTCCTTGAAGATCGCAGCCGCGACGCGCGTGTGGTACTGGGCCTTGCCGGACACACGGTCCAAGACGCCAAACGAATCAATCGTCGCGAGTTCCTTGTTGAGATCAGGCGGTGCGAAGACCGAGACGAGCAGCAGGAAGAACAGCGCCCCACCCAGCGCGAACGCGGCATGCCGCACCCGACGCGCACGCTCGTGGCGCGAAAACAGCAGAGACAGGACGTAGTAGACAAAGGCCGAACCGGCGAGAACAAACAGGCACATCAACGCGGCACGACTGAGCGTGCACAGCACGCCGAAGAAGATCAGCGTGGCCGGGATGAGCGGATAGTGCGCACGCAGCCAGCGGTTCAGGGCCTGCTCCTTCAAGGACATCGTCTTGTCGACCTTGGGCAGCGCCGCAACTTCAGCCACTCGGTGCTGCCACACTCCGATCGCAAACGCAAAAGCCATCACGAAGAAGGCTCCGGCCATGTTCGGATAGGAGAAGACAGAGAAGAAATGAACCTTCAGCGGCACTTTGCCCCAGAGCGGCGCCACAGCTCCGCTTCCCTGCTGAATGAACCCTAGTACGGCCAGTGCCGCCGCGTTCCACACCAGCATCTCCATCAACACCCGCTTGCCCTGGCGAGAGAGCGAATGCTTCGCCGCCAGCATCCCCATGAACGCCGGCAGGAACCAGAGAAGCACCGTAAAATGCTCCTGCAAGTTCACGCAGAACGGCGCAAACGGCACCGGCGGCTTGGCAACATCCTCAACGGGCAGTCCCGTGGCTGAGGCGATCTTCATGATCTGCGGATAGTCGCACGCCAGGCAAAGGCCATGGTTCACGAACGGAACAAGAAGCACAAGCAGGAAGAGCAGCGTGAAATAGAAGAGTGGGTCCCGACGGAGACCACGCCAGGAACGCCGACGTGCAGAGACGGCATCCTCAAATGGACGACGCTGCGGGAAGAACAGCATTCCCTCGAAGAGGAACGCGAGCAACCACGGAAGCGTCGGCAGGAGAGAATCTGCTCGCAAACCTCCGCAGAGCCACGCGCATGCGGCGATCGCGAGGAAGACAAGCAAGACCGCCAGGTTTCTGAAGAGCACATCAATCATGTTTCACCCTTTCACTGCATCACAACCAAGATTCCGCACGACCGCAAGAACGGACTCAACGGCCTCCGTCGGCGCGACCTTGCCGGTCGGCTGCCCCCGGACATAAAGGAGGAATTCCCCTTCGCCGCCACAAAGCGCGACATCGGCATCCCGTGCTTCACCTGGACCATTCACGGCGCACCCCATCACGGCGACACGCGGAAGAACCAATCCTGGAGTCTGGCGTAGAAGACGGTCTAGAGCCTGCTCCACCTCTACGGCAATCGTGCGAACGTCCACCTTTGTACGCCCACAGGTGGGGCAGCTCGTCACCGAGGCCCCCGATGCACGCAGTCCAAGCGCGCGCAGGATCTCGAGTCCGACCTTCACCTCGCGCTCAGGGGCATCCGTGAGCGACACGCGGATCGTGTCGCCAACCCCCTCCGCGAGCAGAATGCCGAGTGCGACGCTTGACCGAACCGTGCCCGGCACAAAGGTCCCTGCTTCTGTCACACCGAGATGCAACGGACAATCTGTCCGTTCCGCGAGCAGACGATAGGCCGCAAGCGTCCGCGGGACATCGCTTGCCTTCACCGAGACGGCGATGTCCTGAAAACCCTCGTCCTCCAGCAACCGCACATGCCGAAGCGCACTCTCCACGAGGGCCTCGGCCGTGGCGGAACCATATTTAGCAAGCACGTCCCGTTCCAGGGAACCTCCGTTCACACCCACGCGGATCGGAATGCCCTTCTCCTTCGCCGCCCGCGCGACGGCCTGCACGTTGGCGCAGCCACCGATGTTTCCAGGATTGAGACGAAGGGCATCGGCCCCCGCCTCGATCGACGCAAGGGCGCAGCGGTAGTCGAAGTGGATGTCTGCCACCAACGGCACTGGACTCCGCCGACGGACTTCACCCAAAATACGCGCAGCCTCAAGATCCGGCACTGTGAGCCGGACGAGATCTGCCCCCGCCTCGGCACAGCGAAGGACCTGTACCGCCAACGCCTCGGCATCATGTGGATCTGCCGTCGTCATCGTCTGCACGGAGACAGGCGCACCGCCCCCCAGGAGCAGTGAGCCGATCCTCAGCTGACGAGTCTGGGCGCGAACGGTCATTTGTTCTTCAAGTCAAAGGCGGGACGGAAGTTCTTGATTGCCTGATACCTCTGCTCCAACTTCTGCAAAGCCCGTTCGTGTCGGTCCGTTGCCGCACTGATCCGCACACCACGGTTAACGTCGCGAAACACCAAGAAGATCATCAGACCGAGGAACAGAAACATAAAGCCCATCGAAAGACCGTCGACAAACTTCTTCGGAGGCTTGCAACGGAAGAGAAGCTCGAAGAGAGCGAAGAGGATGAGTCCTCCATCTAGCACGGGAATCGGCAGCAGATTGAGGATCGCGAGGTTCACGTCGACGAAGCGGAGGAATCCGAAGGCATCCCAGATGTTTCGCCGCACCTGCTTGTAGAGCACCTGGGCGATCATCACCGGACCACCAAGCGCCCCGGCGACGGCCTTCGTCTCCTTGGGAGTCACCAATCCTTTAAGGACGCGGAAGATCTGCCCCGCGTCACACTTGAGCTGTTCCACGGGGCTGCGGGCCGGCATCCACGAGGACGCGGCCTCCAGGCGCATCGACTCAAAGCCGACAAGCGGACGCCCCGCCTCCGCATCGAATTCCGCGGAGAGCTTCAGCGTGAGGTTCGTGCCGCCACGCAGCACCCCCAGATCCAGCTCGCCCGCGCCGCGCCGCTTGATTTCCGCGCGCATCTCCGCGAACGTCTCGACCTTCACGTCACCAACCGACGTGATCAGGTCGCCCGTCAGCAGCCCCGCGCGCTCGGCCGGTTTCCCCGCGACCACTTCGCCGACATAGGGCGCGTAGGAAGCCTCGGCATCCAGCAGATAGGCGTCCAGCACCTCGCTGTGCGCCGCCGTCATGAGATTCGTCACCTCGACGCCGCCGCGACGGACCACGACCGGCACCTCGCGCCCCCCCGTCAGCGCGACGGCAACGGCGACATCGTTCCAGGCCCGCACCTCCTGTCCATCCACCGAGAGCACGCGGTCGCCCTCCTGAAGTCCCCCCTTCTCCGCCTGCCCTCCGGGAACCGTGATCCCGACGACAGGCGGCACCTCGCCAAACCGCGCACCGGGAGCGACCGAGAGCACAAGCGCGAGCACCACGGCCAGAACGATGTTGCCGAAGGGCCCCGCGAACGCGACGACGATGCGCTTCCAGGCACTGATCTCCTGGAGCGTCTCCCCCTTCTCCGTCCCTCCCTGAAGCGCATCCGTGCCCTCGGGGTCCAGCTGCGGCAATGCCACATATCCGCCAAACGGAATCGCGGAGAAACGGTATTCGACACCCCCGATCGTCTTCTTCCAGAGGGCGGGGCCAAAACCAATCGAAAAGCGGTCCACGCGAAGTCCAAGAATCCGGGCAGCAAGGAAGTGACCGAACTCGTGGATGAAGACCGCAAACGAGAAGAGGAACACGCAGGCGACGATGGCGAGAACTGTAATCAGGATTTCCATTCTTGAGCAAACCTTCTTGCGGCCGCATCGGCGGCCAGGATGTTGTGGACCGAATCGCACGGGAGATCGGGCGACTCGAGGACCGCGGCCTCGACGAGGCGCGGAATGTCAGTAAAGCGGATGTGCCCCGCAAGGAACCGCGAGACGGCGACTTCGTCCGCCGCGCTGAGCGCCGCGGGTTTCACGCCTCCCTCTCGAGAAACGTCCTTCACCAGGCGCAGACAGGGGAATCGAACCTCGTCGATCCGACGGAACGTAAGCGCCCCCAGGGCGACAAGGTCCAGCGGACGGCGTTCGGCCGCCAGACGGTCGGGCCAGGAAAGCGCATACTGGATCGGCACACGCATATCGGGCGGGGAGAGCTGGGCAAGCGTCGCGCCATCCGTGAACGTCACGAGCGAATGGACGACTGACTCGGGATGCACCACGACGTCGACGCGGTCCGGAGGGATGCCAAAGAAGGCACTCGCCTCCAGAATCTCGAAGCCCTTGTTCATCATCGTGGCGGAATCGACCGTCACCTTGGGCCCCATCTTCCACCGCGGGTGGCGCAAAGCCTGCTGCGGCGTGACGGCGTCAAGCTTCGTCGGGCCATCAAGGAAAGGTCCGCCGCTGGCCGTCAGCGTGAGACGGGCGATTTCCTGCTCGCCCCGCCCCTGAAGACACTGGAAGATCGCGGAGTGTTCGCTGTCGACCGGAATCAGGCGCGCCCCCGACGCGCGCGCGTAGGAAAGGACGAGGGCACCCGCCGCCACCATCACCTCTTTTGTGGCGAGCGCGACGTCTATGCCCTTCTTCAGCGCGGAAAGTGTCGGCGCGAGCCCCGAAAGCCCAACCGTGGCGACAAGAACCAGGTCCGCCTCCGTCTCCTCGACGGCACGCACCGCGGCATCCTCGCCACAGTAGACCCTCGCGTTGAATTCCCGACCAAGCCGTTCGGCCTGCACCTGTCTCGAACGAGCCGCCAGCGCGACGATGCGAAACGCCTCCGGGTGCGTACGAACCACATCGCACACACTCGAACCAATGGAGCCCGTGGCACCCAGAAGGACGATTCGTTTCAACGGACGCTACCGCCTCAGGCCTCGGCGGCCTTCATGAGCGCCTTGAAGTAGCCGACGGACTCGGCGACGTCGTCGATCTTGACACCAGGCTTGACGCCCTTGGCCGGGAACGACTCGTATTCCAGCGAACAGCAACCCGTGTAGCCGACCTCGCAGAGAGCCTTGATGACCTCCGGGATGTTCATGTCGCCATGGGGCATCGGCATCGCGAGGTTCTTCTTCGCGTCGAACTTCACGTTCTTCACGTGCATGTCGAAGATACGCGTATGAAGCTTGCGGATGGAGTCGGCTGGATCGAGCCCCGCGCGGAAGTTGTGACCGATGTCGAGGCAGAGGCCCACACGCGGATCCAGGTCCTTCACCATCTCGAAGGCACTGTCGCCCGTGGGGAAGCAGTAGGGAATGTCCGGCCCATGGTTGTGAATCGCCACTTGGATGTCGTACTCCTTGCAGAGACCGTCAAGAACCTCGCAGCAGGCACGGCTCGCGCAACGTTGCTTCTTTCCGTTGACCATGCCGTCCTCGTAGGGCACGGCTACCAGAACCTTCACTCCGACGGCCTTGGCATAGTCGAAGTACTTGCGCGCCTCCTCCTTCTTGAGGTAGATCGGCCCAACGCCGTATCCCGTCACACCATGGTCGGCGCACTTCTGGTGGAACGTCTTGATTTCGGCGGCGGAGGCGGAATAGGGCAGATGGAAGTTCTTGATGCACAGGTTGTGCACGTCCAGCTGCTTCATGTAGGCAAGCGTCTCGTCGATCGTGCAGCGATGGAACGAGTAGCCGGCAATGCCGAACTTGAAGGGAACCTTTCCAGAAGCACAGTCCGAACCCGAGCAAAACGAACGGCAGCCGGCCGCCAGAAGCGCCAGCGATCCCGCACCGAGGAACATACGGCGGTTAATCATCTCTCTTCTCCTTTGGAAATCAATTAGGGCAGATTATAGCAAAAACACCGCGCGTTGTGCGCGGTGTTTTCGTTTGGTGCGACTGACTGGGATCGAACCAGCAACCTTCGGCTTCGGAGGCCAACGCTCTATCCAATTGAGCTACAGTCGCGTCAGGTCATCAACTTAGAAGTAGCAGTTGAAGATCGGGATGAACGGAACCTGGTTGTCCATAATCAGGTTCACGATACCAATCTGGAAACCGGCAGACGCCGTCGCCGCGTAGTTGACGACGCCGATCTGCGCACCACGCAGCTCGTCCGTCATGTTGAGGACAACAGCCGTCTGGAGACCATGCACACGGCGCGCGAAGGTCGCGCCGATTGCAATCTGCCAACCCCACATATCCTCACGGACAGCGTTCGCGAGACCCGCGACGTCGAGACCGTAGAAGGACTCGTCCGTCATCGACATCAAACCATCGACCGACAGACCCTCAAACTCACGGTTCATACCGAGCACGTCAACCGAAAGCCCGTATGCCGTGCGATTGCACATATTGAAGCAGGAGGCCATGATACCGACCGCGTCACGATTGGCGAGGTTGAAGGCCGCCGCGGCCTGAATGCCGCACATGTCAAGGCGCGCCACATTGGCGAGACCACCAACTTCGATACCATACATCTTGTTGCAATCGCTGTAGAGCAGATTGACGTCAAGGCCAAAGATGTCCCAGTCAAACCCCCAGGGCAGCGTGGCAGGCGTCGCGAGACCAACAGCGAGCACCGTGTAACCATAGGACTTGGCGTCGGGAGCGCCGGCATATTCCTTTTCCGCCTCCTGAGCGAGGACGGGCTGAACGGCGAACGCGGCGAGCGCGAGCGCAAACAAACCACTCTTCATGTTCATCTGAGACTCCTTTTGATTTCTGAAATTGGTAGAACGCGCAAATGATACCCGATTCGGTCGTCCAAGTCAATCACGAACATCACGAATGTAGAGGCGAAGATTCACGCGAATGCACCTGGCTGCGATAGAGCGACCACCCATTGTTGAAGGCGAAAG
Organism: bacterium; assembly: GCA_030537465.1. Taxonomy (GTDB): domain Bacteria; phylum Verrucomicrobiota; class Kiritimatiellia; order RFP12; family UBA1067; genus RUG572. The sequence goes on from JAUNMP010000013.1 coordinate 34,422, forward strand.
CAAGTCCGCAGACCCACATTGTGGGCAGAAGCAGGGCATGATTACCCGACAACTCGGCGACCATGATGACCGCGGTGATCGGGGTTCGAATCGTCGCGGCCAGAAAACCCGCCATCCCCACGAGGGCGACAGATGCCGGATGAATCCCGAAGGAGGTAGGGAACAAAGCCGAGAAGGCTGCACCACAGGCTGCGCTGAGCGAGGCTCCGCAAACCAGGGCCGGGCCAAAAACACCTCCCGATCCACCCGACCCCACAGTGAAACTGGTGGCAAAGACCTTGAGAACGAAAATGGCGAAGAACAGCCCTGCGGCCGTCCAGGCCCCTTGCCCGTGCACCAAGCCCTGCGCATCACCAAGAAATGCGGTACGAATCAGTTCATACCCCGTTCCCAGCACATCGGGAAACAGGAATCCGAGCAGTCCCGTCAACAGACCTCCAACCGCGACCTTCATCCATGGCGTCACCTTTATACGGCGGAAAGATTCAGAAACGTGGCGAAACGTACGAATATAGAATTTTGCCCCAAGAGAAACCACAATGGCAAGGAGCAGATAGGGCAAGAGACGCAGGATATTGTCATAGGCATAGGGGGGCATCGAGTCAAAAAGCGGCGCCCACCCATGAAAGAGCGCAAAGACCGTATACGACATTGCCGAGGCAATGAACGCAGGGAGGAGCGCCTCGTATTCCATATCCAATCCTGAATAGAGAATCTCAACCCCGAACAATGCTCCGGCGAGAGGAGCCCGAAACAGCGCACCAATGCCCGCCGCAAGCCCTGCGACCATCAAACGTCGGCGAGTCACGGCATCCCAATGGAAAATGCGCGCAAGAGTGGTTCCGCAGGCCGCGCCAATCAGTGTCATCGGCCCTTCATAGCCCGCGCTGCCGCCGGAACCGATGACCAACGCCGACGCCACGGCCTTCACCGGAATGACCTTCCAGGACATACGGCACTTGAGGCGATGATAGACGTAGATCGCGGAATCCGTACCACGGGCGTGCGTGCCAGGAGAGATCCACTTGATGAGCAACGCCGCCAGGACGGCTCCCAGGGCCGGCAGAACCAGAAGCAGCCACCGACGACCATCGTACCAATCCGCCGGCGAGAGGACACCCCGCATAAGATCCCCCTTCGCGAGCAACGACGCATGGTCCCCGACGCCGTGCAGCAGGATTCCGTCGAGAATGTCAATCAAGCAGTGGAAGGCGGAAGCCACCAGCCCAACAAGAACGCCAACAACCGCCGACTGCACAAAAAGTCGCCCGTTGCCGGCGCTAAGTCCACCGCCGGCGACGAAAAAGCGAAACGCGGCGATGGACTGTTTACGAAACACCGTTCCTCTTCAGACTACTGATTTCCTGCCCGAGCGCGGCACCGTCTTTACGGCTGCGCGCCTTGAGGAACATCCGAATCGGTGCGCCTTCAAGGCCGAACCGCGCACGAAGCGCCTTCTCAAGGTAGGACTTGTATGCGTCGGTGACGAGCTTCGGGTCATTGACGAAGAGGCGGATTGTCAACGGATCGTTGCCGACCTGGAGCCCATAGTAGATTTTGAGCCTCTTGCCCTTGATCATCGGAGAGAGCGTCTTCTTCGTCGCCGTCTCAATCGTGCGATTGAGCATTCCCGTGGGTAGCCTGGCCTGCACACTCGACGCCACGGCGTCGATTGCATCCACCGTGCGCCGCACGTTGTAACCACTCTTCGCGCTGCAGAAGACAACGGGCGCGAACGAGAGGAACGGCATCATCTGGCGAATGACCTGGATGGCCTCGCCCTCCTTCATGCCCTTCTCCGTCGCAAGGTCCCACTTGTTCATGAGCACCACGCAGGCACGGTGCGCATCGAGGATCTTCCCCGCGATGCGCATATCCTGCTTCGTCGGCCCCAGCTCGCTTTCCATCACGAGCAGTACAACGTCCGCCTCCTCAATCGCCTTCTCGCTACGGAAGAGGGAGAAGTTGTCCACGCTCGTCTTCGACATCTGCGTGTGCTTCTTCATGCCCGCCGTATCTACGAGCACATAACGGCGCGCCGTGGGACCGGAACCGATGGTGAACGGCACGTCGACGCTGTCGCGCGTCGTGCCGGGGATGTCGCTCACGATCACGCGCTCGGCGTTCAGCAGACGATTGATGTAGGAGCTCTTCCCGGCATTCGGGCGACCGACGATCGCGACGCGCAGCGGACGCGACGTCGCCTCATCCGCCTCCGGAGGCGGAAGCTTCGACGTGGCAAATTCGACAATGGCGGCGACGCCACGACCATGTTCCGCGGAACAGGTCATCACGGGCATGCCGAAACGCAAAAATTCATCCGCGCGCACATCATCTTCTGCGATGTCACACTTGTTCGCGACAATCGCACACGGCACGCCGCTCTCGCGCACGCGCTTGAGCACCTCCTCATCGAGCGGCGTCACGCCCGCACGGGCATCTACGACCACCAGACACACCGCGGCATCCGTCACTGCGAGCGCTGCCTGCTGGCGCGTCTCGGCGGCCAACGGGTCATCGCTGCCCGGCGTCTTGTCAAACGCGAGACCACCCGTATCGACCAACATGAAGCGTTGCCCGTTCGCCTCGACTTCCCGAGCGACACGGTCACGTGTCACGCCCGGCTGGTCGAAGACGATCGCGATGCGCTGACGCGCAATGCGGTTGAAAAGAGCGCTCTTGCCCACATTGGGGCGACCGACGATCGCGACGACGCGCCCTGGCTTGCTGACATTGACTTCGTCCATAACCCTGTAACCTGTAACCTTTGACCCTTTAAACCTGGCGTCTTGAACCTGGAACCTTGAACTTGGAACCCGCTCAGAACACCCGCTTCTTGTAGAGGTAGAACAGCACGCCAATGATTCCAACCGCCAGCACACCCGAAATCGCGGAAAGGACGGCAAACGTATGCGGGTAGTCCTGCAGCGGCAGCGGGATGTTCATGCCGTAGGCGCTGGTGATGACCGTGGGCACGGCGAGGAGAATCGTCGCGGCGGTCATGTACTTCATCACGTTCGAAAGGTTGTTGTTGATAAGCGACGCGAACGTGTCGAGCGTTCCGTTGAGGATGTTCGAATGGATCGTCGCGGTCTCAAGCGCCTGCTGGTATTCGACCGCCGCGTCGTCGAGCGTATCCGAATCATCCTCGGAAAGATTGAGCTGGCGCGCGTGGTCGAGGCGGTTGATGAGGATGTTGTCCGCCTTCAGCGACGTGGAGAAGTAGACGAGCGACTTTTGATACGTAAGCAGCTTCAACAGCACTTCGTTCGAAATGGACTCGTGCAGGGAATCCTCAAGATCCTCGATCTTCGCGTGCATGTCACGCAAGTAGCGGAGGAAGAGCACCGCCGCGTGCCAGAGAAGACGGAACATGAAGCGGTTCCGCTCGCCTGGCGGACACACCCGACGAATCTGGTCGAGGAAGGCGTTCGTCACCGGCGTCGTCTGAGAGCAGATTGTGATCACGCTCTGGCCAAAGAGAACAATGCCCAGAGGCAAGGTTTCGTAGGGGAGCACGCTCTCGTCGTCCTCGTCACCTCTCACCGGCAACGGCACGTGCACAATGACGAGGTGGAAACCATCCTCACTCTCAAAACGCGGACGTTCCTCGCGGTCAAGAGGATCGGTCAGAAAGTCCCGCGGAACCTGGGAGAAGCAGAGCACCTGCTCCAGCTCCGCCGTAGTGGGCTCCGCGAGGTTGATCCAACACGAATCACACAGTTCAGTCGTCTCCTTCAGACCGCCGTTTTCCCATTTGTAGATTGTCATCATGCCGGATACCTCCTTTCTTCCTGAAAAGGTCCCACTAGTTTCTCACTCTTCGGGGGATTATGCAACCCCAAAAATCTTAAAAATCACCAGGCTCCCGAGGCATGAAGCCAAAGGACGCCGGGAGTATGGCAAGGAAGGCGGCGAGCACCGCCGCGGAACGGAACGGACAATCTCCAAATGCATGCACCAGAACCGCCACACACCCCAGGAATGTCCCAACAATCGGGGGTGACACGGCAAAAAGCGTCAATGTCGACGACCCGATATTGGATCGCTCAGCAGCCAGAGCCTTCGCCGCACGCCGTTTCCATTCCCGTCCCGTCGGCAATGCCAGCAACCAGACGCACGCCACTAGCAGTGAAAAGCCCACAAGGCCATGCTCCGCCAGAAACTGCAGATAGTCGTTGTGGACGTTCGCCCCTCCCACGACCTGTTGGTGCTTGAGCTCCTCCGGCGTCATATAGGCCTGGGAGAAGTGACGATACCCCCACCCTCCCACGCCAAAGAGCGGGAAGTCGCGCATGATCGCCGTGGCCACGCGCGTATGATACTGGGCCTTGCCCGAAACGCGATCCGCGACCGCAAGCGGATTCACCGTGCCGAGTTCACGCCCCACCTCCGGCGGCGCATACACGTAGATCGCGCCAAACAGCCCCAGCATCAGCGAAATCGCCACCACAGCACTGCGGAAACGCCGCGCCCGACGCCAGTCATTTCCCACAAACGCCCGCAGCACCACGTAGATGAAAAAAGCCGCCGTCAAAGCCACAGAAAGGACTATCGCCGCTCGGCAAAGCGTGGCCAGTACCGCCGCCAGAGAGAGCGCCACGGCCACGAACGGGTAATGCGCGCGAAGGAAGGGATGACCGCCCTGATCCAGCGGCGAGGCCTCCGCATCGCCCATCTGGCTGCACCAGATGCCGAGCGACAGGGAATACATAAGCGTGAAATAGGCCCCTCCCATATTCGGATAGCCGAAGACGGAGAAGAACTGCGTGGGCCTTATCGGCTTTCCCCAATACGGGAACTGGGCCCCCGTCACATACTGAAGGAACCCCAGAAGCGCCAGTGCGGCACCATTCCAGGCCAGCAGCTCGAGCAACGACCGTTTTCCAGACCGCGTCAGCCCATGCCGAATCCCCAGTGCCGAAAGAAGCGCAGGCCCAAACCACCACAGCACGCCCGCATGTTCACGGGGACTCGCGCAGAACGGCAGATAACGCATCGGGGGATAGGGGTCGGCCCCTGCGTCAATCGCCTTCCAGTCGCACACAGGGCAAAGGGACACGTTGAAAAGCGGAACCACCAGATACCCAAGGAAAACAAGGGCCACCCAGAAGAACGGATCCTTCAGCACGCCCAAGGCAGAACGTCGGACCGCCGCCCCCCACGTCTCACCAGGATGGTGTTGCGGCAACAGAAACGTCCCCAGCGCGCACGCGAGCGATGCCCACGGCATCGCCCGTGCCAGCACGTCGGTCCGAGAACCGCCAAAAGCCCACGCGAATGCGAGGACTGGAGCGGAGACAAGCAGCAGGGAGACGGTTTTCAGCACGTCAGAGGCCCTGTCCCATGTAGCTTTCTGGTTCGTCATCCGGCCGATCCCCACGGCGCCGGCGATACCAGGGGGAATCGGGGTCCCCCGTTGCGGCACGCGGTGTACGGTTGATGCCCTGGCCAAGTCCACCTCCAGCGTTCAGTCCATTCACGACATCCAGGGGCTTCGGACTCGAGACATCCTTCGCATTCTCGACACGGAGATCGCTTCCAACCTGGAGATTCCCGAGTTCAATCGGGGCCATCGGATGAAGATTGACGTGCGGAGGCTCCTCGCCCTTGTAGCCAGCCTCAAGAATCGGCTGGTACGACGGCGTCTTCCCGTCTTCGCCCAATGCCGCCGGAATCCACACCTTGCGGGCCAATTCCTGCGACCCCGTCAGCACATAGAAGAGAAGGGACTGCCGCAGATCCTCCGGATTCCCCTCGCTCGCCTTCAGGAAGCAGATGACGGCAAAGGCGGAACGAGCCCCTGGGAACTTTTCAGTCGGCACACCCGAGAAAAGCCGATTGCGGATGCGCATGAGCGTGGCGGACGCAAACTCGACAAAGGAGTCGTCCTTGTCGCTGAACCCCGCCGCCTTGCGGGAGAAGAGTTCACTCGCGAAACGATCCGTGATCATCGGCAACGCATCCATCGGCGCCGTCGCGAAGACCTCTGCAATCACGGCTTTGCGCTCTTTCTCGGGGGCGGCCTTCACCGCATCGCGGTTCACCGCGTAGATTGTAAACAGACGTTTCTCCGGCGTGGACGCCTTATAGTCCTCCATCGACTTGTTCACGGCACGCACAAACTCGACCTGATCATCCTTCGCCAAGTCCTGAAACGCCGTTCCGAACGAAGTCCTCCCGTCGGATGCGGCCATCACGGCCGAAAATGTTGCCGCTGCAACAAGAAAACCATATAACTTCATAATTTATCCTCCAATGATCTGGAAATATGATAACAAAAAAGACCGCCAGATTCAATCTTGGAAAAACAAAACTCCGACCAGGAAGTCGGAGCTGACCAATCGTCAAAATGGAGCGGGCGATGGGAATCGAACCCACGTAAGAAGCTTGGGAAGCTCCTATTCTGCCATTGAATTACGCCCGCAGCTGGCGGAGAGGGAGGGATTCGAACCCCCGATACCTTGCGGTATGCATGATTTCGAGTCATGTGCATTCAACCAGGCTCTGCCACCTCTCCGTGGAAAAGCAGAACAGAGTTTATCAATTCCGTAGGTTGCCGTCAAGGGGCAAATCAAGTTGAAAGTTCCTGGTCCAAGATTCAAGTCTAGGCGAAAAAGTCTCGAACACGGGAAAGAAGATCCGAAGCGGCGGAAACGGTATGCACCGATGACGGCACCGTCTTGCGGAAGAGTGCCCCGTAATTCTTCACGACAATCCGCGGGTCGGCGATGACCACCACGCCCCGGTCACGCTTCGTTCGCACAAGACGGCCGAATCCCTGACGGAAATGGAGCTGTGCCTCAGGCAGCATATAGTCACGAAACGACTTTCCACCCTCCTCCGTGATCCTTTCGCACCGCGCCTCGACAATCGGCTCGCCTGCCTGCGGGAACGGCAATCGCGCCAGCACCACGCAGCTGAGCGCCTCCCCCGGCACATCGACCCCCTCCCAGAAGCTCTGGGCGCCAAAAAGCACCAACGGACGATCCCCCAACTTTGGATTGGCCGCCTTCAACGCGCCCACCATCGTCTCACGGGAAACGCCCTCGCCCTGGACCAGCAGATCAATGCCGGCCGCATCAAACAGCGGACGTGCCACCTCAGCGACCGCACGCATCATCTCATAGGCAGTGAAGAGGACGAGTCCCCGCCCCACCGTGACGGTGAAGAGATCCCGCAGGAACGGCGCCAGTGCAGCGGAATACTCACGCGGTTTCGTGGCCGGATCTGGCAGAAAATCCGCCGCCATTGCCAACGCCTGCCGAAAATAGTCGAACGGCGACGCGGCCACCAGCGTCTTCACCCGTGGTCCCTCGATCAACGTCACGCCGAGCTTGCGCGCCATATAGTCGAATCTGTCTCCCGCCCGCAGCGTTGCAGAGCAGAGCACAACCGAATCCTTCGCATCGTAAAAATAGCGCTTCATCTCCGAGGCCACGGAGAGCGGCGCAGCCACCAGCCGCACGTATTCCTGCTGGCGGAGCTTGCGGTTGGCGGCACACTTCTCGGCCCAGTAGACGCGGGAGTCGTCGCTCGCCTTGAGGATGAACTTCGACTCGAGAATGAAGGAAGTGAACATCGCCGCCAGTCCCTGGAGCGACGCGACCAGATCCCCGTAGCCGGTGACGCCATCCCCCGTGTCGATCGCCTGCAGGATCTGCACGAGATCCACCAGGATTGCCTGGAGACGCGCAAGAGCATCCTCGAAGCGCGTCCCGAACTCCACGAGATCGCCCTCGTTCCACTGGGCGGACGTGTAGTCCGTGAAGAGCCCATGCAGCGAATACTGCCGCGCGCCGAGGCTCCCCGCCTCCCCTGGCCGACACCGGAAGCGGATGATGTCCACCTGCGACGCCGGCGCGAACAGGCGCTTCAGCACCTCGAACAGCGCATCACCCTCGGTCTGAACGAACTTGATCTGCACATGGGCGCGCGTCAGCAGCTCGCGGACCTCCTCCGCCTCGCCCTTCACATTGAAGGCCCCCTTCTGCAGCAGGCGCTCAATCGTCCCCAGCACGCCGCGCATGCGTCCAGGTGCCCCTCGCCGCGCCTTCCCCGGACGCGCCAGTTTCCACAACAGCTGCTGCAGCGCAGGACGCGAAAGCTCGTACGAGAAGAAGTTCGTCGCGATGTCCTCAAGGTTGTGCGCCTCGTCGAAGACCAGCCGCCCATAGGCCGGCAGAATTCCCGCGCCCTGATTCGTCGCCTCCGCCAGCACAAGCGCGTGGTTCACCACCACCACATGCGCCTTGAGCGCACGGGCACGCGCCTTAGCGATGAAGCACTTCTGGCGAAACGGACACGCCCGCCCCGCGCAGTCCTCAGGCGGACACGCCAGCTTCGGGCGCAGCTGCTCGTCGCCGAAGTCGTCCAGATCGCCGTCCTTCGTCTGATGCAGCCACTTGACCAGCCCGCCAAACGCCTCGCGTTCATCTTCCGCCAGCGTCCAGTAGCCGCCCTGCATGTATTCGCCCAGCATCCGCAGACAGAGGTAGTTCGAACGCCCCTTCAGCAGCGTCGCGCGGAATTTCGATGCCTCGGCGCCCAATGTCTGCGCCGCCCGCGGCAGATCGCTCGAAATGAGCTGGCTCTGCAGATTGCGGGTCGCCGTCGACAGCACCACCGGCGTGTCGTTGATGAAACTCCACTGCACCGATGGGACGAGATAGGCCAGCGACTTGCCGACCCCCGTTCCCGCCTCGACCATCAGATGCTCGCGCTCGTTGAAGGCCCGCGTGACCGCGCGCGTCATCTCCAGCTGGCCGGGACGCGACTCGTAGCCCTCCATCGTCCCCAGCGTCCCCCCCGCCTCGAGATGGGAGGCGACGTTCTCGACCACCAGCGGCGTGCAGTCCTCGTGCGCCGGCAGACGGCATTTCGGACCTCCCTGCTGGAGATCGGGCAGGAAATCCGCCCAGTTCGGGTCGTCCATGAAATACGCAGGATCGACCCCCACCTCGTCGACGGGAATCGCTTCGCCACTCTCCTGCTTCGCCTCTGCCATGGGCGGTATTATAGCACACCTCCGACGGCTTCCGCCCGCCATTTCCGGGTGGAAGCCGCCAGTACCTCGAACGAATCCGAGAGCTCCGCATCAACGAAGGAGGAAAACCGTGCCGCGCGTGAACGCGAAACGGATCGCGTGCTCGTCCTTCACGAGCGTGCAGGGCGTGGAACGACCTGAGCCATCCGTAAACGAGAGATCGACCAGCGAGAGATCGCCCTCGAATGCCCCGAACGTGACGAGCGGGAAGGTCGCGGTCTTCCCCGTGTAGGCCGAAAGGTCGACCTCGATGCGCGTGGCGTCCGTCACCGTCAGCGTCCCCGTCGCCGCGACCGGCGAGACGCCGTTCGCGTCCGCGACGAACCGAACGACCGACTCCGTCGCGTTGGAGAGGACGAGATCCTTCGTCGTGAACATGCCGACCGAGCCACGCATCTCGAGGACGCCCGCACCGTCTGCGCCCAGCACGGTTGAATTATTCACCACCGTTTCGCCGCCAGCCACGGTGAACGTGCCCGTGCCGTCGTGACGGTCGAAGGGATAGCGGGCCGTCCCCACGAAGGCGTTGCGCTCGCGATTCGCGTCGTTGGAGTGAGAGCAGAACTCGTCCGTACTGCAACCACCGACGAACAGCGTGCCACGAACGACCTTGAACGTGCCGTTTGAGACGATCACGCGTCCAATGCCGCCGTTCTGGCCGAGGATCGTGTGCCCGTGATAGGCGAAGGCGTTGCCGGCTTCGTCCTTGCCATTTGCGAGTCCGTTGTTCATCATCGAAATGCCGCCCTGCTGCACGTAGGTGCCTTCGGCGGGACCGAGGCCGATGATCACCTGTCCCATGTTGTTCGTCACGGCGCCGGCAACCTGCATGTAGCCGACATAGGGACGGCCGGAGACTGCGGCTGCGTTCGCGCCGTCGCCCACGATCAGGCCACAATGCGTACTCGACGCGCCCCAGCCCTTGTTGAGGGAACCCTCGATGTAGACCGCCGCACCCGCGTCAACGGACACGCGGCCGACGATGCTGGCCGACGGCGTCTTGCTCGTCGAGTACTGCTGGGCGACGGAGAGGCCATACGAATGGACCCGCAGGAGACCGCGCTTCACGTTCAGTACGCCTTCGCCGTCGTCGTATCCGACGGCGAACGGGTTCTGCTGGACGGAATCGTCCGCAGCCCAGTCAAAGATGCCCGTACCGCCGGCGAAGCCGCCAATGTACCACCTGAAGTTCGTATTGTAGTTCGGGAAGGCGGCGCCATTGCGGTAAGTCAGCCGGGCCGTCTCGCCCGCGGCAGCAGGAGAGACGAACTTGTTGCCGCCGGCGAGGCGCAGCTGGGCGCCGGTGTCGAAGACCGTGTCGCCCGTACCGAAGTAGATGCTGCCGCCATTGGGCGTCACGAACTTGCCCGCCGTGTCGATTACGGTGTTGGAAACAAGGACGGTACCACCTCGCGTGGCCAGGTCGGTTATGTGATTGTAGCCATGGTGCGGCAGGCGGAACGTGCCGCCCCGGAGATCGAGCACGCCCCCCTTCGCGACGGTGAACGGAGACAGCGCCTCGTTGTCCATGTAGGCGAATACACCATCCGTCATCGTCCAGCGCGCGGGTTCTTCGTCCGTGCCGGCGAGGGAGACGACGCCGACGACGTTCGTGAAGTCCGTGGTTCCGCCCGCGATGAGCCATTCACCGCCCGCCTCGACCGTGACCATCGGCCGCGCGGCCAGCCGCTGACGCACGGTGTAGGAATTCGCGGCGAAGACCGCCGCATCCGTGCCCGTGTAGGAGAACGTCGCCCCTTCGTCCACGCGGATGCAGCCGCCCTTTCCAACGCGAATCGTCCCCTCGCCCATCTGCGCGTCGGCCGCGAAGACGAGCGACGCGGTTCCACCGCCCAGGTTCTGGACGACGAGGTTCGTCGGGAAGGCCGCAACGGGCTGGTCCACCGTGACGGCATAGTCCGAGGCGGCGTTCACCAGAGGTAATTGCAAAACCCCTCGGACACCCTGTCGCCGGCCCTGCCACCCGAC
>JAUNMP010000204.1 GCA_030537465.1 bacterium
AAAGGCCAAGGCGGCTCAATTCTCAATGCGACTTATTCCCGATTTGGAATCTCTGGTACAGAATGATTCGTCACCCCGGGAGGCGCGACTGTCTGCGCCAGGCGCGCATGGTCATGCCGACTTTCCGCTGGAAGAGGGTCATGAGATAGCTCGTGTCGTGGAATCCGCAGGCCTGCGCGATGGTGGCGATCGGGGCGTCGGACGACGCAAGACGGCTATTGCTATGAATTGTGTGCGCGTCAAGGCTTGATCAATCCGACGCTGACGGTGAGGGAGACGGCTTCGGCGCGTGTGGCGACGCCCAGGCGCGAATAGATCGTCTTGAGATAGTCCTTGACGGTATCGATGCTGATTCCGAGCAGGTTGGCAACTTCCTGATTCGTGAATCCCTTGGCGATATAGGTCAGGGTTTCGATTTGTCGGGGTGAAAGTTTTGGTGATTCCGGCGTTGACCTGAGGGCATGGATAAACTCACGGCTGACGACGTTTCCCCCTTGGACGACCTCGCGAAGCGCGCAAATGATCTCCTGTTGGGAGGATGTTTTTGAAAGGGCGGCACAGGCCCCGGCGTCCATCGCGGCTTTCAGGTCGGAGGATGTGCCGAAGGTCGTCAGAATGACGACCTTTGTCTCGGGGCAGGCTTCACGGATGGCGGCCGTGGCCGCAACACCGTTCATGTGCGGCATGACGAGATCCATGAGCACGATGTCGGGCTTGAACTGCTTGGCGAGACGGAGTGCTTCCCGGCCGTCACTCGCCTCTGCGACGACCTCGAGGTCGTCTTCGTAGGAGATGATGGATGCGATGCCCATGCGCACAACGAGATGGTCGTCCACCAGAAGAATCCTGGTTTTGTCGTTCTTACTCATTGTCTTTCTTCTGTACCTTGAGATGGATACGGATCTTTGAGCCTTGCCCTGGCTTGCTTTGGATGTCGATGTCCCCGTCAAGCTTTTCCAGCCGTTCACGGATGCCCTGAAGGCCGAAGTGCCCCTGGCGGGGACCGGGAAAGTCGTTCGGGTCGAAGCCGCAACCGTTGTCGTGGACGGAGAAGGCGACCGTGCCGTCGTGGTGTTCACCGGAAATCCAGAGGCGCGTGGCGTGTCCGTGGTTGATGGCGTTGACGGCGAGTTCCCGCACCATGCGGAGGATGGCGTGGGACAGCGTCTCTTCGAAGGGAGCGCGCGGAACGTTGAAGCGAATGCTGATGCCGATTCCGTCGGCGTAGGGTGCGAGTGTGCGCATGACGGCATCGGACATGTTCTCTTCGTCGAATGCGCGACTCCGCAGGTCCCACAGGCAGTTGTGAAGTTCCCTGCGACAGGAGGCGAGCATTGACTTCGCAACCTCTAGGATTTGTCCGACGCGCGCATTGCCGCCACGGTTCGCGAGGCAGGCGGAGTCGAGCTGAAGCGCCACGCCGGTCAGCGTCTGCGAGAGGGCGTCATGCAGCTCGACGGCGAGATGGGTGCGTTCTTCGATTTTCATCTCGGCTTTCGTGTGGGCCAGTGCTTCTCGGTAAAGGCGTTTACCGCGGCGATCGGACAGAACGGCAAGCGAACGGTTCCAGACGAGGATTGCGACGATTAGTACCATCAGCGCGAGAATGACTCCAAGCAGCCGTCCGGTCGTCCACCATGAAGGTTTCGATCTGACGACAATGTCCTCCTGTACGCGTGGATAGATCGTAAAGCCTGTGAAAAAGGGGAGACCGCCGGTGGATCGATTTCCTGCCGTGCCGCAGAAGGCGATGCCGGTCACCGAGAGCCCGTAACCCTTGTCGACGATGTGTGGAGGACTCCCAAATGTCGATCGGATGTCGACGGACACCGTATGATCGCCGCAGATGAGACGGATGATGCCGTCGTGGCGGATGCTTTCGGTCGAGTTGGCGACGATTCCGAAAATCGTGACGGCCTCGCCATCGCATCTCGGATTGATCGGCAGATTGCCCTTCGTCGATGGCGAAAGCACCTTGGCGTCGATCGGTTTCCCTGGAGAAAGGGGGGCTCGGTCGGTGGCGTCCAGGCGGACATGGGCGTCGACGAATTCAAGCCCCGAGAGCTCATATTCGAGGAAGCCGGCAGCGACGACATGACATCCTGGGACGATTCCGGGAGGCACGGATAGAGGAACGACGGAGCAGAAGACCTCGCCGGTCGTTCGGAGGAACAGTCGTCCGTTCCCGCATCCCAGTACCGTACCGTGAATGAGATTCCGATGAAGGGAAACGGGTTTGCGGGGATTCGGATCAACCATGCGGCGGATGCCTTCGGCGAGATCCTGACAGGTAAAAGGGTCGTCGGTCGGACGCTTCGTGCAGACGATCCCCCGATCGCCGACAACCAGAAGCTGAAAGCCGGAGAGCCCCTTGAGCCGGGGGGCGGGGGTCGCCGTGCCGCAGACGGTCACTTCGGCATCGGAAAGGCTCTGCAGCGTCGCCAGCGCGTTCTCGCGATCCGGTGTCGCAGCATAGACCTTCCCCGTGGGCGTGCGGAGGACGAACCAGTTCCAGTTTGCGTTCAGTTCGTCCCGATGCGCCCCGGAGAGAATGCCGCGGACGGAGACAGCGGCGTTCGTGAAGCCGCCGGAGACGAGGCGCACGCCGCTGATTTCGTCATAGTGGCGCGGCGGGGCCTTGCCGAGGAGATCAACCTGATCGACGTAGGGGGCAAGCGGCGACGAGATTTCCCGGCGGATGTTCTCGGGCGGTGGCCCGAATCGGCCACGCAGTCTCGCAAGGTCGCCGCCGCGGACGGGACAGCTGTTCGAGGTCGACAGCCAGAACTGATGGTGCGAATCGCCATCCACGAGATCGATTCGCGTCGTGTCGCCATTGCAGACGAAGGCGACGTATCCCGTGACATCGAAGCGGGTGGCATTGGCGGTCTCCGTCCAGAGACGTTCGCGCAGGACGCTCAGATTGGCAATGGCCGCCTGGGAGGACGTTGCTGAGGAGCTCACATACGCAAGGAACGCGAGGAATATGAGGGATGCCTTCATCGCGAAGATTATATCATATTCGGGCCAGAGACCTTTCGCTTTGGCGGGTGGATACGCCCCCACCCGAACGGGTGGATTTTGATTGGGACTTTCGGCTAGTATAATGTTGCCATCCAAAACGTGTCACAAGGATGAAGGGATTCTGCCATGCAAAACGCAGTTCGACGACGAAAATCGAGGATGGATGTTCAGAACACATGTAGGCTGTTGGCTTTGGCCACATGTATCCTCGTTCCGCTGGTGTCGCTTTCCGGTACGGGAGTTTCCGTTGAAACCGAAGCTGGCATCTGCGATACGCGATTTGTCAATCTAGTTCCTGATCCAGCCTTGATTGCGGATACGAGACGTCCGATTACACGAGATACGGACGTGGGGGGGTGCGATACCCGTTCGCCCGTGCTTATGATCATTGTGAGATGAAATCAACGTAGAGAAGGAGAATTCCACTATGAACTTCAGGATGTCATTGGTTGCCTGCTGTGCGGTGCTTGCCGCAGGGACGGCATTGTCCGAAATCGCCAGCCTGGACAAGGCCCTTAACCTCGCAAACGTGTCGTACCGACAGGACATGACGACGCGCGATATCATCGTCAATTACGAAATCGTCGGTTCGCCCGCGATGATCCAGGCCGATGTTCTGACGAATGGCGTTTCGATCGGATGCGCGCAGACGTTCACGGGTGACTATACGCATTCCTCAAACGACGTGTTTGCCGTCGGCACCCATTCGTTCCGCTGGCGCGCCCGCAAGGATTGGCCGGACAACCTCGTCGATAATCTGAAGGTACGCGTGCAGGCGTATTATCCGGAAGAGGGTGCCAGCCTCTTCGGTAACTACATGGTCATTGACCTCGCCGACGGATTCGCCGTCTCGTATCTCTATGACGTTCCCGCCGGTGGCTGGACCGACGAGTACAAAACCACGAAACTCGTCCTGCGCAAGATTCCGGCAGGTTCCGTCCGCAATGCGGCGGACAACTACACGATCGTCCAGACGAAACCCTACTGGATGGGCGTGTTCGAGACGACGCAGAAGCAGTATGCACTGATCATGGGAGGCGAGTGCACCGATGTTGCCGCCAAGAAGGCGAAGATGGGCATGAGCTATACGATGCTCCGAGGTTCTGTTACGGGGCTTTCCTATCCCGCCAGCAAAGCGGTCGACGCCACAAGTTTCTTCGGGGTCCTTCGCGAGAAGGCCGGACTGGCGTTTGATCTGCCGAGCGAAATGCAGTGGGAATACGCCTGCCGTGCGGGAACGACGACGGTCTATTACAACGGGACCGACACGGGTTATTCCGGAATCGTGATACTCGACGGCTCGTGGGGAAATTCCATGTGGGTGGTCGGACGGGCGACACCGAATGCCTGGGGCCTTTATGACATGCTCGGCAATGTCTCCGAAATCTGCGCCGACGTTTTGCCGAACTGGGGCGCGGTGTCGTTCTCCGGTCAGAAACTGACCGATTATGAAGGTGTGACCGGCAAGACGGGCGTAAATCAGCTGGTTATCGTGAGAAGCGGTGCGTGGGACAATCCGGGTGTTTACTCGTCTGGCAGCACATCGTCTTCTAACGCAAACTGCAAGGGACCGGCCTACGGCGCGGCAACCCGATACCTGGACAGTGCAGCGAATCGTGGCAACACGATTGGCGCGGCTGGCTTCCGCGTGTGCCTGCCGCCACAGTAAGCACATTGTATGATGAGGATCGTCGCGGCAATTGTTCTGTTGATCATCGCATCTACCTCATGGGCTGGTGCGACGTTCAATCGGAATGGGAAGTTCTGTTTCTCTCTTGAAGGCGAGACGGTATTGGGTGCAGATAACCTGATCGTCGGCTTGCGTTCGGGCGGACAGGCAATCCAATGGCTCAATGAGGACTCGGTGCCGTTGGTTGGCGAAAAATCGTGGGGCGGGCGAATCGAACGCAGATACGCGGGGAGCGGTCCTATCGCGGCGATCCGCAAGTCGATTCGTGATCTCTCGCCTCAGGAAAGCGAGTTCGAATACGAGGCCGAAATCCGCAAGGGTCTTCCGCTGACGCATCTTCAGCTGCGATTCTGTCTTCCTGAGTCCGCGCTCACGGCGTTTCCCTCCCGGTCGCCTGATCTCTTGCCTGAAGGCGGTGTTTTCACCTTGTCGGCAACAGCAGGCAAGGTATCCGTTCATGTCGTTGAGACTCCGTGCGTGCCCGTTTTGCGCGATTTCCGGCACAAGCCGAACGACTGTCGCGGCTATGTCTGGTTCGAGCCGGAGTACGACCGGGAGAACGGAACAGTTCTGCGAATCAAATTTCGGGTCAAGGCATTTCCCCGCGATGATGGAGCGTTTTACATGTTGCCGCTGGAACGCATCGCCACCCGTACGCTGTCCGACGACGGAATCCCCGAAAACGAAAAAGGGGGGTGCACGGATCAGGGCGCAGTGGATCTTTCGTTTGTGAAGGCGGGGGATGTCGTCAGAAGTGCGGCCATCCCATTTCGTCTCGAACATCGGGCGGTGATTCTGGGCGGAGGTGCACAACTCGCATTTCTGCCGGGTGCGTCCGAGGACTTGGTGCTCGATGGTCTCAAGGCTGAACGGCTCGATTTCCTGCATGCAGTGGCCTGGGCGGCGCCGCGTGGGCACGAGGCGTTCCGCTACGTTCTGACATTCGAGGATGGTTCGACGGAGACGGTTGACGTGGTCAGCGGCGTCAACACGGGTGACTGGGTTGGGACGGCGCGCGTTCCCGGCGCGCGCATCGGGTTGCGTGGACGCAATGCGGCCGGCGAAGTCTCCCTCTATCATCAGATGTGGCGCAATCCGCGTCCGTCGCGCGGCTTGCGTTCCCTGAAGGTCGTGGCCGGCGAAAGCGTGCCGATCGTACTGGCGGCTACCGCGCTGCGGACCGGTGTGCTTCAGGACGACATCAGTCGCGGCTATGATGCACTTTTCAACGTTCCCGAGCAACGGGAGGAAGTCGATGCCTCGAACTGGTATCGCTGTCCGATTGCCTGGCGGGACACGATTGAGCCCGGATCGACCTTGGACGTTTCGTTCCTGAACGAAGGCCGCGTGGCAGGTGTGAAAGGCCATGTGATCGTCAATGCCGCCGGAGCGTTCGCCTTTGCCGACGAACCGGAACGGGCCGTGCGGTTCTGGGGAACGAACGTCGGGGCCGCCGGACTATTCCCGCCGAAGAGGCTGGCGGGCGAGATTGCCCGGAACCTCGCGCGGCAAGGCGTCAATCTCGTGCGTCTTCACGGCATTGCCACGAAGTATTACGACTGGCTCGGTCCGCACTGGCTGATCCGGTCTGATGGTACGATCGACGAGGACTCGCTCGACTTACTGTTCAACTTCACGGCGGAACTGAAGAAGAATGGCATCTATCTCTATCTCGACTGCAACGACGGTCTTTGGTACGAGGCGCTGCTCGGCCGTTCGTTCCGCAATGACGAACGCGCCGCGTCACAGTTCGAACCAGAGCTGATCGGCGCGACGAAGCGATTTCTCCGTGATTTCCTGATGCGGAAGAATCCGTACACGGGTCTCTCCCTGGCGGAAGATCCGGCCGTGGCGATGTGGGAGATCGTCAATGAATGTTCGCTACCTGGCTTGTTGCGGCACGATGTCGCCAAGCGGCTCGGACCTTATTACGACCATCTCAACGCATCCTGGCGGATGTGGCGGGACGCGCACGTTCCGGCAGTAACTGGTGATCTTGCGGACGGAAGCGATGCGGCGCGAGTCGCGTTCTTGGTCGAGGTCCAGCAGCGGCATTTCGCCGACATGAAGACGTTCCTGCGGTCAATTGGCGTTCAAGGGACGATCTGCGGTAACAACAACGTCTGGACTCCGGCCGATCTTGTCGTCGCGACGGACACTGATTTCACGAACGATCATTTCTATCTCGGCTACAGCGACTATGTGAATCAGCGGGCGATTCCCGTCAACAACGAATGCATGGTCCGAACCTCCTCGAAGGGCTTCCCGATGAGCCGTCGCATCAACAACGTCAAGCTCTTTGGAAAGCCGGTGGTCGCAGGAGAGTGGAACTTCTGCTTCCCGAACGACTTCCGTTCGGAAGGGCTGCCGCTGTGCACGGCCTTCAGCCTTCTGCAGGGGCATGACGCTTTGTTGTTCTTCTGCGCAAATGGGGCATTTGACTGCGGAATCTGGTCTCGCTTCGAGCGAAATCCGGGCATCATGCCGCTTTCGCAACAGACAGATCCCTCGACCTGGGGCTTGTCGCAGGTGTGCGCAATCGCATTTCGTCGTGGGGACATCGCGGTTGCGCGGCGGACGTTGCTGGCGGCCTATACGCCGCAGGAACTGTATGGCGCGTCCGACCCGAACGAGCTAATCCCCTCCAAGTTCGCGGCCATTGCGGGGGTGCATCGGATTGAGAGTGCCGTTGTGGCGGGACAGGCGGAACGGCCAACGTGGTCCGAGATCGTCGGCGAGATTCCGTCCGACCGTGTGTCCAGCGACACGGGCGAATTGGTTCGCTATCCCGAGAAGGGGCTTCTGGTCGTCGATACCACTCGGACCAAGATGGTCGTTGGTGAGCTGAACCGTCTGGATGCGGCGATTGGGCACCTGTCGGACATGGACGTTTCGAGTTCGTCGGCATTTGGAACATTGGCGGTGACCTCCATTGATGGCCTTCCAATCGCCAATTCGCGGCGGATGCTGTTGGTTCTAGTCGGCAATTCGCGCAATACCGACACGACGATTTCCGATGGCGTGATGACGTCCTGGGGAACGGGTGGCGTGGTTGTGACGGAACCGATGCAGGCGAAAGTGAAATTATCCGGAGGGGCATTGGAAGTTCATCGTCTTGACCCGCTCACCGGTCGGCGTATGGGAACCATTCCCGCTTCCCATGCGAACGGGAATACGGTGTTTGAAATCTGTACGGATGTCGGTACGCCGTATTTCGAACTCAGAAGATGAATTGTTAGATGTGACGGTGACGGGACCTGATTGACTCGAGATCGGTGCTCTCGGGTGTCGATTCAGAAAGAACGTGGCTGAGGTACGATGAAAATTTCCGTATGTTTATTTGCGACGTGTGGCCGGGCTACGACGGGCGGAAGCTCCTCTTCGCCTGGCGGCATGTGCCCGAAGCCGCGACGAACCACCTCGAGCGGATCAAACACGTCCACCACCTCTTCGAAATGAATGCGGACGGCTCCGGCGTCCGGCAGATCACGGACGGACCGGACGACGACTTCGACCCCTGCTACCTGCCCCGCACCGGTGCCACGACCGCGAAGTAGGCCAGGCTCCGGAAACACTTGAAACGTGACAGTTGTGTCGCCCTGGAGAACGAAATCGAGTGGTCCTAGGATGACTGTCTGCGCCAGGCGCGCATGGTCATGCCGACTTTCCGCTGGAAGAGGGTCATGAGATAGCTCGTGTCGTGGAATCCGCAGGCCTGCGCGATGGTGGCGATCGGGGCGTCGGACGACGCAAGACGCTTCTTGACCTCTTCGAGGCGGATGCGGGTGATGCTTTCGAGGATCGA
>JAUNMP010000205.1 GCA_030537465.1 bacterium
CCGTGGACTGCCCTGCGGGACGGATGCGCATCTTGTAGTCGCGGATGTTCCGCAGCCCGATCAGCGCGATGGAAACGGGAAACGAGTTCGGCGTTTTACAGGCGATACGGCCATTGCGAAGCTGTCGCAGAAAAGATACCAGCGTCGCATCGGAGAGGCAATCCACCTCGTCGAAGAAAACGAGGAACGGCTTTTTCAGATGTTCGGAAATGGCCTTGAGCGTATTTGTGACGACCGCCGTGTCAGAAGAACGGGCAATGACATCCAACATGGCGTTCTTTGTGTCCGCACCGAAAATCTCAGGATAGAGGTCGAGGTTCAAGCAGATCTGCTGGGCGATTTCGGCCATACTTGTCGTCGGATCATGGAACTCCTGCACGGCCTCGACCGAGCAGTAATGCGCCACCATCTCGCCCTTCGCATTGATCTCATCGGCCAATGCCTGGAACGCCGTCGTCTTGCCACATTGCCGCGGCGCATGCACGACGAAGTACTGCTCCTTGTTGATAAGCGACACGACCTCCGGCAACCGTTCGGTCGCCGAAAGCATATAGTTTTTCGCCGGATTGCACGGCCCGCCGATGTTGAACCACTTCGCCATACCGGGTATTATAGCAAATCTCTCCGTTCCCAGGCAAAACTGTGGCATAAACCACAGATCGTGCTTCGTCCGACAACGGTGCCTAGCGGAAGATGACGACGCAGCCGGAGGGGGTGAACGTGGCGGTGAAGGTCGTCGGCCCGGCGGCGGCATCCGTCGTGGCGGACACCTTGACGTCGTAGTTGGGCCATGGACGCCGCACGGAAATCTGATCGACGGTGAGCGTTCCCGTCCTGACCGTGCAGATCGGTGTACTGATGGTCTTTTCCAACGGCTGTTCCGCGTCCAGCGCCACATGCAGCTTGCCATCGGCCGGCAGCACGAACGGCGCCGCGGCTGTCACGTTGTACAGCCCCGTTTCCGCTACATCCGCGGGAGCATTGCCCACCAGAAGCGTGGTGCCCTCGCCCATCGTGATGCGAAGACCATTGCAGGCCGCCTTGGAAAGAGCCTTGATCGACCCCTCCTGCACCTCGAAACCGTCATAACTCGCAACCGGCGCCTCCGTTGCCGCGTTGCCGAACAGGAATGATCCGCCCAGCGCCAGCGTGCCCGCGCCCAGCTTGACAAGCGGCGCGTTGGCCGAGGCCAGGTGCACCGTCTGCTTCAAGGTGAGCGTCTTGCCTTCGGAGACCTGAAGTCCCGCACCGGCCGGACCGATCTTGATGCCGCGTGTCGCATCGTCCAGCACGACATCCTCCGGCATCCAGAGAATGGCCTTGTTGTAGAGATACAGCGAATCGCGCACGAACTCGGGAAGTGGCGCACCGAAGGCGGCCCCCGAACGGACGACAAGCACGGCGGTGTTGTCGAACGTCGCAACTGGACGCACCTTGCCTGCACTCGAATTGACGGCGGGATACGCCTGCACCTTTCCATACCATCCAGAATTTTCGCCCGACAGCTCCAGCCAGGAGGACTTGGCTCCATCGTTGACGGAGAAGGTCAGAACGCGATTGGTTTCGGACACGAGATCCATGGCCAGATCCAGGTAGAGGCCCTGTCCATTTTGCTTGACCGTGCTGTTGGCCAGAACCGTCAACCGCCCCGACAGACGCTTCGTCCCGCCTGCCGCGAACGTATTCGTCGTCTTGTCGCCGTTTTCGTGCCAGTTGGCAATCGACATGCCGTAACTGTAGAGATCAGAGATCTGGGTCGTCTTCGCCTGAAGCACAAGCGTGTGTCCATTGAACGTCAGCGAACGGCCGCGGAAGTCGTCGGCCGCCAATCCCGATTTCGTGCGCAGAGGGTCGCCGACCGCTTGATAGTCCGTATTCGGGACCTCGGAAGGATCGACGGCCCGGTCCCAGATATCCGCATCGTCGCCAAAGGGCGACTTCTCGGTGGACGCCGTGGTCATGCCGCGCGTCGAATGGACAACCGTTCCCTGGCGGACAAGACGCAGGACCTTTTCATCCCCTTCCTCGTCCAGAACCAGGTTCATCGAAATGATCCCGCTTCCACCCGGCACGTCCAAGACGAAATCATCCAATGTCACGTCACACGTCTTCGGCATTCGGATCAGCGGATAGGACATCTCCATCAAGACCCAGGAATTGGTTCCCTGCGTATTGAAGAGACGAACGGTCAAGGGGGCTGCGGTTGAAAAGGCCCGAGAAACCGCAAGGCTCGAACAGGTCAGTTTCTTGGACGAATCGATCCCGAACGTATATTCGATGGCCGCGTCGGCGTCAAACGCCAGTTCGCCCACGCCCAGCGTGTCGGACATCCCCGGCAAACGGAGAACGGAATGACCGCCGATATTGAACGTCCCCGGACTCGCCTTGTCCGATACCTGATTCATCGCCTCCAGAAAAAGATATTTGTCCACCTTGAGCGTCCCGCGGAAGTCGGAGAGGTCGCTCATCAGACGGATGCCCTGTCCATAGTCGACCGAGTCGACCGTTCCGACGGCCGTCTGCTTCACCAGAAGCGTGGTTCCTTCCGCACTGGACAACTTGCCATTGAAGGAGAAGAAGCAATTGGTCGTGGACACGCCGTTGAAACGCAGATGGTAGGGATTGGCATCCGGCGACAGAACCGTCACGTTCCCTGTAATCCGCCGCTCACGGGAATGGATATTGCCGGACGCCAACGAGTCGGCCCAGGTCTGCAGGGTGCCACGTGCCAGGAAAAGCCCCTCGTTCGGAAAGACCAGCCAGCCATTCCGCAAATAATAGAAAGGACTCGCAGATCCACCCACCGTACCGAGCACCCAAGCGCGTCCGGGAATGGTCATGATTTTTGGGCCGGCTGCAGTGACATAGTTCGCCCAGCAACGTCCCGAATACGTGTCGGCATGGAACACGTAGGAATTGTGAAGATCGTCATCGGCATATCCCAGAGTCCAGTTCCCGGGCGTACTCAAACTCGATTCCGAATTATTGGGGAACTGTGCGAGCGTATTCGTCACGACGACATCGGCCACGGCGGCGGCCATCACCCCCCACGACATCCCAATCAGACAGAACTTCGAAAGCATGGACACTCCTCAATGACAATATGGAAAGGCAAGTGGCAAGTGAGATTTATCTGAACAGGATCTGGCTGCCAGCATCGGCGCGAAAACGGAGGAAGCGCTCCACGGGCAGAATCTCCGCCGTGTAGCGGAACTCGTCGACGAAGTAGTCTCCGAGGCGCGGCGGCGTCACGGTCAGGTTCCAGTTGTTGACGCCCACGATGAGGTCGCCCGGCACCTGCGGGAGCGGATACGCCGTTTGCAGCGTCGCGTCCAGCTCGTAGTCCACGTAGAGGCGGAACGTGCGCGTGGGATCGTCATACGTAATCGCGACATGGTGCCACTTGCCGTCCTTGACGTTCTTCTTCCCGTTCGCCTGCTGATTCCAGTTCTGTCCGTTCACGGGCTTCACGCCGGTCACGGGAACCGTGTCGCACCGGATGCGCAGGGTGCCGGAACCCATCGTGACGAACCAGGAGGCCATGCCGTTCGCCGTCACGCCGTCGAACGTGACGTTGCCGCGCGCGCGCTGGAGCACCGTGATGAACTGCTGGGACCCTCCGCAGTCTTTGAAGAAGCATTCCGCCGTGAAGTTCGTCACGGACATGGCGCGGGACTGCGGAATCGACACGTTCCCCCTCGTCGCGTAGAGCGCGCCGGCGTTGCCGCGCACCAGGCGGTCTTCTCCTTCAAAAAGGTTGCGCTTCGACGACGAATAGACCTCGTTCGTGGCGACGATGCCACTCGTTGACCAGACGCCCGGCTGCCACCAGGCCGCGTTGACCTCGCTCGTGACCGCACCGCCCTCGAAGCGCCACCAGCCGCGGACAGGACCCGCCGGTGGGTCCTGCAGGCTGGCGGAGCCGTTGGCCAGAAGTTCGGACGCCACCAGCACCCGCGGCGAATACTTCACAAGTCCGACTCCGCCCTTTCCCCGCTCGAAGAAGGCGAGCTGGTCGTCCACGTCGTCGAACTGGAGCGCGCGCGGCAGCGTGTGCGACTGCCGGTTCGCGCCATTGAGGTACGTGGCGAGCTCGTGCGTCTCCGCGTTGTAGGTCAGGGTCCAGTGGACCCATTCGCCGACGCGTGCCTTCTGAGCACAGATTCCCGCGTTGAACCCGCCCCCCTTCTCGAACCGGTTCGTCGCCGGATACTGTGTGTCGGTGCGGAGCTGGAGCGTGACTTGTCCGCCTTCCTCCGCGGCGGAGGCCTGCTGGAGGACGAATGCGTATGACCCTTCCGAGGAGACTCCGTTCTGGTTGACCGTATTGCCGCGGAGGACCTGAACGATCCGCGACCATTGGCTTGATCCCACGTCAATGCGCAGGTAGCACTCAAGCGTAAACGAGTTCGTCAGCCCAAGCGTGGAGACGGCGTGCGGCAGCGCAAGACCGGCCTTGCCGTAGCTCGCGTTGTTGTTGCCCCAGAGGGAGCGCGTGTAGGTCCGTGCTGGCTCCGCGGAAAGGCTGTCGGCGAACTCGCACCGCGGCGCGGGATCTGCCTTCCACGTCATCGTCGAGCCAATGACCTTCATCGGGATCTCCAGCCCCGCCTCGCGGGACGGCAGGATGGCGTTGGACGCCGCCGTGCCGTCGGCCGCGTCCGCCTCAAGCTCCCACGTCAATCCGTTCGCCCGCAGGTTTTCCAGATCGACTTCCTGCATGTCGTGGAGGACAGGTCCCTGTGCGCCGGCGGCGGCATCCGACAAATAAGTCTGGCTGTCGCTTGTGGCCGTGGTGGCGCCAAAGGCCAGACTGCACGCACACGTGGCTGAAATGAGTCCGATTCGATGGAACATCTCTAACTCTCCCAATACACAGATTCCTATCAGCGGAAGAGGATCACGGTTCCCGTATCCGTCAGTTTGAGCGCAACGGAACCGTCTTGGTACACGAGTTCAGAGCGAAGGGATCCGGCACCGGTCACCTGAAGAGTCCACGTGCCGACGTCGACATCGCCCATGCCTGCCTCGATCAGCGTATAGATACCCGAAACGGCCTTTCCTTCAACCGCGACGTTGACCGTCACCGTCTCGGGAAGCTTGAGCGTGTTTGCACCGAGCATGAGCGCATTCTTTACCTGCGGCGTGGCGGTTGTGTCCAATGTGAAGGCGAGCGTGTCATCCGCGAGATCCACCGTGCCGGAGAAGTCCGCATCGAACTTCGGCAGCGCCTCCTGCGTACCAACCGCGACCGTGCCCGCGCCCGTCACCGTGACATCGCGGAAGTCCACATAGCCGGGAGCCGCCTTGCCGAGCCACTTGCGCATCAGGTAGGCCTCCACGTCGGTACGCTCCTCCGTTTCAAGCACGCGGTTGAACCCAATCACTTCGCCCAGGATTTCCTGATTGAGCTGCGCCGACGAGATGGAGCAGACGCCGAATGCCTTCACCTGCGTGGAGGAGCCATCGCCATACGTGCCGCCAGCGTCCGCCGGCTGGAACGTCATCAGTTCAGGACGCCCCGTAAAACCACGCGTCTGCCCATTCACTTCCACGCCGTCCAACCACGTGGTTCCATTCTTGATGATATCCGAACACTTGCCGCTCCAGATCGGGTCACTCACCAACGCCGGAACCTTGTCCGTTCCACGCCGGACGATATCACCCGAAGTTCCCCCCGCATAATGGGTAAACGGCGTCCCTCCACCACGCGAGGTGTCCATCACCACGAAGATTGTCTTGTAATCAGGTGAGGAGAAGGACGACTGGCTGTACTTGGCCAACGGCGTCGCCACGGGCAATCTCCGGAACATCAGATTGTTCGGATAAGCGTCGGTGGACACGTTCGCGAAGTCGATCCACTTGTCGGCTGCGCCGCCACGCGAACCGTCCACGAGCTGCGGACGGCGGTTCTCGCTATCGGAGTTCGTCGCATAATCGGCCACGTACGCGCTTTGCAGATAGTAGGTGCTGGCATCCGCCCCAGCCAGTCCCGCATTGTCACGCGAGAGAATCTGCGCGATTTCACACTTCCGCCCCTCCTCGTCGCTGAACTGTACGGCATCTGCGAGCGAGGGATCGAACCAGAAGGTACGCTTCGTGGACGAGATGTCGGCTTCATGCGGTACGAAACGGCCATCCTCGAACTCCAGTCGCTGGCCATTCAAATCAATCGTTCCCGACGCGACGCCCGTCATCTTCGCATGCGTCGTGAGCGTCATGTTGCCGTGTCCCGAAATCGACAACGGCACCACACCGCCGTCATGCGCGATCTTGAGCCCCCACTTCTCGGCGAGATAATGTTCCGCCTCCATGCGTTCGGCTTCCGTGGGCATCTCGCCGAAGAGAATCACTTCGGCGTAGTTGGCATTGTTCCTTGAGCTGTCCATGGCGGTATTGCTTATGCCGGTCACCTGGTCGCCGTTGAGACCGTCCACCATTGCGTTCTTCGCATCGAAAGAGACGATCTGCCATGCACCTTGCTTCAACCCTGTTGTACCAGGATCAACGGCGGCACCATCCAAATAGGTACTCGTACTTTTGTACAGATCATTGGTGAAAATCGGAGTCGAATAGGAGGCGTCGCGTGCGAGGACTGCACCAACCGAACTGAGAATCGTCCCAGGCTTGGAATTCTGCGCCCCGAACACCACAATTGCCCACGCCGTCTTCACCGCACCCGACGTCTTCAGCGATTCGCTCTTGTAAAGCGCCATACGCGGACTATTCCCATGTGTAAACGACAAATAAGGCTTGTTGTTCGGGCCACCCGAAGTCACGTACTCTGGGTAGACCTTCAAATAAGCAGCCCCCGAGCTGTAACTACTGGCCGAACCGAAACGTTCGTTCTTTGCAACCGAAGCCGTCTGCCCCGGGCGACAATCCTTCCACATGTAGGCCAGTTCATTGCCGTTGTACGTCGTGATCATCTCCGGCGTCGCCCAGCCGACTTCCTTCACCAGCGTCACGCTCTCGGACGCATCGGCGTCCAGCCACAGCGCAACCTTGTTCTGCCATGCTCCCTGCCGCCGATACGTGCCGTTCACCGTGAGCACGCACGATTCGGGGAAGGTGCCGACCACGTCACCACCCACGGGAACCTCCACCTGGGCAAACGGCAACACGCCGGGGAGCTCCAGCTTGCCGCCGAACGTCGCCTGCGCCGACGGAACGTCGCTGGAGAAACTGACGGGGAGCTTGAGGCGCGCGCCTTCCGACGGACCGCGGAGCGTCCAGTCCGCGGTGCCGAGCGCATTGGAAAGGACGACTTCCGCCCCCGCACCGGCTGCATTGATCGTCACGTCCACGCCGTCATCCACCATCAGCCTGGCCCCCGCCGCCAGCGACTCGACGACGACGGCATTGTTCAGGCCCGTGCCTTCGATTCGGAAACTTCCCGCAATCGATCCGATCGTCACCGTCTGGTTGTTCTGCACGCGAAGAGCGTTCTTCTCGAGGTTCTTGCCTTGGATGGACCCGATCCGGCACGTCGTGGACGTCCCTTTGTCCCACCCTTCAGGACGCATGAAGAGCCGCCCCTGCGTGGCATCGTTGAACACGACCGCATTCGCCGGATCGCCCGGCGACGTATGGCCAATCACCGCCTGGTAGCAATTGATCGTCCATGTCCCCTGGAACGTGTGCGCACCATGAAATTGCAGCGTCGCATTCCCCTGCAGCAAGACATCACCCTGCCCCGTGATCGCCCCGTTGACCGTCAACGAGGAATTGCAGGGGGCGTACAACGTGCCGCCATTCAGTTCAATCGGCATGTTCCATGTTGCGGAAGAACCGCCCCATTTCCATGGTTCAAGCCAATTCTTCGCCAAGCTCCCTTGAAGCGCACACGGACGAATGCTCATTTCGGCGCCTTCGTTCACGACAAATCTGCTCGCGCGCACGCCGCTCGGATGAAAGATGCCGACCTGGTATCCCGATTCCACCACGTAGGGCGTCTCGGCGGCCCCCACGGGATCGCCCGTCGACGGGCCAATCCAGTACCAGGTATCGGGCGAGACCTGATACGGACACTCCGGATTGACGGCCAGCGTCACCTGGTTCGTGAAGATCAACCCCGTCGGTGCGGCA
Organism: bacterium; assembly: GCA_030537465.1. Taxonomy (GTDB): domain Bacteria; phylum Verrucomicrobiota; class Kiritimatiellia; order RFP12; family UBA1067; genus RUG572. The sequence goes on from JAUNMP010000205.1 coordinate 8,089, forward strand.
TAGGGCGTCTCGCCATCCGCCTGGACAAACGAAAACATTGCACCGCACAAGGTCAGATTGGTATCCTTGTACTGCACTTTGTTGTTGGACCCGAACACAATGCGATCCGTGCCGACCACGCGCACGACACCGCCTGTCGCCCACAAATGGTTGCGCCAGCGAATGCCCGCATAGCCGACGAGCTCGGACGCATCCACCGTGAACGCCCCATTCGTACCGATGCACGGAGACGTGAACTGGAAAAGCTCGCCCTCTTCGGTCGCCGTTCCCTTCAGTTTGAGCGTGCACCCTTTGCCGAAGAAATAGACGTCGTTGAAGTCGGATTCATCCGAAGCCAGCTCCACGCTCCCGCCATCGGGCACCGAAACGGCCGTCAGCGCCCATCCGGAAACCGCCGCCCCAACCATCGTCACACAAAT
>JAUNMP010000014.1 GCA_030537465.1 bacterium
ATGGAAGCCCCCATTCGCGTCCGTGCTTTTTCTCCATTTGACACTGCGCCACAGTGGGCTACAGCGACATCGAATCTGCCAACATCGTCGGCTACACTCAGAAGGATGCTGCGCAGGGCAAGTTCCTGATCATCGGCGCGGGCTTCGAGGCTGTCCAGGGCGGAACGGCCATCAATGACATCGTTTCTGGTGTCCAGGGCGTTGACTACGGTGACGGCATTGAATTCGTCAACCTCGCTGCGCAGATTCAGATCCCCAGTGCTTTGGGATATAACACCTACTACTTCCTGAATGATGGTTGGTTTGACGATGGCTCTGAAGAGGGCGATGTGAAGGCTGGTTGGTGCGACAGTGTTGGTAACATTGTCGATGCGGAAATTGTTCCTGGGGTCGCCGCCTGGTTCAAGAGCGTACCTTCAGATGGCTTTGCGACGGTTGCTGGCGAGGTCCCTGCGGATGTGTCCAAGTCAGTTGCTTGTCCAGAAGGGTTTGCTCTCCGTGCCAATGCCTTCCCTGCCGAGATCCCTCTTAACGGTGATAAGATGACATCTGCCGACATCGTCGGTGTTGACTATGGCGATGGTATTGACTTCGTGAATACTGCTGCTCAGATTCAGGTCCCTAGTGCGCTTGGTTACAACACCTACTACTATCTTAATGATGGCTGGTATGACGATGGATCAGAAGAGGGCGCTACGAAGGCCGGTTGGTGTGACAGCGTTGGAAATCTTGTTGATGCTGTGATTCCGGCCGGGCAGGGGTTCTGGACGAAAGGTACATCGGGTGCGTTCACTCTGACGTTCACTAAGTAAATAATTTCCACTCTACATTCAGCAGAGTGGGATAAAAAAGGAAAAAGGAAAATGAAGAAATTAGTTATGATGTTGGTGTTAGTCGCGGCGGTTGTCTCCGCCAAGGCTGCGTCTGTTGACTGGACGGTGGGTGCTACTGCCGCTCAGGATGGTTACACGGTTTATCTGCTCGCTGCTGAGCCTGGAGAATTCGCCTCAGTGGCAGATCTTGCCAGTGCCGCTGTTGGTTCGGCAACTGTTGCTAAGTCTGGACGTTCATATACGACTGGACCTGTGACATCTGCTGGCGATGGTGTAACGAAGACGGCAGATTATTACTTTGCAATTGTTTCGTCTTCCGATGCTACATCCTTCAACTATGTGGCTGCTACTGGTCTCGGTGCTAAGGTGTACGACCCCGCCGCTCAAGAATCCTCTGCTGGCAATTTCAATACGATGTCTGCGGCGCAGATTGCTGCCGGTACATCGAAGTCCTTTGGCGGTGGCGGCGACGACCCCATTCCGGAGCCGACCTCTGGTCTGTTGCTTCTCGTCGGTGGTGCCATGCTGGCCCTCCGTCGCCGTCACGCCTAATGGCGGATGGAAGACTCGGTTCGTCTGAGTCAGAGAAAACAGAAACACCGCAGTCCTTCTGGACTGCGGTGTTTCCACTTTTAGGATTCTAGATCCTATGCCATCTTACTTCTGTTTGCGGCGAAGCGCGAGCATCGCGCCACCGACGAGAAGCAACAGACCAGAGGTCGGTTCCGGAATGGGGTCGTCGCCGCCACCGCCAAACGAGTTGCCCGACGAAGTGATGCTGGCGGAACTGAGGGAGGTATTCTGTCCAGGGGAGCTTTCCTGTGCTCCCGGATCATAGACCGACCCAGTCATATTCGCCACGGATGTGACGTCATACGTCGAGCCATCGGCAGACACGATCACATAATAAATGCTCGTCCCATCTTTAGAGTAAGAGCTGGACTCCGCAGAACCCGTAGCAGTATACTTCGTTCCAGACTTCTTCACGACACCAGAGTCGGTTGCGGCAGCACTAACTGCATCAACCGATTCCCATGTCGTCTGGGCGGTTTCGCCAACGAGGACGTAGATTGTCTTACCGACATCATCCTTCGTAGCACCGTATTTCCAGTCAAGCGCGGCAGCCTGGCTGAAGAGCGCAGCCATAGCAACGGCTGCCAAAACAACTATTTTCTTCATTTTCATTTTCCTTGTTTGTTTCTACAGACCAACAGCGATCTGCAAATCTTACTTCTTGAAGGTAATGGTGAACGCAGCACCAACGCCCTTCGTCCAAAAGCCCTGACCGGCGGGGACATCACCCGTCAAGTCCGATTCGGCATCACCGGCAATAACACCGTTGGAATCGCACCAACCAGCCTTGTAACCACCATCCTCGGTACCATTGTCATACCATCCATTGGACAGATAGTAGTAGACATCGTATGTACCCTTCGCATTCGGAACCTGGATCTGCGAAGCCGTGTTGACGAAGTTGTCGTCATCAATGTCCCCAGCCGTAAGACCAGAATACGAGACCTTATCGGCATCGTTCAGATTAAACGCAATCGGATACACATTGGCACGCAACGCAAATTTAGCAGGAGCTTGGACTTCAACGCTGTCATCCGAAGGAACCTGACCCGCCTGGACGAAGGTTTCTGCCGCGCCAACGTCTTTGACCCAAGCAGAAAGACCAGCCGTCAGCTGTCCATCAAGGTCGGCATCATCCTCACCAGCAATAACACCATTGGAATCACACCAACCAGGTTTGAAGTCGCCATCTTCCGTCCCGTTGTCAAACCAACCATTTGTCAAATAATAATAAATATCATAGGTTCCCTTGGCGTTCGGAACCTGCATCTGGGCGGCAGTCTTCGTGAACAAACCGTCTTCATCGGCTTCAACGCCCGTCAGTCCACTGACGAGCTGGTTGATGTCCATCGTGCCGTCCATGCCCTCGAACTGGACGCCGAGGATGTAGAACTTGCCCTTGTCCAGGGACTTGTTCTGATAGCCGACCACGTTGGCAGATTCAATGTCGCTGTAACCGACTGTGGCGCAGAGGGGATGAGAAGTAGGGGTACGAGGTTCGGTAGAATGTCTTTTCTCAAATGGTAGAACAACCGCTGATTGGAAAGGATGAAAATGAAACCAACGATCGAACAGGTGATGAAGTGCTACCGGGTGGTGGCGATGACGGAACGGGCGAAGACGGGACGGCCGGGCGAAGAGACGGTCATGAACTGTTTGCGAGGAACACGGTGCGTGTGCGAGGCGGCGGGGCTGGCGTTGTCGTCGTCCGTGGATGAAGTGACACGCCAGCGGATTGATGCAGCTTTGGCAGATTTTATGGCGCGGGGTATCTCACGGCTCTCGGCCTGGAGCTATGTCTGTCAGCTACGTGGGATTTTCGCCCGATGGTGTCTGCCATACTATCGGGATGCCGGTTGGGAGATCCCCAAGCTGGAACTTCCGGCTTTCCGCGCCCAGCCTCCCCGCTATGTGCGCCCGTGTCCCGAAGTTCTGTCGCGAGTGAAAGGATGGTATCAAAGCCTGTGCCGTCAGGTGAAGAAGGGGACTGCGGTGAGTGGAGAACTGTGGCTGGCCGCGACGATGATGCTCGAGTTCGCCATGCGCAACGGAGATGTCCTGCGTCTCACAGATGACAACTTCGTACTTCGGGAAGAGCAGCATTTTCTCTCCTACATCCCCCACAAGACGGAACTCACATCCGGGCGTCGGGTGTTTTGGCCGATCCATCCGGACATCTGGTCGATTATCGACGACTTCGGTGGCATGCGGTGCTTCGACCTGACGGACGAGGTGTTTGTCGAAATGAACCGGCAACTGCGTGCTCTCGGAATGCACGGTTCCAAGGCCTCCTATGAACTTCGCAAGATCTGCGTCGACCACGTCTACCAGAAGTTCGGTGCCGAAATGGCTGTCTCAATTTCCGGTGACGATATTCGTACCATCTCCCGCTACTATGCCGATCCCGCTCAGCCGAATATTGGATCTGTGCGGATCGTGGATTTGTTGTAGCCGGTTCTTTCCTGGCGGACTGTCCCCACGTGGGCACATTCGACGCCCGTCGATTCGGCTCCGCTTTGGCTCGGCGAGGGAAACTCTTTGCCGGTCACGGAGTGACCGGCCCCCGGTGAGGAGTCTTCGTGCGTGCTCGCTGTTGCGTAGGTGGGATTACGCCTCGGAGCGTTCCGCAGCGAAATCCCACGTGCGGGTAGGCGGGGGAGCGCCCCCAAATCGCTTGATGCGACGGAGGTACTTCCAGACCCAACTTGTGGACCGATGCTTATGCCTGAAGCGCCTGGATTATGATATACTGACCGCGCTTGCAAAGTCCACTTGAATGAGGGAACCGCAATGCCCAGCATTTCACATTTTTACGGATTAATCATTTGGCTCTACTGGGATGAGAGCCGGAGTAAACATCATTGTCCGCATATTCATGCCGAATATTCGGGTAAATGGGCCGTTGTCTCCATCCCGGAAGGAGAACTCCTCGAGCAGGACGACGAATTCCCGGCAAAGAAACTTCGTATGGTTCAAACATGGATCGACATTCATGCCGAGGAGTTGATGGCGGATTGGTCGCTTGCCATCAACCATAATGAAGTGTTCAAGATTCGTGGTCTTGATGCGTGAGGGGGGGGAAGATGTTGTCTTATCGGAAAACAGTCTCTGCGAAGCATCTTGATGGCATGAATATCTCCGTGACATTCGACAATGGCACGTGCGGGGTCTTTGACTTCACGCCGTACGTTGACTATCCGTGTTACCGTAAGCTTCGCGACCCCGAGTTCTTCGCTCTCGTACGTGCAGAGCATGGTACTCTCATGTGGCCGGGAGAGATTGACATTTCCCCTGAAACCGTGTGGGAACAGGCACGATCAAAGTCTTCTCCCCAGAGATGAAGTACGAATATGCCTATCAAACGCCAGACGGCATGTGACACGTGGAGGAAATGGAAGCTCCTTCGCGTGAGATGGTAGGAACAGTGCGGATTGTGGATTTGTTGTAGCCGGTTCTTCTCTGGGGACTGTCCCCACGTGGGCACATTCGACGCCTGTCGATTCCCGTCGACTCCCGTCGATTCGGCTCCGCAGCACCCTGACGCGACGAGCCGTCGCGTCTACGAGCGGGGCCTTGTGTGCGGGCTTCATGCGTGCTCACAGTCGCGTAGGTGGGATTACGCTTCGGAGCGCTCCGAAGCGTAATCCCGCGTGCGGATGTCCCCGCGCAGACACACTCGATTCCTGCCGATTCCCGTCGAATCCTGCCGATTCAACCCTGTGTTGACCTATAATGCGCACCGGAATCGCCTGGCGGTCTCTACCTGGAGGTTGGGGAGTCGGGCCTGCCCGTCGTGAGATTTGGGCCTGCCCGGCGATGCTTTCGGGCCTGCCCGACAACGCGTTCGGGCCTGCCCGAAAGGTCCGTCGGGCGGGCCCGCGAGAGTGTTTGGGCAGGCCCAAATGAGCGGACGCGCCGGCCTAGGCGAATCGACGGGAGTCGGCTGGTGCTGTCGTAAGGGCATTCAAGTCGTCCCAGAGCCGAGTCGACGGGAATCGACGGGAGTCGAGTTGTCCGTACGGAGAGGAGTTCCAATTAATAATTGCCCATTGGCGTGCAAACTGCGTGCGAAGCACCGCTCATTGCAACTCGATTCCCGTCGACTCCTGTCGACTCCCGTCGACTCGGCTCCGCTCGGGGCTCGGCGCGGGCTTCACTTTGCCGGTCACGGAGTGACCGGCCCCCGTATTGGTGGCTGCCGCAGGTGGGATTACGCTTCGGAACGTTCCGCGGCGAAATCCCGCGTGCGGGCTGGGCTGGGGACAGTCCCCTCTGCGTTCGACACGAATAGGGACATTAACCCATGGCCGAGAAGGGGATGGCATAGAATCCCTCGCCAAAGGAAAGAACGTCTTTACCCGAATGAACGACGATCCCGGTGAAAGGGGATTTTGCGATATTCGCGGCAAACCACTTGAGATGCTTGAAGTCCTCTGCCGAGACCTTGCCCGCTTTGACTTCGACTCCCAGCAGTGCACCGTCGGACCGCTCGACAATGAAATCTATCTCTCGTTTGCGGTTGTCGCGATAGTGCGTGATTTCATATTCGCCTGTGAGGTCTGCAAGAACGGCGAGTTGATGGTAGACCCAGGTCTCGATGAGTTTCCCGCTGCGTTGCGCGTCAAGGTAGACGTCCTGTTCGTTCCAGTTGAGAACGTTGGCCATGAGGGATGTGTCGGTGGCGACCCATTTCGGACGTTTCCCGATCATGTCATAGTCGCTTTTCGCATAGGCTTCGACTTTGTCGAAGAGATAAAGGGCCCGAAGTGCCTCCAAATAGTTCGCGGCGGTTTCCTTGACGAGACCTGTTCTTGCCGCGAGTTCGTCAACGGAGAAGAGCTGCGACGAGTGGGCGAGAAGCCAGGTCGCCGCCGTCTTCAAGACGGCAACCTTTCGAATCTCGGTTACATCCCGAATGTCTTTCGTCAACAGATCGCCGAGATAGGTTTTAAACCATTCCCTTCTCTCGCGGACATTGAATTCGCGAGGTTCGGGATATCCTCCCTTGAACGCCAGGTGAAGTGCCTCGCGCTTGTCGATTTCAGCGTATTGTCGTTTGAACGAACGGTTAAAGGCCTTTTCGAGAAAGTCTGGCGACGATTCGTTGATCTCCCCAAGTGCAAGCGTTCTCAGGCGCAGCCAGCCGAGACGGCCTGCCAGTGAATCGCGGACGGATTTCGCGAATCTAAGGTTGGAGCTTCCTGTCAGTAGATACTGCCCTCTTGCGTTGTCTCCATCAAGGACTATTTTGATTGCGTCAAGCAATTCGGGTACCTTTTGTATCTCGTCTATGACGAGAGTCTCGCCCGAACCATGTTTGACAAACCCTCTGGGATCGTCTGCGGCGGCACGCATGATTTCAGAGTCGTCCAGCGTATAGCGTGTCGAAGACGGCAAAGGAATCAATCCCGCCAACGTTGTCTTTCCAACTTGGCGAGCTCCCGTGAGGTTGACACCTCTGCGTACGGTCATAAGCTCATTCAGCCTTGTTTCACTCCACCGTCTGATCATATCTCATCCTCCGAGTGGAAAAGAGTATACTTGAATGGTGTAAAAAGGTCAATTTGGAATATGTGGAAAAGTGTAGTTGAAGCCCCGTCCGGATATCGCCTTTCCCGTCGACTCGGCTCCGCTCGGGGCTCGGCGCGGGCTTCCCTTCGCCGGTCACGGAGTGACCGGCCCCCGTATTGACGGTTTACCGCGGGTGGGATTACGCTTCGGAGCGCTCCGCAGTGAAATCCCACGTGCAGGTAGGCTGGGGACAGTCCCCGGAGATTCGCTTGATGCAACGGACTTTTAGACCACACTTATGCCTGAAGCACCTGGATTATGATATACTACGCGATATGCTTTATCCGTTTATAACGCTCGACGACGATACGCAGATCGTGCATTCGGAACTGCTTTCGGATGGACAGGTTCGTGTGTGCATTGAACAGCCGATCCATCGTGGTTTCAATTCGGCGACTTGCATGTTGCCGAGCTACACCTGGTCGGAAGTCGAAGGGTTCTCGCCGGAAGACATTAGGCGTTTTCAGCAGATCATCGAGGATGGCGCGCATTTGATCTTTCGTTATGCTGAGACGGGAGGCTTTCTAAATGCCGAAGGTTTTTGACGCTGGACCATTCTCGGTTTACTTCTGGGTTGGCGAGGGCGATCCGCTTGAGCCTGTTTATGTCCACGTTACGACTGGTGTGCCAGCACCGGATGATACGAAGTTCTGGATGACGAAATCAGGTGGGGTTGTCCTTTGCCATAACAAAGGGCACATCCCCCGGTCACAACTTCGCGAAATTGAGGATATGATTGCCTCTCAGCACCGTTTGATCGTTTCAAAATGGTTGGCTCGATTTGGTCAGGTCTCGTACTATTGCTGAGATGTATTTTGACTCCGCCGCAGGCGGCTTCTGGGGCGTGTCGCTCCTGGGAGGCGGCTGCCTGGTGGTTGAGGAGTCGCGCTGGCCTGGGCGAATCGACGTGAGTCGGTTGGTGCAGGCGTGAGGGCATCCAAGTCGTCCCAGAGCCGAGTCGACGGGAATCGACAGGAGTCGACGGGAGTCGGGTTGTCCGTACGGAAAGGAATTGGCAACTGCCCATTGGCGTGCAAACTGCGTGCGAAGCACCACTCGTTGCAATTCGATTCCTGCCGGCTCCTGTCGATTCGGCTTACGCGGGGCGTGACGCGACGAGTCGTCGCGTCTACGAGCGGGGGCACATGCGCTCGGGGCTCGGCACGGGCTTCGTTTTGCTGGTCACGGAGTGACCGGCCCCCGTGTACAACCGCCAAATGGTGGGTAGGAGAGTTGTGTTCAGATTGTGCGAGGCGGGCCTTTCATGAGCCTCTTTCCATGCCGATTCAATCATGTTGAGAAAAATCACCGATTTTTTTAGGGAGAAACCACCGAATGAAAATGAGAAAAATCACCGAACCAAATTGACAGGTGATAGGTAATCTGTTAAAATTCAAGCGTTATGGCTAATTATCTCAAACGCATCGCAGATGATATTCTGGCGTTCAAACTCTCGGCAATGGGGGCCGTGTTGGTGGAAGGAGCGAAATGGTGCGGAAAGACCACGACATGCGAGCAGCAGGCCAAGAGCATTCTTTACATGGCCGACCCGCAGACCCGAGCTCAGAATTTGAAGCGTGCTGAACTGGACGTTTATTCGCTGCTGTCGGGCGCAAAGCCACGACTCATCGACGAGTGGCAGGATGCTCCGCAGCTTTGGGATGCGATTCGCTTTGTGGTTGATCATTCGGATGAAGATGTAGGTCAATACATTCTGACGGGGAGTTCCGTCCCGCCGCAAGCCGATACGATTTCTCATACGGGAACTGGTCGATTTGCACGTATCAAAATGCGACCGATGAGTCTTTGGGAGTCAGGTGAATCGTCTGGGGCGATTTCGCTCTCCGAATTGTTCGCGGGGACTTCTGCCCGTTCTGCGCAGGGTATGGATCATTCGCTTGCAGATTTGGCCTTTATGACTTGTCGAGGCGGATGGCCTCAAGCAATTGGTCGCAAGGGCGAACGGGCGCTGATCACGGCAAAGGAGTATCTGGAGGGGGTTGTTGAAAGCGATCTTTCGCGAGTGGATGGCGTTGTTCGCAACCCTGACCGTGTGAGACGGCTTATGCGTTCCTGTGCGCGGCTTCAGGGAACACAGTCCAACTTAAGTGCCATTCGCAAGGATATTCAGGCGAACGATCTCAAGAGCCTCGATGAGGATACGATTCAATCTTACGTTGCAGCGCTCAAACGAATCTTTGTCATTGAAGATCTACCGGCTTGGACTCCTGAGTTGCGGACGAAGGGATCGATTCGCACGACCGACACGCGATATTTTGTCGATCCGTCGATTGCCGCTGCGGCAATGGGGGTTGGCCCCGGCGATCTGGGCAATGACATACGTACCTTTGGCTTCTTTTTTGAGGCAATGGCGATACGGGATCTGAGGGTCTATATGGATGCCCTGCGGGGCCACGTCGAGCGTTATCACGACAAGACAGGGCTGGAGTGTGATGCCGTTCTTCATTTGGACGATGGCAGGTATGCGCTTGTGGAGATCAAGCTTGGCGGTGAGACGTTGATTGGAGAAGGCATCGGCACATTGAATAAGCTAGACGGGCTTATCAGATCAAAGGGAATGAGACCGCCGGAGTTTAAGATGGTCTTGACGGGCATAGGCTCCTTTGCCTACGAGGAGGATGGCATCATGATTTGTCCGCTTTCGGCACTAAAACAGTAGTGTACACCTCTCCGCTCGGCACACTCGATTCCTGCCGACTCCTGCCGATTCAACCCTGTGTTGACCAATAATGCGCACTGGAATCGCCTGGCGGCCTCTACCTGGTGGTTGGGGAGTTGGGTCTGCCCGAAAGGTTCATCGGGCGGGCCCGAATGAGCGGACACGCCGGCCTGGACGAATCGACGGGAGTCGGTTGGTGCAGGCGTGAGGGCATCCAAGTCGTCCCAGAGCCGAGTCGACTCCTGTCGACTCGGCTTGCACGGGGCGTGACGCGACGAGCCGTCGCGTCTACGAGCGGGGGCACATGCGCGAGGGGCTTTGTCGTGTAGGTGGGATTACGCTTCGGAACGTTCCGCAGTGAAATCCCGCGTGCGGATGTCCCCGCGCAGACACACTCGACTCCCGTCGATTCCTGTAGGGAATCAAATCATAGAAAATCTATCAGTGAAAAACCAAAATCTCTATCAGTTGAAATCTGAAAAATCTATCACTATTGCTCGTTCCTGATAAATGTGCTACAATTGCCATTGCTTTTGGAGGTTTTATGAAATGTAGAGGTTATCGCAAGAGATTGATCGATAGGAATGTGGACTTTTACCTTTCTACATTCGGTGCCGTTTGTCTGGAAGGACCGAAGTGGTGCGGGAAGACATGGACGAGTCTCGCTCATGCCAAAAGCGCGTATATGATTGCGGATCCTGCGGATAACTTTGCAAATCGTCAGTTGGCGCGCTTGGATGTAAATAAGGCGCTGGACGGCGAGTGTCCCCACCTGATCGACGAGTGGCAGGAGATACCTGCGCTTTGGGATGCAGTACGTTTTCGCGTCGATCAAGATGGGCAGACGGGGAGGTTTATTCTGACGGGTTCGTCAACGCCACAAACGAAAGGTGTCGTTCATTCGAGGACGGGACGAATCGCACGCCTCCCGATGCATCCAATGTCTCTTTTTGAGAGCGGTGACTCTTCGGGCGGCGTGTCTTTGGAAGCCATTTGTTGTGGAGAGCCGATCGGAGTCGTCAGTACAGAATGTCCGACCATTGAACGTCTGATGTCGCTTGTGGTGCGCGGCGGCTGGCCAGGCGCACTCGGCAAGTCGGATGAACAGGCCATTCTGATTCCGCGGGAGTACATTGAGAACGTCATCAACATCGATATTCACAAGCTGGACGATATTGTGCGAGACTCCGCGAAGGTTCGTAGGTGTCTTAGATCGCTTGCTCGCAATGAGTCAACTTCTGCAACAACGGCAACTATTCGTAACGACATCGCCGAGGTTGATGATTCTTCCCTTAGCATCAATACGGTCGTCAGTTATCTAGATGCGTTCAAGCGGCTCTTCCTGACCCATGACACGGAACCGTTTTCAACGTTTCTGCGTTCGCCTTCCCGTATCAAGCAACAGGCCAAGCGGCGTTTCTGTGATCCTTCTATTGCGGCTGCACTACTTGGTGCGACGCCCGCGATGCTCATGCGGGATCTGCGCACGTTCGGTCTGTTGTTTGAGTCCTTGGCCGTGCGAGATCTCGAAATTTACGGAGAGTCACTTGGAGCGAAACTCTATCATTATCAGGATTATGACAACGACGAGTTTGATGCCGTTCTGCAATTCCCTGATGCCTCGTGGTGTGCGTTTGAAGTCAAGTTCAATCCTGACGATATCGAATCGGCTGCGCAGAATCTTGTGAAGACAGCGCGAAAATTCACGCACAATCCGCCGAAGGCGCTCGGTGTCATTGTCGGGAAGCATGGAATCGCCCATCGCCGCGAAGATGGCGTGTATGTTCTGCCTTTGACGATGCTCCGTCCATAATCTAGAACTCCATGGCCTAGGAGGTGCTGCCGGGTGGTGGCGAGCTGTGGCTGGCGGCAACAGGGTTTTGGCAGGCCCAAATGAGCGGACGCGTCGGCCTGGACGAATCGACGGGAGTCGGTTGGTGCAGGCGTGAGGGCATCCAAGTCGTCCCAGAGCCGAGTCGACTCCTGTCGACTCGGCTTGCACGGGGCGTGACGCGACGAGCCGTCGCGTCTACGAGCGGGGGCACATGCGCGAGGGGCTCGCGCGGCGCGGGCTTCTATTTGCCGCTTTACGAGTGGTACGCGATGTGGTACACTGTCGGCGCTTGAAATGGAGGAGAAGATGCCGACGGTTACAGTAACGGAAGCTCGCAGGAAACTTTTTGGTCTCGTCGATGAAGTTGCCGACGGACATTTGGGTTATTGCATTGTCGGGAAACGGAATCAAGCCGTTCTGATTTCGATGGAGGATTGGAAAGCGCTTCAGGAATCGCTCTATTTGAACTCTTTCCCCGGGCTGGCGGATTCCATCGTGGAAGGCATGAACACGCCCGTCTCCGAATGTTCCACGGAGCTGGCGTGGTGAACTGGGCTCTCGTCTACACTAAACAGGCCCAGAAGGATGCAAAGAAGCTGTCTGCATCGGGATTGCGCGCAAATGCGGAACGGCTTCTGTCCGTCCTCACCGTCAATCCCCTTCAGAATCCTCCACCCTATGAGGTTCTGGTGGGGAACTTGAAGGGGGCGTTGTCCCGTCGGATCAACATCCAGCACCGCCTTGTCTATCAGATTCTGCAGGATGAGCATATTGTCAAGATCCTGCGTATGTGGACGCATTACGAATGAGCCTAAGAGCGGCAGTTTAAATTTTGTTTAGCCGTACTCTCCAAGAATTTCAACTGCCGAATTTAGGTTCAGCCGCAAGTGGCATCTGTTCGAACCTATGGACGGATTTCAAGTCCGACTTGAAATCTGTCCGGCCGTATGATATGATTCTGCGCCGTAGAGGAAATTGACATGATTCCCAGAAAGATAATGAAGCGCGTGTGTGAATTGGCACGCACCTTCCCCGTTGTCACAATCGAGGGTCCTCGCCAAAGTGGGAAAACGACATTGGCGAAGATGGCGTTCCCCGAATATACTTATGCGAATCTCGAAGACACGGCAACCCGCAAACTTGCGGAGACGGATCCACGAGGTTTTCTGGCCAAGTTCCGCGCACCGGCGATCATTGACGAGATTCAGAGGGTTCCATCGCTCTTGAGCGATATTCAGGTCGAGGTCGACAAGAAAGGCGGTTCAGGGCTCTATGTTCTGACGGGATCCCATCAACCACGTCTTAAGGCGGGCGTTTCACAGACGCTTGCCGGGAGGACGGCTCTTGTGACCCTGCTTCCACTTTCAATTGAAGAATTGAACGGCGTGGGCATAGAACTCTCTCGTGACGAATATATTCTCCGCGGCTTTCTGCCGGCGATCTATGATCGCGGACAGAACCCCGTTGACGCCTATGAGGCCTACTATCGCACATACGTCGAGCGAGATGTGCGTCAACTCGTGAACATCACGCATCAGGGCGAATTCGAACTCTTTCTACGGCTCCTCGCGGGACGTGTGGGGCAGGTCGTCAATCTTGAGGCGATGTCGGGTGACGTTGGTGTGAGCTCGACGACATTGAAAGAGTGGCTTTCTGTTCTTGAGGCGAGCTTCGTCGTCTTTCGCGTCGCCCCCTATTACAACAATTTTGGCAAGCGTTTCGTCAAGTCGCCCAAGGTTTATTTCACGGACGTCGGACTTGCCGCGCATCTGCTCGATCTCTCCTCTGCCGAGCAGGTTTCGCGCGATCCACTGCTGGGCGGGCTTTTTGAGAACATGGTGATGGCCGAGGCCCTGAAGGCGCGGTACAATGCGGGGCGGGACGGCCGGATCTACTATATGCGCGACAAGGTGGGCTGCGAGATCGATCTCGTCGTCGAGAATCAAAGACGGCTGACATTCATTGAGATCAAGAGCGCGCAGACTCCAAATGACGGCATGGCAGCCAACATCCGTGTACTCCGTAAGTCGACGGGAGCGGGCGAAAAGGCCTACGTCGTCTACTCGGGTGAGTCCTGGCCGCTTAGGGATGGCGATGGATTCGTCAACTTCCGGGAAACGGCAACACTCGTCTGACGTCCCACAGATGTCGATTATTGCGGCTTGATCTGCAGTAGAATAGACTGAGGACGGCCCTCGCGCGGGCGCACTCGACTCCTGTCGATTCGGCTCCGCAGCACCCTGACGCGACGAGCCGTCGCGTCTACGAGCGAGGGGCGTGTGGGGCCGGGGTGGGGCCGTGACGCGACGAGCCGTCGCGTCCACGAGTGGGGCCGCGTGAGCGAGAGGGCGCTGTGTGTTCTGAAGTGTGCTCGGCGTGAGCCTCCGCCGAAAGATTGTGGTATACTATCCGCTGATGAAAGAAATTGCCAATTTGCTGAAGGAACGCGCGGTGCTGCAGGATGCCCGTCGCGTGGTGGTGAAGGTGGGCACCCATTCGATCGCCAAGAAGAGCGGTCGACCCGACTACACGGCCCTCAAGCGTGTGGTGGATGGCGTGTGCTCGCTGCGCAAGGCCGGGCTCGAGGTGCTCTTCGTGAGCTCGGGCGCGGTCGCCGCCGGCGTTGAATCGCTGGGACTCAAGTCGCGTCCCACCGAGGTCTCCGACATTCAGATGTGCGCCGCCGTCGGCCAGGCACGCTTCATCTCCGAGTACGAGAAGCTCTTCGCCGCGCGCGAGGTGAAGATCGGCCAGGTGCTGCTCACGCACTCCGACTTCGCGGACCGTCGCCGCGTCGCGAATCTCCGTCGTTCCCTCGACCATCTCGTGCGTGCGGGCATCGTGCCCGTGATCAACGAGAACGACATCGTCGCTGACGAGGAGGTCAAGGGCCTCACGTTCGGCGACAACGACTGGCTTTCGTCCCTCATCGTCAAGCTCGTCCACGCGGACGCCCTTGTGCTGCTCACCACGGTGGACGGTCTTCTCGACGCCGAGGGCAAGCGCGTGCCCGCGATCGGCAAGGTGCGCGACGCACTCAAGCTCGTCAAGCCGGCCGAGAAGGGCACGCTCTCGAAGGGCGGCATGGACTCCAAGCTGAAGGCCGTGCAGAACGCCGCCAAGAGCGGCGCGAACGTGGTCATCGCGGACGCCTCGCAGCCGCACGTGCTCGACCGCATCTTCGCGGGCCGCGACGTGGGCACGTTCGTGCCCGGCAGCGCGCTTTGACGGAGGCGCGCCGTGCGCTACGCGATCATCTCCGACATCCACGCGAACGAGTCCGCCCTGCGGGCCGTGTTGGCGGATGCCGCCGACATGCGTGCGGAGAAGATCGTCTGCCTCGGCGATGTGCTCGGGTATGGTCCAGATCCCGTCTCGGCCCTCGAACTCGTCTACCGCAAGGCCCACGTGTGCCTCGCGGGAAACCATGACGACGCGGTGTCGGGTCGTTTCCCGGTCGAGGATTTCACGTCCTTCGCGGCCGCCGCGGTCGCGCGGCACCGCGCGGCGCTCGCGCCGTCCGCGCTCGACTGGCTGAGTCACCTTCCGCACGAGTGTTCTTTCCCTGGTTCGGATGGTTCCGCCACCGGCGCCTTCGCCTGCGTTCACGGTGACTTCTCCGCGCCGCAGGGTTTCAACTACGTGCTTGAGCCGCAGGACGCGATGCCTTCCTGGGAGGCACGGTCCGAGCAGCTGCTCTTCGTCGGCCACACGCACAAGCCCGGCATCTTCGTGCTGGGGGCGAGCGGCGAACCGCACCTCCTCGATCCCGAGGACTTCGTGCTTGAGGACGGCAAGCGCTATCTCGTGAACGTGGGCAGCGTGGGTTATCCCCGCAGCGGCACGTGCCGTAGTTCATATTGTGTCTACGACGATGCGGAGCGTGCAGTCTACTTCCGCACGGTGCCGTTCGATCTCGAGGGCTATCAGGCGAAGATGAACGGACAGTGCCTCGACGAAGCGCCGTGGATCAAGGCACGGGCCGAGGAGCGGCAGCGTCCCGAGGTGCGTGGAGCCGAGGAATTTGGAAAAAAGAAGCCGCCGTCGAAGCAGCGGAAGGTCGTGGCGGTGAAAGAGATGGCGAAGACGCCCATGGGCAAGGACGCCCATGTGCGGAGCAGGCCCCACACGCCTTTCGGGGCGGGATTCGTCGTGGGAGCGCTGCTGCTGGCCTTGGCGGGCGTGTGGTGCACGGTGAAGTTGGTGCAGGCGCTGCCGGAGAGGCAGGACCTCTCGGACGTGAAGATCGAGCAGGTCGAGGAGGAGGCGCCGCCGGTGGCGAGCGATGCGGCGCCGACGGAACTGGGTCCGGTGGTCGAACAGCGGCGCTGCACGGTGCCGGCCGGCGGACGCAGGTTGAGCTTCCAGGTGAAGCTGAAGCGCGGCTCCACACCGGCGTGGGTGCATCTGCGATTTGAAAATGGAAACGGTGAGCCTGCGGGCGACGGCCTCTGGTACCAGAATGTGAAGCAGTCGAAGAAGTCCCCGAAGGCGGGGCTCGTCGCGCCCGAGGGCGCCACGGCGGCGTTCATCGAGGTCGTGAAGGCGCACGAGGGCGATGCCTGCGAAGTGACGGAGTTGACATTGGAGCCTTTGAAGGAGAAGAAGAAATGACGGTGGCGGAAGAGATTCAGTCCCTGGGGAAGAAGGCGCGGGCCGCGGCGCGGGCGCTGCGCACGCTTGAGACGCGTGAGAAGAACGCCGCGTTGCTGGCGATTGCCGAGGCGCTTGAGGCGGCGAAGCCCGAGATCGACGCGGCGAACGCGGAGGACGTGGCGGCGGCGAAGGCGAACGGCCTTGCGCCGTCGATGGTGGACCGTCTCACGCTCACACCCGCGCGCTTCAAGGCGATGGTGGACGGCGTGCGGTACGTGGCGGAGCTGCCCGATCCCGTGGGCGAGACGCTGATGGAGCGCGACCGCCCGAGCGGCATCCACATCACGAAGATCCGCGAACCGCTCGGCGTGGTGGCCGTGGTGTTCGAGTCGCGTCCGAACGTGTTCGTCGACACGGCCGCGCTCTGCTTCAAGACGTCGAACGCGATCATCCTGCGCGGCGGGAAGGAGGCGCTGCGCTCGAACAAGGCGCTCGCGGAGGCCGTGCAGAAGGGCATGGCCCGCTGGTGCGGCGCGGAGCGTCCGCTCGCGCTCCTGGACGCGATCCAGCTGGTGAAGACGACGGACCATGAGGGCGTGCGCGAGCTTGTGCGGATGCCCGAGTACGTGGACGTGGCGATTCCCCGCGGTGGCGAGCGTCTCATCCGCGCGATGTGCGAAGCGGCGCTGGTGCCCGTGCTGAAGCACTACAAGGGCGTGTGCCATGTCTATGTGGACGAGGGCGCCGACCTCGAGATGGCGCTCAAGATCCTCGACAACGCGAAGACGCAGCGTCCCGGCACGTGCAATGCCGCGGAGTGCCTGCTCGTCAACGCGAAGGAGGCCGCGAAGTTCATGCCAATGGTCGAGGCGTGGTCCAAGGAGAAGGGCGTGACGCTGCACGAGACGGACGTCGACTGGGGAATGGAGTTCCTCTCGCTCGACATCAACGTGGGCATCGTGATGGACGTCGAAGAGGCGATCGAGCACATCAACAACTACGGCTCGCACCACTCGGACGCGATCGTCACGAAGAACGCGGACCATGCGGCGCGCTTCCTGCGCCTTGTCGACTCGGCGGCCGTGTACCACAATGCCTCAACCCGCTTCACCGACGGTGGCGAATTCGGCATGGGTGCCGAGATCGGCATCTCCACCGACAAGCTCCACGCGCGCGGGCCGATGGGCCTCGAGGAGCTGACTACCTACAAGTACGTGGTGACGGGTAATGGCACGGTGCGTGGCTAGATGATCTAGATAATCTAGAAATTCTAGAACCTCTAGAAAATCTAGAGCCTCTAGAGCAATTTTAAAAGGAGCGAAACAATGACAGTTGATACACTTTGCGTTCAGGGTGGATGGCAGCCGAAGAAGGGCGAGCCGCGGCAGGTGCCGATCTACGCCACGACCACTTTCAAGTACGAGACGTCCGAGCAGATGGCGGACCTCTTCGACCTGAAGGAGAGTGGCTACTTCTACACGCGCCTTGCGAACCCGACGAACGACCAGGTCGCGAAGAAGATCTGCGCGCTCGAGGGCGGCGTGGCCGCGATCCTCACGAGTTCGGGCCAGGCGGCCTCGACGTACGCGATTCTCAACCTCTGCAACGCGGGCGACCACGTCGTCTGTTCGGCGCAGATCTACGGCGGCACCTTCAACCTCTTCGCGGTCTCGCTGAAGAAGCTGGGCATCGACTTCACGTTCGTGAGCCCGGACGCGACGCCTGCGGAGATCGCGAAGGCGTTCCGCCCGAACACCAAGTGCGTGTTCGGTGAGACGGTCGCGAATCCGTCCGGCGTGGTGCTCGACATTGCGAAGTTCGCGAAGGCGGCGCACAAGTTCGGCGTGCCGCTGATCATGGACAACACGTTCCCGACCCCGGTGCTGTGCCGTCCGTTCGACTTCGGCTGCGACATCGTGACGCACGCGACGACGAAGTACATGGACGGCCACTCGGCGCAGGTCGGCGGCTGCATCGTCGACAGCGGCAACTTCGACTGGTCGAAGTATCCCGAGCGCTTCGCGGGTCTCGTCGCCCCGGACGAGTCCTACCATGGCCTCTCCTACGTGAAGCAGTTCGGCAAGCAGGCCTACATCGTGAAATGCACGGCGCACCTCATGCGTGACTTCGGTTCGATCCCGTCCCCGTTCAACGCGTTCCTGCTGAACCTCGGCCTCGAGAGCCTGCATGTGCGCATCCGCCGCCATGCGGAGAGCGCGCTCACGATCGCCAAGTGGCTGAAGACGCAGAAGAAGGTGGCGTGGGTCAACTTCGCGGGCCTCCCCGATTCGCCCTACAACAAGCTCGTCAAGAAGCAGTTCTCGGGTAAGAGTCCGTGCGGCGTGATGACGTTCGGCATCAAGGGTGGGCGCGAGAAGTCCATCAAGTTCATGGACAACCTCAAGCTCATCGGCATTGTCACGCACGTTGCCGACGCCTGGAGCTGCGTCCTGCATCCGGCCTCGCACACGCACCGTCAGCTCACCGACGAGCAGCTCAAGGCGGCGGGCATTCCGCCGGATCTCATCCGACTCTCCGTGGGCCTCGAGGATCCGCAGGATCTCATCGCCGACCTCAAGCAGGCGCTGGCGAAGATCTGAGAAGTTCCAGGTTCCGGGTTCAAAGTTCCAGGTTCCGGGTTCAAAGTTCAAGGCTGAAAAGTGGGAGAAGGGACGTGAAGACTGACGGACTCATGATGTTGCTGGCCGTGGGCCTCGCCGTTGGCGGCGTGGCCGCGGCTCCGTTGCCCGCACCCGCCCAGCGTCTCAACCTGGCGGCACGTGCGAACCATTTGGACCAGATGCCGGGCAACATCCTCGCGCTGCAGATCTGCCTCGACCGCCGTGGCTTCTCGTGCAATACGCTCGACGGGGCCTGCGGGCGGAAGACCCAGGTGGCGCTGGCGACCTGGTGCGCCGTGAACGGGAAGACCTATCCGACGGGTCTTGAGGACAAGGCCTGGGAGACGTTCTTCCCGAACGAAACGAATCTCTTCCACGAGGAGACCGTGACGGCGGCGGAACTCGCCTCCATCGCGAACATCCCCGCGGAGCCTGCCGAGAAGGCGAAGCTGAAGAGCATGTGCTACCAGACGATCCGCGAGATGTACGCCGAGCGCGGACATCTTTCGGAGCGCATGCTCGTGAAGCTGAATCCCAACGTCGCCTGGCCGAATCCGCCTGCGGGAACGGTGATCACTCTGCCGGACGTCAATCCGCGCGTTCCTGGGGCGAAACCGAAGCGTCCCGACGGCGTCGCGGATGTTCTGCGCGTCTCACTCTCGCGCATGGAGATCACGGCATTCGACGAGAAGGGGCGGATGATCGGACTCTTCCCGTGCTCGATCGCGGCGAACAAGAGCAAACTGCCGCCCGCCGGCGAGATTCAGGTGAAGGCGATCGTGCCGGCGCCGAACTACACCTATACGCCGGACTTCGTCAAGCCCGGCCAGCGCGCCGAGCGACACATCTATCCGCCAGGACCGAACAATCCCGTGGGAGCCTCCTGGATTGGGCTCACGCTGCCCACCTATGGCATCCACGGCACGCCGTATCCCGAGCAAATCGGGCGCGCGGAGTCGCATGGCTGCTTCCGCCTCGCGAACTGGAACGCCATCCGCCTCCGCCGTATGTGCGACGTTGGTACCAGTGTTGTGATTGAAGAATGAAGATTGAAAACTGGAAATGGTTTACCCGATTGACGAAAAGGGGGAGGTGTGGTTTAATACACCCTTCCAAGACGAAGGATTCAGAAATGGAAGAAAATAAGATGGAAAACGAACAGAAAAATACGGAAGAGGTCGCCGACGAGAAGAAGGTGGCCGCCGAGCAGACGCCTGCGGAAAATGCCGCAGAGCAGACGCCCGAAGAACCCAAGGTCGAGAAGGACGCGGAGACCGCCGCGGAACAGCCGGCGGAGGAGCCCAAGGCCGAGGAGAAACCCGCCGAAGAAAAGCCCGCGGAGCCGAACTGGAAGGAAAACTGCGCGCGGTTGATGGCTGATTTCGACAACTACCGCAAGCGTATGGCGCGTGACCGCGAGGACCTCGTGAAGTCCGCCGCGAAAGATGTCGTTCAGGACATCCTTGCAACGGTCGACAACCTCGCCCGCGCGCTGGATGGCGCGAAGGACAAGGCGGAGGATCCGTTCGTGCAGGGCGTCAAGCTCGTCTACGACGGACTGCTGAAGACGCTTGAGAAGCATGGCGCCACGCCAATCGATTCCGTGGGCGAGCCGTTCAATGCGGATTACCACGAGGCGGTCGCCCAGCTTCCGTCCCAGGACGTCGAAGAGGGCGTCATCACGAACGAGGTGCTGCGTGGCTGGCTGCTCCACGGTAAGCTGCTCCGTGCCGCGAAGGTCGTGGTGAGTGCCGGCAAGGGGGCGTAAGATGGCCGAGAAGAGAGATTACTACGAGGTCCTTGGCGTGGCCAAGGACGCGAGCGCGGACCAGATCAAGAGCGCGTACCGCAAGCTTGCGATGAAGTATCATCCGGACCGCAATCCGGACAATCCCGAGGCGAAGGAGAAGTTCCAGGAGGCCTCTGAGGCGTATGAGGTGCTGTCGAATCCTGAGAAGCGCCAGCGCTACGATCAGTTCGGCCACCAGGGCGTGAACTTTGGCCAGGGCGGCTTCGACTTCAACAACGCGACGGCCGACTTCGGCGACATCTTCTCGCAGATCTTCGGTGGACGCGGTGGTTCCTTCGGTGGCGGTTTCGAGGATATGTTCGGCGGAATGTTTGGAGGCGGCCGCCGTCGTCGAGCCGACCCCAATGGTCCGCAGCGCGGCGACGACATGTCAATGGAGCTGGAGATCGACTTCGACGAGGCGCTCTTCGGCAGCGAGCGCACGCTGAACCTCACGATTCCGGACCAGTGCCCGTCCTGCCACGGCACCGGCGCGGCGAGCGGCGCGAAGCGCGTGACGTGCCCGACGTGCCATGGCCACGGCCAGGTCGCCCAGGGAGCGGGATTCTTCCAGATTCGTCAGACGTGTCCGCGGTGCGGTGGCTCCGGCTCGGTGATCGAGAAGCCCTGCACTTCGTGCCGCGGCTCGGGACAGGTTCGTGTGCCGCGTGAGGTCCAGCTGCGTATTCCGCGCGGCGTCGACACGGGGTCGCGTCTTCGTCTTGGCGGCAAGGGGGCTGGTGGCCTGCGTGGCGGCGAGCCGGGCGATCTCTACGTTGTCCTGAACGTGCGTCCGAGCGACATCTTCACCCGTGAGGATCTGGATCTCTATATCGACGTGCCCGTTTCGCCGATCCTCGCGGCGTTGGGCGGCGAAGTGGAGATTCCGACGCCTGAGGGCATTGCGACGGTGAAGCTCACTGCTGGCACGCCGAATGGTAAGCTCATGCGTCTGCGCGGCAAGGGCGTGCCCGATCTGCGTGGCGGCAGCCCGGGCGATCTGGTCGCCCGCATCGTCTTCGAGGTGCCGACGCGCCTCACGGCGAAGCAGCGTGGCCTGTTGGAAGACCTTGCGAAGACGCTGGATCCCTCCAACTTCCCGACGGCGCAGAGCTTTGGTTCGAAGATGAAGGTCTTCTACCAGCATCGGGACAAGCTTCAGCAGAAGAAGTAGACTTTCCTATGCATCGTCTCCTCGTCGATTCCGCGCTGCTCGAACAGGATGCGGTCGTTCTGCCGAAGGACGCCGCGCATCACCTGAAGGTGCTGCGACCGAAACCGCACGAGGAGATCGAGCTTTTCGACGGACGCGGTCGTACGCGCCGCTATTGCTGGAATGCCTCCAACGGTTCGCTTGATACGCCTCAGCCTCTCAGCGTCTCGACGGCGTCACGTCTGGGCTTGACGCTGTTCGCCTGCGTGACCAAGGGTTCGCGCTGGGACTGGACGATCGAGAAGGCGGTGGAGCTGGGCGTGTCGCGCATCGTGCCCGTGATCTCCGACCGCTGCATCGTGCGCCTCGCCGCGGACGAACGCGAGGCGAAGGCGGAACGCTGGCGCCGGATTGCCGAGGACGCCGCACGGCAGAGCGATGCCGTGTGGCTGCCCGAGGTGCTCGCCGCCGTCGACTTCCCGCAGGCGCTGGAACTCGTGAAGACGTGCGGTCGCGTGTTCGTGGGGGCGCTGACGAATCCGCCACCGCCCTCGCTGCTGGAGGCGGTCTCCCACTCTTTGGGTTCCCTAGAATCAAACAATCAGACAATCAGGCAATCAGGCAGTTCGCTTGGATTGTTCGTGGGGCCCGAGGGCGACTTCACCCCGGCGGAGCTGGAGGCTCTGCTCGCGATTGCGGTTCCGACCTCGTTCGGGCCGACCATTCTCCGTGCCGAGACGGCCGCGATCTTCGGTCTCTCGGTGCTTGCCGCGACGCAGCATTGAAGGAGCCTGTCGGTCATCCGTGCGGCTCTCCCTATTGCGGCCGCATCCGTTTTTTTATATAATTTTATCGCTTGGAAGTGTGGCTGCTTCGGGTCTGTTCCGAATCGGCCGCAGGTTGTGGTATTCTGATTCACTGGAAAGGAATTCGGACATGCAAGTCTCGCGTAGAGCGTTTCTTGGAAGCGCAGCGGCAATGGCGCTGCTCCAGGAAGGCCTAGCTGCACCCAGCGGCGACATGAAGCTCTTTGCTCCGAACGGGGGGCAGGCGGCTGACTTCCTCATCTGTCGTCGTCTCTACCTTGATATCTGCGGACGCATCCCCACCCCCGAGGAGGTGACGGAGTACACGACGAAGCGCGACGTGAAGAAGCGCGAGAAGCTGATCGACCAGCTGCTCGATTCGGACGATTTCGCGGACTACTGGAGCATGCGCTACTGCGATTTCCTGCGCGTGAAGTCCGAATTCCCGATCAACCTCTGGCCGAACGCGGTCTACGTCTACCACCGTCGCATCCGCGAGTCGATCCTGCACGACGAACCGTGGAACGACTTCGCCCGCGCGATGCTCTTTGCCCGCGGCAGCAACTTCCGCGTGCCGGAGGTGAACTTCCTGCGCGCGACGGCGGAGAAGACGCCGGAGGGCATCTCCGAGGCCGTGTCGTCTGCGCTTCTGCTGGAACCGACGAGCAAGTATGCGCGCTACTTCTCGCGCGTGGGGTTCAAGTCGACCCGCGAGTGGAAGGAAGTGGTCGTCTACCTGAAGCCGGGTCCGGAGGATGCGACGCCGAATGCGTTCATGTCCGAGCTCGAAGGGCCGCTCGCCCAGAAGTTCTTCTCGACGCCGGTTCAGCGTGTCCACTACTGGATCTACGGCACGTACGCGCGGGGTGGCGAGCTCGACCGTTGGGTCTCCGCGTTCCGGAGCGGCGGCTGGCGTCTGAAGCCGCTGCTGCGCCATGTCTTCAATCACTCCGACTACCGTCGTGGCCCCGGCAAGGGCGGCTTCCCGGCCCGCCGTCTTGACGCGGAGGTGCTCGACGACGCGATCTGCTCGCTCACGGGCGCGATCCGCTCGTTCGGCTCCACGGCCCCGGAACCGTACTCGTTCCTGCCGCCGGCGCGCAAGTCCATCCTCGTGGAGGACGGCTCCATCGCGAGCTCGTTCCTGCTGCTCTTCGGGCGTCCCTCGCGCGACACGGGCCTCATGGAGGAGCGCAACAACACGATCACCGCGAAGCAGCGGCTCTACCTCTACAACTCGAGCCGCCTGTGGCGCAATCTGGGCAACATGGTCGAGCGGCCCGAGTTCAAGGGGCTCTCCCACAAGGACCAGATTGACGAGCTCTACATGCGCTTCCTTTCGCGTCCGCCGGTGAAGGACGAGATCTTCTATCTCGACCAGAAGAACAACATCAACCCCCGCGATGTCGCGTGGTACATCCTCAACTCCCGTGAATTTCTCTACCGCATATGAGCACGAACGACAAACCCAAGGCCGGCACCAAGAAGCGGCAGTTCGCCAAGAGCGTCATCGAGATCTGGCTGGGGGGCGGCCCCTCGCAGCTGGAGACGTTCGATCCGAAGCCGGATGCGCCGCATGACTACAACAACAGTCTGAAGACGGTCAAGACCAACACCGGCATCGAGCTCCACGAATGGATGACCGAGCTGGCGAAGTGCGCGGACCTCTATTCGATCATCCGCTCGATGACTCATCCGTTCTTCGGACACGAGACGGCGGCGTATCTGATGCAGACGGGACGCAATCCAGGCGGCGGCGTGACGTTCCCCGCGCTGGGCGCGCTGATCTCCTCCTCCCGCACGAAGGGGCCGGGACGGAAGAACTCCGTGCAGTCCGACCTCCTCTACGAAGGCGAGCTGCCGCCGTTCGTGATTCTCACGCAGGGCAAGGGACGCTTCTCGGAAGTCGGCTTCCTGGGCGAGGAATACGCGCCGCTCGTGACGGGCGGAAGCGCGTCCGCGAAGCAGTTCGAAGTGGACGGCATCGTGCCGCCGAGCGGCATGTATCCGAGCGGGCTTCGTCCGCTGCAGCTCAAGCAGAAGATCCAGGAGCGCTTCTCGCGCTGCGGGTCGCTGGACCGTCTGCCGCCGGACGCGGAGTTCGAGGCGGCCGGCGCGGCCGCGCGCAACATCATCCTCGGCAAGGCGGCGTCGACCTTCGACCTCTCCCTTGAGAAGGACACGCTCCGCAAGAAATACGGCACCACGCAGGGCGGTGGTCTCACGGAAATCGGCCAGCGTCTGCTGGCGGCCCGTCGTCTGGTGGAGTATGGAGTGCCGTACGTCTCCATCAACCACGGTATGTGGGACTCGCACAAGCGCCACTTCGAGACGATGAAGCGTCCGACGCAGGAGTTGGACATGGCCATCGCGGCGCTGCTCCAGGACCTCAAGGACCACGACCTGCTCGATTCGACGATCGTGTGGGTGTCGGGTGAATTCGGCCGTGTGCCGAAGGTGGACCGTCAGGCGCCGTGGAACGGCGGACGCAACCACTTCCCGCGCTGCTTCTCCGCGCTTGTGGCGGGCGGTGGCTTCAAGGGAGGCTGTGTGGTGGGCAAGAGCGACGAGACGACGGACCACGTCAAGGAGCGTCCGGTCACGCCGCAGGACTTCCTGGGCTCGATCATGGAGCTCGCGGGCGTCGATCCCGACGATCGTCTGCCCAATCCCAAGTGGCTGAAGGAGTACGGCCCGGTGATGAACCCGGCCACCAAGTCCGAGTGTGGACGTCTGAAGGAAATCTATGTCTAATATCCGCAGTGCAGTTGTCGCGGTCGCGGGGCTTTTCGCCGCCACCGCTCTCGCCGTCCCCAAGCCCGGCTACTACCATCCGTCGAGCGTGCAGGTGGGCACCAAGACCCGCGTCATCATGGGCGGCGACCTCGTCGGCGGCGTGAAGGGCGCCTGGATTACCGGCGAGGGCGTGAAGATTTCGCGCGTCGTCCCCGTGCCGGGCTTCCCCCGTGCCGCGGGCAAGACGGAGCGTCCGTTCGTGCGCAACTGGCTGTACGACATCCTCGAGGGCAAGGTGAAGCCCACGGAGCACCGCAAGCTCCCGCCCGAGGCGACCCTCAAGGAGACCGACTGGCAGGAGTGCGCCTGGTGGTTCTACCTGGATGCCCTGGACAACCTCGAGCTCCAGATTGTCGCCCGCGACCTCTACACGCCCGAGCGCTATCCGCAGGATACGCCCGCGCTCAACCACCTGCTCATCCTCGACGTAGAGGTGGATGCGAACGCGAAGCCCGGTCGCCGCGACATCTTCCTGTACGATGGCAACAGCGCAAGTGCGCCCCATCCGTTCTACGTCACGAAGGAGCCGCACGTCTACGAACCGTTCTTCGTGTTCCCGCCTCGTGACAAGCACATCCCGCTGCCGCGCGTGCTGCACCTGCCGCCGGACATCAAGCCGCAGCCGCTCCCGATCCACCTGGACGGACAGATCTGGCCGGGCGAGACGGATTCCTACGTACTCCGCCTCGAGGAAGGCCAGCAGCTGGTCTGCTCCACGATCGCGCGCGAGCTCTTCCCGTACCTGGGCGACGCGGTGCCGGGCTTCTTCAATCCCGTGCTGCGCCTCTATGATTCACGTGGCAAGGAAGTGGCGTTTGCGGACGACTTCTACTATCTGCCCGATCCGGTTCTTACGTACAAGGTGCCCGAGGACGGCTTCTACACGCTGAAGATCCACGACAACCTCTTCCGCGGTGGACCGAACTTCGAGTACACGATCTTCTGCCGCGACGCGAAGACGGATCGTCCGCTCTACTCGCCGAAGGACCGTGCATTCGAGTGCTATCCGCAGCCGGCATCGTTCATCCCGCCGAAGGCCTCGCCGAACATGGTCGTCCGCAAGGGCTCCATCGACATGCCAGGACGTGTGGATCGCCACTATTTCACGATTAAGGAACCGGGAACGTGGCACTTTGAGCTCTACGCCCGCCGTGAGGGCTCCCCGCTTGACGGCGTGCTGCAGCTCTACGGTCCGATGGGCGACCTGCCGCTTTCCGTCGCGCCGTTGCTGGAGACCTGGGACGACAATCCCGGTCGTCTCTACACGGAGAAGAATGTGGGCAGCGACGACCTGCCGATCATCAAGAAGTTCATGCTGTACGAGGGCTGCATCCCGCAGGCAGAGTGCGATCCGTCGGGTATCTACACCTTCAAGCAGCCCGGCAAGTACTGCGTGACGGTGGCGGACCAGCCTGGTCTCGGCGGCGAGCACTACGACTACACGCTGTGCATCTCGCCGGCGGAGCCCTCGTTCGAGGTGTTCGCGCTGCAGTCCACCTGTCTGGTGCGCGGCGGCCGCACATCCTTCCGTGCCTGCGTACTGCGCAAGGACGGCTTCACGGGTGATGTCACGTTCAACAGCACCGATGCCTACGAAGTCAATGGCGGCTTCAGCGGCGAGGAGTTGGAGACTGATGTGTCGATCAGCTTCAAGAACAACTGGGAAGGCGTGAAGCGTTTTGACCTCACGGCTTCCGGCGAGCTGCCGAACGGCAAGACGCTCACGGTGCGCGTGACGCCGACAGATCCTGCGGAACAGGCCTTCGCCTATTCGCACCTTCTCCCGGCGCACGGTTTCTACTTCGGTGTCGCCGGTGAGAGCACGCGCGAGAACTTCAAGTACCCTGGTCCGCACCTCTCCGGCGAGAAGGTGAAGCACAGCGGTGGAAAGAGCTGCACCTCCTGCCACGACAAGAAGGCCAGCAAGCAGCACAACAAGGGCAAGTCCTGCAATGAGTGCCATAAGGATAAAGAGTAACGCCGGCATGGCGCGCGGCGCCGTGCCCAGGGCGCCGATGGGTGCGCCGCTCTCCAATAAGCCTCCCAAGCGCAAGGGATCGGTCGTCCCCGTGATTCTGGTTCTGGCGATCGTCGGTGTCGCCGGCTTCTTCGGATGGAAGGAATTCGACAAGCGACAGAAGGCCAAGCGGGCCCGCGAGGCGGAGTACTACCGTCTCCTGGCCGAGAAGGAGGCCCGCGAGAGAGCCGAGGCCGAGGCTGCGAACAAGAAGCCCGAGGAGAAGAAGCCCGAGGTCGTGGCGGTTGTCGAGGAGAAGAAGCCCGAGCCAGTGAAGAAGAAGTCCGCCATGGAGATCTGGCAGGAGCGCGAGGCCATTCGCAAGGACGTTCTGGTGAAGATCGCCGAAGCGCGGAAGAATCCTGATGCCAGGCCGCTCAACGGTTTTGCCGGCATTCGCTTCAATGAGCCGTTGAAGGATGGTTCGGCCGTCCGCTGGGGAACAGTGCTGGACAACGATGCAGGCGACTCCGTCGCGAAGCGCGGCGCCTCGTTTGCCGTGTATGGGCCTACGCTCAAGAAGCCGTTCATGACGCTGGGGGCGAATCCGCTCGTATGGGTGACGCCGAAGACGCGCCGGCCCTATCGCATCGAGTTCACACGTCCGCTGGCGCTTAAGCCAGGCGTGCTGCACGAAGCGGAGACGACCAACGTGGTGGCGTTTCTTTCGGCGCGTTTCAAGAGCGAGCCCTTCGTCACTCTTCCCTTGGATCCCGAGGTGAAGGGGTGCGAATACATCTATCCGATGGGGCCTGCCACGGTCCGCGTCGCGGAGGACGGCGACATGCTGACCTTCTCCGTGGAGCGCGAGGACGTCCGGGCAGAGGCGCTGGCGGAGTCCGAGGAGCTGCGCACGGCGGGGAAAGGTGTTGCCGAGGAGGATGGCAAGGCGCTTGATTCGAAGCGTTATCCGCATCGTCCGGTCGACACGCGCAAGTATCCGGGCGTGAAGTTCAAGGAGGAGACGCCGCGTTCGTTCTGCGGCATCGTCTTCGCGAGCCCGCCGCCGGAAAGCGCGACGGTTGTCGTTCCGCAGCAGGGGCCGAAGGGCTTCTTCCTTGACTACGAGTGGGCCAAGTGCCGTCCGTTCCGCGGCTTCTCCCGTGGACGCGCCGACATTGATTCCTGGCGAGGTGGCGTCTATGGTGTGACGCTCTTCAGCGAGGGCGGGTACGGCGGTCTGGACGACAAGGAATACTATGAGTCCGTGAAGGCCGCGCTTTCGGGACACTACAAAGTCGAACCCACGGAGAAGAAGGGTGAGGGCGAATTCCCGCAGCTCACCTACAAGATTGGTGAACTGACGGTCACGTTCGGTCCTGATTCGCGTGGTGGATTCCTGATGCGTGCCGAAAACGACATCCTCGCCGAGTTGGCGAAGCAGGAGCCCGTGGCCAGGAAGAATCGTCGTTAACGTCCGAGAAGGGGAAGGATTGAATCCCTGAGCGCCTGCTGGCGTTTGCGGAGTTCAAGCACGGCGGGGTCTTTTTCCGGATCGGGGAGTTCGGCGGCGTGCTGCTCTTTCCACTCCTTGTGGCGGAGGTTCAGTTCCTGGACCTTGAGCTTGAGACTTGAGATCTCGTAGAAGGCCGTGCGGCGCTCGTCGTCGGTGTTGAAGGTCCTCGGCTGGGCGGTCTTTTGGAGATGGCGCAGCTTCTTGAGGGCTTCTGCCGCCTCTTTGGCATAGGGGCTGCGCTCTGCCGTCTCCCGCATATATTTATTGAAGATCTTGGCAATCTCGCCTTCGAGTTCGAAGTAGGGGCGCAGATTGGCGCGCTGATTGTCTGTGAGATCGTCGGGGGAACCAGTGAAGCAGAAAACGGCATCCTCGGGCACATAGACGACTTCGTCCATGGCGTGCGGAGTGAAGTTGCCGACGAAGACAGACTCGCCGTCGATGCCGGTGCGGCGTGCGATCAGGAAGAAGCGTCCGCCCATGACGGTGCCGAGCGTTCTGCGTCCCTCGAGAGCCTTGACGGTGGTCACGCGTCGGAGAACGCCCCAGGCCGCAGAGGAGGGGGTACAGGGTTCGACAGTGACCGTGGGTTGGAGATCGGTCGTGTCAGGTGTCTGCGAAACGACGGCGGACGACGGTGTCTCCGTCGTCCGCCGGAGGTTTCGGTTCGCCGAGTCGCGGATGGACTCGATGGCGGACTGGGGAATCCAGGAATAGACGATTGGCGCGAGTTTCCAGATCCCTGCGGTGAGCGCCGCGAGGACGATAATGAAAATCGGCCAGAAGTATGACTTCTGCTCCTGGTTCCCCATTTTGGATTCGTCCCGAGATTACTTGACGGGAACGAGGCGGTCCGTGCCCATGTAGGGGCGGAGGGCCTCGGGGATCAACACCGAGCCGTCTTCCTGGAGGTGCTGTTCGAGGAGCGCGACCACGAGACGCGGCAGGGCGACGCCCGAGCCGTTGAGCGTGTGGACGAGCTTCGTCTTGCCGTCCGCGTCCTTGAAGCGGCAGTTCAGGCGGCGGGCCTGGTAGTCGGTGAAGCAGCTGCAGGAGCTGACTTCGAGCCACTGCTGCTCGCCCGGCGCCCAGAGCTCGATGTCGTAGCACTTGGAGGCGCTGAAGCCCATGTCGCCGGAGCTCAGCATGATCACGCGGAAGGCGAGGCCGAGGCCGATGAGGACCTCTTCTGCTTCCTTCACGAGGATCTCGAGCTGCTGGAAGGAGGTGGAGGGATGGACGAAGTTCACCATCTCGACCTTGTCGAACTGGTGGACGCGGAGCATGCCGCGCGTCATCTTGCCGGCCGAACCCGCCTCGCGGCGGAAGCAGGGCGTGTACGCAGTGAGCTTGACGGGGTTCTCCGGCGTGATCTTCGGGAGCTTGACGCCGTCGAAGATGTCGTCACGGTAGAAGTTCGTGACGGGAACCTCGGCCGTGGGAATCATCCAGAAGTCGTCGGCGTTCGAGTGATAGAGATCCTCGGCGAACTTCGGCAGCTGGCCGGTGCCCGTCATCGAGGCGGTGTTCACCATGAAGGGCGGCAGCATCTCGGTGTAGCCCTGCTTCTGGCAGTGCAGGTCGAGCATATACTGGATGAGAGCGCGCTGGAGCTTGGCCCCCTGGCCGAGGATGACCGGGAATCCTGTGCCCGTGAGCTTGACGCCGCGGGGGAAGTCGAAGATACCGAGCTTTTCGCCGATCTGCATGTGGTCGGGAATCGGGTAGGCGGGATCCTTCCATTCGCCGACGTGGCGGATGACCTTGTTTGTGCTGGAGTCGGGTCCGGTGGGAATCTCGGGAGCCGGCAGGTTCGGGATCATGAGCAGAGTTTCACGAAGATCTGTCTCGATCTGGGCGAGTTCCTTGTCGATTTCGGCGATGCGGTCACCGATCGCGCGCATTTCGGCCTTGGCCGCGGAGATGTCGCCGCCAGCCTTGGCGAGGGCTCCGATCTCCTTGGAGGCGGCATTGCGCTTCGCCTTGAGCGTTTCTGTTTCGGCGAGGAGGGCGCGGCGCTTCGCGTCGAGGTCGCGGGCCTTGGCGACCTTCTCCTGCTCGACGCCACGACGCGCCAGCTGCGCGGCCGTATTGTCGAAGTCTTCGCGGATCTTCTTGATGTCGATCATTGTCTTACTTCTTTCCTTTGGGAAAACATGTGTATTATATCAAATGGTTCACTGGTCGGCGACGATGATGCGGGCGCCGGGGGCGAGGAACATCTCGATTTCAGCGCGTTTCTGCGCATTGATGCCAAGTTCGCGGAAGCGAGCCCAGACGGATCCGCTGGTTTCGGACGAGATGGGGTAGGTGCCGTTCTGGGCGGTCTTCTTCACGGCGATGTCGTAGCGGTTGAAGAACACTCCGCCCTTGAGGGAGAGGTCGGCATAGCCGCGTTGCCGGTAGATGACGAGCGTGGGGCTGGGAACGAACAACACGCGCACTGCGTCGCCGGGCTTGAGCTTCTCCCACTTGAACTTGGGATTGAGCTTGACGATGGCCGCGGCGGTGGTGCGGTTCTCCCGGGCGATGCGGTCACGGCTATCGCCGCGCTTGGCGATGACGGTGGTCACCAGGGGATTGTTCTGGCCCGAGAAGAGGAGCTGTAGGTTGAGTTCTCCGAGACGCCTGAGCAGGGGGTCCTGGAGGTCGGCCATTGTCGCACGGCCATAGAGTTTCTTGATCGCGTCGGCAGCCAAGGTCGGAATCCCCTTGATCTCCGCCTCCAGAAGTCGTTCAAGGCGAACACAATCTTCGGAAGGGCGTCCCTCCGAGGATCTCAACCATGCGCGAACGCGGTCGGCGTTGGGATTGGGCGGTGGCGGAGGGGGGAGCGCCGGAGAGGGAGACTGTTGTCGAGGTCTTGGCTGAACGACGGGAGGGACCTGCTTCTCCTGTGGCTTCTGCGCCGGAGGGGTGGGGATGCTCTTGACATCGGGAGTCTGCTTGGCGACCGTCGGAGCCGATGGAACCTTCTTCCCGTCTTCGGTTGTCGGGCGGTCAACCTTCGAGTGCTCGTCGCCAGACGACGTATTCGAGTCGCGGGTGAACCGATAGTAGGTGAATGCGCCGGAGACGAGGAGGACCACCACCACCACGAACCAGAGGAGCGGGTGCCCCTCCGATTGCTGGCGGTGGGGTTGATACTCCACCCCGAATCTCCCGCGCGCGTACCCCATGTTGAGTCTGCCTTACTGGGCGGCTTCCTCTTCGATGACGGTCTGCACGGCGGCGCGCGCGACTTCGATCACGACGTCACCGGCGATCTCGATCTTGAAGGTCTTCTCCTTCGCCTCGACGATCTTGCCCATCAGGCCGCCCGCAAAGACGACCTTCTTGCCCGCGCGGAGCTCGTTGATCATCTTCTGGCGCTCCTTCTCCTTGCGCTGCTGGGGACGGATCATCATCACGTAGAAGAGCGCGATCAGGAGGAGCATCATCACGGGCATCATGAAGCCACCGCCCTGCTGCTGGGGCTGTCCGGCTGCACCGACGTCGGCGGGAGCGGCGGGCTGGACTTCGGTTGCCGTCGCGGCGGGGGCTGCAGCCTGGGCGAAGATAAACGGATTGTTCATTGTTTTGTTGCCTTTCTTGTTTTCTAAATCACTTAGTTTCGATAGTCTGCCGAAGCCTTACCGCTTCACGTCCTGGTCCTCGTGGAGCTTCCTTCTCCACTCCTCGAAGACGCCGGCGTCGATGGCCTCGCGCATCTCCTTCGCAAATTCGCAGAGGCGGTGGACATTGTGGATCGTGAGGAGGCGCACGCCGAGGATTTCGCCCGCATGCAGGAGGTGGCGTACGTAGCTGCGGGTGAAGTTGCGGCAGCAGTAGCAGTCGCACCCCTCTTCGACCGGCGAGAGATCCCTCTCCCATTTCGCCGCCTTGATGGCGACGTTGCCGCGGCGCGTGAGAGCCGTGCCGTGGCGGGCGACGCGCGTGGGGATCACGCAGTCGAACATGTCCACGCCGCGGGCGACGCACTCGGCCATCTGGGTCATCACGCCGAGGCCCATCACATAGCGGGGCTTCCCCTCGGGAAGGTAGGGCACCGAGGCCTCAACGGCCTGGTACATGGCGGACTCGGGTTCGCCGACCGAAACGCCGCCGATGGCGTAGCCGGGGAAATCCATCTTCACAAGCTCCTCGGCGCAGTGGCGGCGGATGTCGTCGTAGATGCCGCCCTGGACGATACCGAAGACGAGCTGGCCAGGGGCATGTGGTGCCTCGAGGGACATTTTCGCCCACTTGATCGTCGTCTCGACGCTCTTCTCGGCGCGGGCCCGGTCACACGGCCAGGGCAGGCACTCATCGAAGACCATCGCGATGTCGCTGCCGATGATGCGCTGGATCTCCATCGATTCCCGTGGCCCGAGGAAGATGCGGCGTCCATCGAGATGCGAATTGAACCAGCATCCCTCGGGGGTGAGTTTGCGCATCTTGGCGAGGGAGAACACCTGGAATCCGCCGGAATCCGTGAGGATCGGCTTCTCCCAGTTCATGAACTTGTGCAGTCCGCCTGCGTTCGCCATGACGTCCATGCCGGGGCGCAGATTGAGATGGTAGGTGTTGCCGAGAATGATCTGGGCGCCATTCTCGTGCAGGTCGCGCGGCTCAAGCGCCTTGACGGTCCCCTGGGTGCCAACGGGCATGAAGACCGGGGTCTCGACCGGACCATGCGCAGTCCAAAGCACGCCCGTACGCGCGCGCGAGCGTGTGTCTTTAGTTCTGATCTCAAAGGTGCCTGGTTGCATGGATGGTGAAGTATACCAAAAAACAATGGGAACCGCACTTGCCAACTGACGGCGAATCCGCTAAAATCATAGGCCGCTTCTGTGGGCGCGTGGTGAAATGGCAGACACGCTGGATTTAGGTTCCAGTTCCGAAAGGAGTGTGGGTTCAAGTCCCACCGCGCCCACCATTCTGCAATTGATTAACTGTTTAACTGTCTAATTGATTAACTGTTTAACTGCCCAGCCACTTGATTTTCGGTGAAGTCCAAGTTCTCAAGTTGATCAGTGCATACAGTTACAAGTTGCCAAGTTCTTGGCTGAGACGGCGTTATGACCAATTCTGAATTTAAAGTTCAGCTTGAAAGGCGCACGGTGGCATTCTCGGTTGCAGTCATCAAGTCTCTTCGCAATATTCCTGCTGGGCTAGAATCCAAAAATATTCGTGAACAGGTGATGCGTTCGGCAACGGCGATTGGCGCGAACTACCGTGAAGCGAATCGTGCCGAATCGGCGTCGGATTTTGTGCACAAGATTGCAATCGTTGCAAAGGAATCTGCTGAGACTGAATACTGGTTGCTGCTCTTGAATGAACTCTATCCCGGAGTTGAAGGTATTGCTGGTGTTCTTTCGGAAGCAGGAGAACTCACGCGGATCTTCGATAAAGTCCGTCGTACAATCGCGGCGAAGTAAATCCGGCACTCCACCGCGCCCACCCGCTTTTTGCTATACTAGCGGCATGAAGAAAACTCTCCTTGTGCTGCTGGTTCTGCCTCTCGCGCTGTGGGGCAAGAAGAAAAGGAACTCCGACCTGATGCCAGAGACGGTGCGCCCGGAAGTCGCGTCCGCCGTCGCGAAGGCCGCCGAGAAGCCGCATCCACGCCTGTTCGCGACCGCGGGGGAGTTCGAGTCGCTCAAGGCGCGGGCCGCGTCCGACGAATACGTCAAGATGGGCGCGGAACACGTGCGTGAGCTGGCCGACGGGCTGCTGGACGCGAAGCCCGTGGCGCGCGTCATGGAAGGTCGCCGTCTGCTGGCCGTCAGCCGCAAGGCGCTCTACCGCATCAACACGCTCGCGATGGCCTATCGTCTCTACGGCAGGAAGGAGCACTTTGACCGCGCCATCGCGGAGTTGCGTGCCGTGTGCGCGTTCGAGAACTGGAATCCCTCGCATTTCCTCGACGTGGCCGAGATGTCCCTCGCCGTCGCGACGGGCTATGACTGGCTTTATGCCGAGATGGACGAAGCGACGCGCAGGGAGATCGCATCCGGGCTCCGTCGTCACGGACTCGAGGCGAGCGTGAAGCATCAGGGATGGGGACGCGCCCGCAACAACTGGGGACAGGTCTGCCACGCCGGCATCCTCTCCGCGGCACTGGCGCTGGCGGAGGAGAACCCCGAGGAGACGGGCCGTTTCGCCCAACGCTGCGTTGACCACATCACCCACTCGATGAAGGCACTCGCGCCGAACGGGAGCTATCCCGAGGGACCGGGCTACTGGAACTACGGCGTGGAGTTCAACTTCGTCGCAATCGCATTGCTCGAGGGGACGCTCGGGAGCGATTTCGGATTGACCTCCGAGCCGGGCTTCAAGGAGACGTGCGCCTATCCGGACCTCGTGACGGGTCCGAGCGGTATGACGTTCAACTACGCGGACGGCGGGAGCGGCCGCGGGACCTGTCCGGTGGCGTGGTGGTTCGCAAAGCGCTTCAACCGCCCCGAGATCCTGCCCTACTTCGAGCAGGCGGCCTATCGCCAGTACTGCACGGAGCGGCGCACGCGCAAGGGAAAGAGCGAACCCCTGCACGCCAACAACCGCATGTTCGCGTACGGACTCTTCTACGTCCAGACGCCGGCGGCGGGTCAGAAGGTGACGCTGCCCCTCGTGTGGAATGCGGGTGGTCCGGTACCGATCACGGTCCAGCGTTCGAGCTGGGACAATGCGACGGCGATGTTCGTGGGATTGAAGGGTGGATCTCCCTCCGCGAACCATGGGCATATGGACGCGGGATCGTTCATTCTCGAGGCTCAGGGCGTTCGCTGGGCGATCGATCTCGGGGCGGAGAGCTACCACAAGATCGAATCGCTGGGGATGAATCTCTGGAGCATGTCGCAGGAGTCCGACCGGTGGAAGATCTACCGCCTCGGCACCTCCTCGCACAACGAGTTGATGCTTGATGGGTGTCAGCAACTGGTGAAGGGCTTCGGCAAGGTGCTGGAGGTGAAGGAGGAGGCGCCGAGCGCCGTGACGCTGGACCTCTCATCCCTCTACACGAACGCGACGCAGGTGGTGCGCCGGGGCGTGATGGCGGCGGACGGTCGTAGCTATGAGCTGAAGGACGCCGTCGTGGGACTGCGTGCGGGGGCGCCGATTCGCTGGGCGATGACGACGCGCGCGGCCGTCGAGGTGAAGGGCGACGAGGTGGTGCTCCGCCAGGACGGAAAGACTTTGCGCATGACGATGTGTGGCGCCCTGACGGCGCCCTGGGAGGTGAAGCCTGCACAGGGACCGAACTCCTATGACAGCGCCAACAAGGGCTGTTCGCAGATCACCTTCACGGTACCGATGCCGGCGGAAGGTCACGCCCGCCTCGGCGTGAAGTTCATGGTGGACTGACGATGGATGCCCGGACGGCGATTCTCGCGAACGGCGCGCCGCCGTCGCATCCAGCGGCAGTGGCGGCATTTCGTGCCGCCCGGTGGCTCGTCTGCTGCGACGGTGCCTATCCGAAAGCGCTTGCCCTGGGACGCGAGCCCGACCTCGTGGTGGGGGACGGCGACTCGTTGACGGCGGAGCAGAAGGCCGAGCTCGGGGAGCGCTTTATCCACATCGCCGAGCAGGACACCAATGACCTTGACAAGGCCTTCCGTACGGTGTCCGCACGTTTTCGTGTGGAAGACGGCATCGTCATCCTCGGCGCGGGTGGTCTGCGCGAGGATCATTTCCTGGGCAACGTGTTCCGGCTCCCGGGCTTCGCGCAAGTGGCCCCGAACGTCGAGATGGTGACGGACGCCGGTGTGTTCTCGGTGGTGATGGGGGAGCGCGTCTACGCGTGCCGTCCGGGCGAGGCCGTCTCGGTCTTCGCGCCCGAACCGGGAACCCACGTGCGGTCGTTGGGGCTGGAGTGGCCGTTGGACGGCGTGTCGCTCGCGGCGCTTTGGCAGGGAACGCTGAACCGCACGACGGGAGAATCCTTCACGCTGTGGAGTGACCGTCCGCTGATCGTGTACCGTCCTCATTCGTGAAGACTCCAGCTTTGGGAGGTGGAAGATGAAGATATTCCCCGCACTTCTTTGCGCGGCACTGTTTTTCAACGGCGTTGCGGCCGCTGAACCGAGAGGCTTTGATTTCGCGGCGGAGGCGGCGCGGGGAAATGTACGCCTCGTGGGTGGCGTCTACACCAATATCGCGGCGCGGGCGGGTCAGATCGAGACGGCAGAGGATGGCTGGCGACTCCACTTCGACCGGTCGCAGATGGAGGCGCGTCCGAACTGGTGCACGGTCAGCGTGGGCGGAGATCTCCAGATTGGCGACTGGCTCGGACGCGACGTGCGCCTGGTGATGCGTCGCACGCCCTTCCGCAACGTGACGAAGCAGATGGCGGTGAACTTCACGGACCGTGACGGCGAGACGTTCCAGTATCTGCCGCGCGAGATCCGAGTGGACGAAATCGCCAATGAAATCGTCTGCACGTTCCGGGTGAGCGCCGCTCACAGTGGTTGCTGGGGTGGTGGCGAGAAGGCGAACAAGCAGCTGGACCTGCCGCTGCGGTTCACGTCCCTCAACGGACATTTCGCCGCGCAGCGCGGGAGGGGCGAGATGACACTCGTGCGGTTCGAGGTTGCGGAGCCGGTGTCGGAGGCTGCGCGGACGATTCGCCACCACATGCCGATTTCGGTAGATACGACCTATCCGGGAGCGGAGCCTTTCCCCGCCGCGGACGAACTCGTGTTCAGGGTGGAGCCGACGTGCACCGGAAAGGCGACCTTGACGCTCTCCGCCAATTCGACGGGGTCCTCTCGTCAAGGTGAGATGCTGCATTTCACTGGATCCGTGAAGGATGGTGAGTTGCGTTTCAGGACGGATCTGCCGTATGGGGGCTGGTATGAGTTCTGCGAACTGAAGTTCGCGTCGTGCTCGGAGGCATCGCCGCGCATCGTCTCCGCCGAGGGCGCCTTTCGTCAGACTGCCGCGGAGGTGATGCGTCTCGACGTCGAGACGGGGAACCAGCTGCACATCGTCCGTGCGGAGAAGCCGGACGAGCGTGCCGTGGTGACGATCCACAATCCGGCGCAGAAGGCGCTGCGGTGGAAGACGGAGCTGGTCTTCTCGGACGTCTTCGGAAGGAGGCTTGTGGTACCGTTCGACCGAGAGGTGGCGGCGGGAGAGACGGTGCGCGTGCCGGCGCCGCGGATGCCAGCGAAGGGGCTTTGGTTCGTCGACGCGGAGGTGAAGGGCGAGGATGGTTCGATGGCGCGGAAGTCCACGCGGTTCGCGTACATCGACCTGCATGAACGCACGCCGTTCACGGAGAAGCCGAAGTTCCGCTGCGGCATCCACTACCACGGTACGTACTATCTGCCGGACCTTGTGGACCCGACCATCGAGGCGCTGGTGGCGGCGGGCGCGAAGTTCACGCGCACGGACTACAGCTTCATGTTCTCGGACATCATGTCCACGCCCGAGGCGATGGGCAATCCCGCGGCGCGGCAGTGGGCGAAGGCGGACGACCTGCTGAAGCGGATGCGGGCGGCGGGACTTTCGCTTGAGATCATCATCGGCGGCACGCCGGAATGGGCGGTCGACGCGGCAAGGCGGGAGGCGACGCGGGGTCTGCGCCGCCAGGGATGCCTGCCGTCGCGGCCGGGACTCTTCAAGGCTTTCTGCCGGGCGATCGCCGAACGCTACGGCACCGCGATCGACTACTACGAGATCGGCAACGAATGGGACATCACGCCGCCTGGGATCCTGACGGGCGAGGAGGCGCTTCGGATGCAGCGGGAGGCGTACGAAGGCGTGCACGAGGGGTGCCCGAAAGCCTGCGTGACGCCGAATGGCTGGGCGTACGCCTCGTCACGCAGACTCTCGGCGGAGAAGCACCATCCCGGAATGATCGAGAACTTCGCGGAGCATCCGGAGCTCTACGACGCGTGGACGCTCCATTGCCACGGGGCGTTCGAGAAATATGTCTCGCAGATTCAGGATGAATTCCTGCCGCTGCGGGCGAAGACGGGACTGGCGACGCGTCCCTGGCTCTCGGGCGAGACGGCGCAGACGAGCTTCGGCGGCGACGAGATCCTGGTGGCACGCACGGTGTGGGCGAAGATGCTCTATGCCTGGGCGTGGGGGGCACGGGACTACATCTGGTACAACCTGCGGGCGACGGGGTGGCTGGAGGGAAGCGAACCAGGATACGGACTCATCACCGCGTCCCTCCATCCGCGGGCGGGCTATGCGAGCTTCGCGGCCTTCACGACGATTTTCCAGGGGCTGGACTTCGAGGCGCGCCTGATATCTGATGAAAATCTCCATCTCTTCCGTTTTAGAGGCGAAAAGGCCGGTTTTCGGGGATTGGTGCTGGCTGGTTTTGATTGGGAGGCGGAGGCACCGCGGCGGATGCGCCTCCGCACGGACGCGAAGCGGGCCGAGGTCTCCGACTACATGGGGAACCGCACGGAGGTCCCCGTCGTCGACGGTGAAGTCGAGTTTGTCCTCGACGCCAACCCGAAGGCGCTTCTCCTCTTCGGCGCGACCCGCGCCGAATGAGGCAGGGAATCATGGGTCAGAAAAGGGGAAATGTGGTAAAATAAGCAAACACTTTGGGGAGAGTGTAGTCATGTCCAATCAGAATCCAGAGCAGATCGCCCGCGACAAGATCGACGCCATGCTGATGGCCGCCGGCTGGATCGTTCAGGATCACAACTCGCCCGACCTGAATGCGGGACTCGGCATCGCCCTTCGCGAATATCCGACGGATACGGGGCCGATGGACTATCTGCTGATCGTCGGGAAGAAGCCCTGCGGACTCATCGAAGCGAAGAAGTTCGCCCTCGGATACAATCTCGCTGATGTCGAGAAACAATCCGAGGACTACGCAAATGCAGACCTTTCGATTTACCACAAGAAGTATTTTCTCCGGTTCGTCTACGAATCAACCGGCATTGTCACGCGTTTCCGTGACCGACTTGATCCCAAGCCCCGCTCACGCGAAGTCTTCTCGTTTCTCCGGCCTGAAACTATCCAGGCGCTTCTTGACGAGACCAAGACCCTGCGCGGACGACTTCTGGAAGACATCCCCCCTCTCCAACAAGGCAACCTCCGCGATTGCCAGTTCAATGCGATCGCCAATCTCGAGAAGTCCTTTGCCAATGCGAATCCACGCGCCCTTGTCCAGATGGCGACTGGCGCAGGGAAGACATTTACGGCGATCACGTCCGTCTACCGCTTGCTCAAGTACGGCAACGCCAAGCGCGTCCTGATGCTCGTCGACACGAAGCAGCTTGGCGTCCAGGCCCTGGAGGAATTCGAGAACTATCAGCCCGTCGGCGAACAGTTCAAGTTCACCCAGCTCTATTCCGTCCAGCGGCTCACTTCCTCCAAGATCGATTCAAACGCCCGCGTCTGCATTTCGACCATCCAGCGGATGTACTCGATCCTCAAGGGGAAGGAACTCGACGAAGAGAGCGAAGAGGACGCCGCGAAGTGGCAGTCGGGACGTACCGCCGTTGTCGAATACAATCCCGCCATTCCGCCGGAGTTCTTCGACTTCCTCATCATCGACGAGTGCCACCGTTCCATCTACAACCTCTGGCAGCAGGTACTGGACTACTTCGACGCGTTTCTCACGGGGCTCACCGCCACGCCCGACAACCGCACCTTCGGCTTCTTCAAGCAGAACGTCGTCAGCGAGTACACCCACGAACAGGCCGTCCTCGACGGCGTCAACGTCGGCGGCGACATCTATCTCATCGACACCAAGATCACCAAGAACGGTGCGACAATCTCGTGCGAGCAGCAGGTGCGTACCCGCGACAAGCTGACGCGGGCGGAGAAATGGGAGACGCTCACCGACGACCTGCCCTACGACGGCAAGGATCTCGACAGGAAAGTCGTCAACAAGAGCCAGATCCGCACGGTTGTCACCGAGTTCAAGAACGTCCTCTTCACCAAGCTCTTCCCGAAACGCTCGGGCCAGCATGTCCCCAAGACCCTGATCTTCGCCAAGGATGATTCCCATGCGAATGACATCGTGGACATCGTGCGCGAGGTCTTCGGCGAAGGCAACGACTTCTGCAAGAAGGTCACCTATCAGACGACCGAGGACCCGAAAAGCATTTTGACGCAGTTCCGCAACAACTACTATCCTCGCGTTGCCGTTACGGTCGACATGATTGCGACCGGCACTGACGTGAAGCCGCTTGAGTGCCTTCTCTTCATGCGCGACGTCAGGAGCGCCAACTACTTCGAGCAGATGAAGGGGCGCGGCACGCGCACCATCGACATCGAGGCGCTCAAGAAAGTGACGCCCGACGCGCTTGAAGGCAAGGAACATTACATCCTTGTTGACGCCATCGGCGTCACCTCGTCGATGAAGACGATTTCGGGCAACTTCGAGAAGAACCCCGGCGTCTCCCTGAAGGAGCTCCTGCAGAAAGCCGCGCTCGCCCAGCTGACCGCCGACGAAGCCTCGTCGCTTGCCGGGCGACTGGTCAAGCTCGAGAAGGTTCTAACCTCAGACGAGAAGACTGCGATCCTCGCAATGACAGGAGGCGTCGACCTTCTGGTCCTCGCCTCAACCCTTTACAACGCATTTGACCCCGACCGGATCAAGGCGGCGGCAGCCGATG
This sequence comes from bacterium, assembly GCA_030537465.1. Classification (GTDB taxonomy): domain Bacteria; phylum Verrucomicrobiota; class Kiritimatiellia; order RFP12; family UBA1067; genus RUG572. Next base: position 41,301 of record JAUNMP010000014.1, read on the forward strand.
AAAAAGCGGCGAATTCCTCGCTCGCAGACGAAGCCGCACGAGAAAAGGCTGAACAGAGGCTTCAGGACGAAGCGGTCAAACCCTTCAACGGCACACTCAATCAGTATCTCGTCAACGCGCGCAAGGCACACGACCAATACGTCGCCGAGAATCTTGACGTTGTCACGCGCAGCGAGTGGGCTGTCTGCGACCAGAAAGCCTGCGAAATCCTCGTTCGCGATTTCGCGAGCTACCTCCATCGCAACAAGGACGAGGTCGAAGCCCTTCAGATCTACTTCGAGCAGCCACAACGCCGTCGCGAAGTGACGCTCGACATGATCTCCGAGTTCCTGAAGAAGATGCAGGCCGACAACGCACCGTTTGACGTCGGGATGGTCTGGGCGTCCTACCACCACCTCGGGATCGCCGAGACACGAACTTTCGACGGCTCGCGTGAAGTCGCCATGCTCTCGCTCATCCGCTATGTGGCCGGCATCGACACCAAGGTTGTCCCGTTCGCGACCGTCGTCGACGCGAACTACAAGGCTTGGGTCTTCAAGTGGAACAACGCGCACCCCGGCAGAAAGCTCACCGAGGAAGACGCCGAGTTCATGCGTCACGTCCGAGACCACTACAAGACGAGCCTGCATATCGCAAAGGAAGACTTCGGCCTCATCCCCTTCAACGAATACGGCGGCTATTTTCGCCTCAAGCAGATCTTCGGGGCCGAGACGAAGGCCGTCATCGAAGAACTCAATGAAGCCCTCGCCGCATAAGGAAACCTCCAGAACATGTCCACTGCCAAGAACAACGCCAACATCGATCAGTCCTCAGCGCTCGTCAAGCGCGTGTGGAGCTTCTGCAACGTTCTGCGTGACGAAGGCGTCGGCGCGAGCGACTACCTCGAGCAGATCACCTTTCTCCTCTTCCTCAAGATGGCCGACGAACTTGACCGCGACATGCCCGCCGAATGGAACTGGAAGATTCTCGCGTCCAAGTCCGGCTCCGACCTGAAGGACTACTACGAGAAGCTTCTCTCCGCACTCGGTAAGGAGCCGGGCATGCTCGGGCAGATGTTCCTCCAGGCAAAGAACCACATCAACACGCCCGCCCGACTCTCAGGTCTCATCGACATGATCGGGCGCGAAACCTGGAGCGGACTCAACACCGACCTCAAGGGCAACATCTACGAGGAGCTTCTCGCGAAGACCGCCGAGGACAAGAAGAGCGGCGCGGGACAATACTTCACGGCGCGGGCGCTCATCTCGGTCATCATGAGCTGTGTCCGTCCACAGCCCGGTGAGACGATCTGCGATCCCGCTTGCGGTACCGGCGGATTCTTCCTCAAGGCCTACGAGTATATCCTCGAAAACTACGCCGACAAGATGAACGTCAAGCAGAAGCGTTTCCTCAAAAACGAAACCTTCTCGGGAAACGAGATCGTCGCGACGACGCGCCGCCTCTGTCTCATGAACATGTATCTCCACAACATGGGCGAATTGGACGGCAACGTTCCCGTCGAGCTCAAGGACGCGCTCGTCTCATCCCCGGCCAAGCTTGTGAAGATCGTGACCACCAATCCGCCGTTCGGCAAGAAGACCGCCCAGACGGTCATCAACGACGACGGCGAAGAGTCCAAGGAAAAGCAGCTCTACAACCGTCAGGACTTCTGGTGCGAGACCTCGAACAAGCAGCTCAATTTTATCCAGCACATCCGCACGCTTCTGCGTACCGATGGTCGCGCGGCGGTTGTCCTGCCTGACAACGTGCTGTTCGAGAAAGGCGCGGGTGAGACGATTCGCCGCAAGCTCATGGAAACGATGGACCTTCACACAATCCTTCGCCTTCCGACCGGCATCTTCTATGCACAGGGTGTCCGCGCGAACGTCCTCTTCTTCGACGCGCGTCCCGCGTCAAAGGACGTCCAGACCAAGGAGGTCTGGGTCTACGACTACCGCACGAATGTCCATCATACGCTCAAGTCGAATCCACTCAAGGAGTCGGACCTTGCGGACTTCGTGAAGTGCTACAATCCCGAGAACCGCCACAAGCGCACCGAAACGTGGAGCGAGGCAACCCCCGAAGGCCGCTGGCGCAAGTTCACCTACGCCGAAATCATCGAACGCGAAGGTACGAACCTGGACTTCAAGTGGCTGAAGGAAGAGACGGACTCCGTCGAGGATGTCTCGCTCGACGATCTGATGTCTGAGTTGAACGGCTACTCCAAAGATCTGGCGCAGGCAGTCGCCAACCTCAACACGATCACCGGCGACATCCCCCGAGACTAAGGAAGAATCTCCGATCATGATGCCCAACACTACAATTATTGACCCAAGATACAACGAATGGATCGCCGAGCTGAAGCGCCGCTACAAGGCCACCCAGATCAAGGCAGCAGTCTCTGTCAATTCGGCGATGATCGAATTCTACTGGAATCTCGGCAAGGACATCAGCGAAAAATACGCTCAACTTGCGAAGACTGAGATCTACGGCAAGCAATTCTTTCAAAAGCTCAGCGCCGACCTCAAATTCAACATACCTGAAGCAACGGGGTTCTCTCCGCAAAACATAAGATACTGCCAGCATTTTTACAATCTCTACGCTTCAACAGACAATCGTCCACAACTTGTGGACTCAGCAAAAATCGGCGATGATCAAACCAAACCGCAAACTATAACCACGCAAATGATTTTCCCACAACTTGTGGGAAAATTGTCGCTCGTCCCCTGGGGCCATCATCGATTCATCATCGACAAGTGCAAAGGCGATTGCGCCAAGGCGCTCTTCTACATTCGTCGTACCATTGAGCATGGCTGGAGCCGCAACATGCTGCTCAACATGCTTTCGACCGATCTCTACGAGCGCGAGGGCAGTGCCCAGACGAACTTTGCGATTACCCTTCCCAAACCCGAAAGCGACCTTGCCCGCCAGCTAGTGAAAGACCCGCAGGTATTTGAGGTATTGAAACTCGAAGACGAGTACCAGGAAGCCGATCTCAAAAAAGCTCTTGTCGCCTCCATTGAAAAGACCCTTCTCTCCTTCGGACGCGGTGTCGCCTTCCTAGGATCGGAGTACCCCATCGAGGTCGGCGGCGAGGAGAAGCAGATCGACCTTCTCTTCTATGTTGTGCCGCTTCACCGCTACCTGATCGTCGAGGTCAAGACAGGAAAGTTTGAGCCCGCCGACCTCGGCCAGCTTCTCGGCTACAAGGTCATGGTAAAGCGTGCCCTGAATACACCCGAGGATCACGAGCCCATCGGTCTACTCATCTGCCGGGATCACAACCGCATTCTCGCTCAGTACATGATCGACGAACTCAAGACGCCGCTTGGCATCACCGACTACGAGATCAACCGCATCCTCCCTCCCGTCGAAAAGTTGGAATCCGCCCTTTCGGAGAAGGGAGAACACGAATGAGCACGATTACCCAGCGTCTCAAGCAGAAGATCCTCGATCTCGCCATTCGCGGCAAACTCGTACCCCAGGACCCGAACGATGAACCCGCTTCGGAACTCCTGAAGCGTATCCGCGCCGAGAAGGATGAACTCATCAGAGCAAAGAAAATCAAGAAGGACAAGAACCCCTCCGAAATCGTCATCGGTTCCGATGGGAGGCCCTATGAGAAGTTCGCAGATGGCAGATCCGTCTGCATCGAGGACGAAAT
>JAUNMP010000206.1 GCA_030537465.1 bacterium
TGCCGGGGAGGATGACGGCCGCCCAGAACTCCGGGTTGCCCTTTCCTCCGCCCATACGCACTTCGATCGGCTTACGGGTGACGGGCTTGTCGGGGAACACGCGGATCCAGAGCTTGCCCTTACGCTTCATTTCGCGGTTGATCGCGACGCGGCAGGCTTCGATCTGGGTGGCGGTGAGGAACCCGCGGGTGAGCGCCTTCAGGCCAAACTCGCCATACGCGAGCTCTGTGCCGGACGTGGCGTAACCACCGCGGTTGCCCTTCGACTGCTTGCGGTACTTAACTCTCTTGGGCATCAAAGGCATGGCTTACCTACCTTCCTTGCGATCTCCGCGCTCACGGCGCTCGCCGCGTTCGCGACGGGGGCTCTGACGAGGCTGGAAATCCTCTTTCTTGCAGATCCACACCTTGATGCCGATCTTGCCGGCCGTGGTGTTGGCTTCCGCGAAACCATAGTCGATGTTCGCACGGAGCGTGTGCAGCGGCACCTTGCCCTCACGGCCCCACTCAACACGCGCGATTTCCGCGCCGTTGATACGGCCAGAGGCATGCACCTTGATGCCGTCCACGCCCATGTCCATCGCAACCTTCTGGGCACGCTTCATCGCGCGCTTGAGGGCGATGCGCTTCTCAAGCTGCTGAGCAATCGACTCGGCAACGAGCTGCGCGTCGCAGTCAGGATCACGGACTTCCTTGATCTCGAGGTAGACTTCCTTCTTGGTCATCTTCTCGAGATCCTGGCGAACCTTGTCCACGTCCTGGCCCTTGCGACCGATGATCACGCCCGGACGAGCGCTGAACAGCGAAACGCGAACACGATTCGCATAACGCTCAATCATGATCTTCGAGAGACCCGCGTCGACAAAGCGCTTCTTCACGTACTCGCGGATCTCCTGATCCTCGACGAGGAACGCGCCGAACGCCTTCTTAGGCGCGAACCAACGGCTGCGCCACGCGCGGTTGACCGGCAGGCGAAAGCCTGTGGGGTTGACTTTCTGACCCATTATTTGCTCTCCTTGCCATCCGTGAGGACGACTTTGCAGTGGCAGAGACGGCGGGCGATCGGATGAGCCGAGCCGCGAGCGGTCGGCCAGAACCGGCGAACGCGCACGGACTCGTCGAACACGCACAGTTTGACCGTCAGCGTTGCGACGTCAAGGCCATTGTTGTTCTTGGCGTTCGCAGCCGCGCTGAGAATCGTCTTCTTGAGAATCTGCGCCGCCTTCTTGGGCGAGAACTCGACGATCTGGAGGGCCGCCGCAACCGGCAGACCCTGGCATTCACGCGCGAGGGGACGACCCTTGGCCGCCGACATGCGCGCATTGCGGGTAAGTGCAATCACTTCCATGATCTTACCTCTTCTCTTCCTTCTTCACGAGAGCGCCGTGCGACTTGAACGTACGCGTGGGCGCGAACTCGCCGAGACGATGGCCGACCATGTTCTCGGTGATGTACACCTGCAGGTGCTGCTTTCCGTTGTGGATCGCGAACGTGAGACCGACGAAATCCGGGAGAACCATCGAACGACGGCTCCAGGTCTTGATCGGCTGCTTCTTGCCCGCGGACTTCATCTTCTCGACCTTGCGGAGGAGGGAATCCTCCACGTACGGTCCCTTCTTGAGAGAACGCGCCATGTTTTACTTCCTCCGCTTGACGATGACCTTGTTAGAAGCCTTGCCCGGCTTACGGGTCTTGCCACCCTTCGCCAGCTGGCCCCACGGGGAGCACGGATTCGTGCCACCGGACGTACGGCCTTCGCCGCCGCCCATCGGGTGGTCCACCGGGTTCATGGCAACACCGCGAACCGTCGGGCGGATGCCCATCAGACGCTTGCGGCCAGCCTTGCCCAGCTTGATCGAACCCCAGTCCTTGTTGCCGACCGAACCGATCGTCGCCTTGCAGCGACCATCGAAGATGCGGACTTCGCCCGACGCGAGCTTCAGCGTGACCGTGCCGTTGGAACGAGCCATAACCTGAGCTTCGTTGCCGGCCGAACGCGCAATCTTCGCTCCCTGACCAGGAATCAGCTCCACGCAGTGGACCATCAGACCCAGCGGAATCTGGCTGAGGGGCAGGCTGTTGCCAACCGTCGCCTCGGCCTTCTCGCCCGACATGACCTTCATGCCGACCTTGAGACCCTCGGGGGCGAGGATGTAGCTCTTCGTGCCGTCGGCGTAGTCGAGCAGCGCGAGGTTCGCGCTACGGTTCGGATCATAGGCGATTCCGGCGACCGTCGCCTCGATGCCGTCCTTGACGCGACGGAAGTCGACAATGCGGAAACGGCGCTTCACGCCGCCGCCATGGTGGCGAACCGTGATCTTGCCCGTGTTGTTACGACCGGAAGTCTTGCGGACCGCGCGGGTCAGTGCCTTGACGGGCTTCTTCTCGGTGATTTCCTCGAACGTCGAGGCCACGCGGAAACGCATGCCCTGAGAACGAGCCTTGAATGTCTTGAGTGCCATTTCGATCAGCTCCCTTACACCATTTCGATGCGCTCGCCGTCCTTGACCTCGACAATCGCGCGCTTCCAGGTGGACTCCACCTTCTGCATACGCGTGCCGCGGATCGTGCGGAGACCGCCCTTCATGTTGACCGTGCGCACCGCGAGAACGTGCACGCCGAACTTGGCCTCGACCGCGCGGGTGATCTCAGGCTTCGTCGCGGCCTTGTCGACCTCGAGGAAGTACTGGTTCAGAGCCGCGAGCTTCGCACCCTTCTCGGAGAGGATGACGCGCTTGATGATGTCACGTGCCATTACTTGGTCTCCTTCCCGGCCACACGAGCCATAAGGGCATCGAAACCGGCCTTGTCGCAGACGATGTTCTTGAAGAGGAGCACCGCGTAGGGGTTCAGTTCGGACGCCATCGCGGAATCGACGCGCGGGAGGTTGCGGACCATAAGCGCGATCGTCTCGTTGAAGTCGGCCGTCAGCACGAGCGCGCTGCGCTCGACGCCGATCGTCTTGAGGAACGAAACCATCGCCTTCGTCTTCGCCGCCTCGAACTTGAACTCGGAGACGACGAGGATCTCGCCGGCCGCGATCTTCTCGGAGACAGCGCGCGCGAACGCGAGCTTCATCACCTTCTTGTTGATCTTCTGGGAGTAGTCACGCGGCTTCGGACCGTGCGCCACGCCACCGCCGCGCCACACCGGGCTCTGACGGAAACCAGCGCGGGCATTGCCCGTGCCCTTCTGCTTCCAGGGCTTCTTGTTGGAGCCGGCGACTTCGCCCTTGCCCTTCGTGCACGCCGTGCCGGCGCGCATCGCATTGCGGATCGCGGTGACCGCGTCCTTGAGCGCCTGGGCGCCCTTGTCCAGCACGAGCTGACCGTCTTCGACCGCGAGGTCGGCGGCGGCGGCACCGGCGGAGGTATACTGCTTAATCGTAGCCATGATTACTTAGCCCCCTTCTTCGCCTTGAACGCGAGAGCCGCGTTGAGGAGGGACTTGCGAATGATCACCGTGCCGTTGCGGGCGCCGGGGACCGAACCCTTGATGAGGATCGCGTTGTCCTCGGGACGGATCTGGACCACTTCGAGGTTCACCGCGGTACGGGTGACATCGCCCATGTGGCCAGGCATCTTCTTGCCCTTTTCGATCCAGCCCGGGAGGTCACGAGCCGCGAGACCGCCCGTACGGCGCTTGGAGTGGCCGCCGTGCGTGAGGTTGCCGCCCGCGAACAGGTAACGCTTGAGGACGCCGGCGAAGCCCTTGCCCTTCGTGGTTCCCGTCACGTCGACGTACTTGACACCCTCGAAGTTCGAAACCGTCAGGACGTCGCCCGCCTTGACCGTCTCGCCCTCGTCGAGCGCAAATTCCTTGAGCACGCGCACCTTCTTGTCCGTCAGACCACCCGTCTTCTCCTGGTGACCCGCGACGGCCTTCGTGAGGCGCTGCTTCTTCTGTTCGCCAAAACCGAGCTGGGCGGCCACGTAGCCGTCCTTCTCAAGCGTCTTGACCTGCACGACCGGGCAGGGACCGACTTCGAGCACCGTCACGCAGAGGCGCTTGCCGTCGACGAACACCTGGGTCATGCCAACCTTCTTGCCAATCAGACCTTCCATCACAATCCTCCTTAGACCTTGATCGTGATGTCCACGCCCGCGGGCAGGTTCAGCTTCTTCAGCTCGTCGATCGTCTTCGCCGTCGGGTTGACGATGTCGAGCAGACGCTTGTGCGTCCGCATTTCGAACTGATCCATGGACTTCTTGTTCACGTTCGGCGAGCGGTTCACCGTGAAACGCTCAACGCGCGTAGGAAGCGGGATCGGCCCCACCACCTGCGCACCCGTCCCCCGGGCCGTGTCGATGATGCCACCGACGGCCTGGTCCAGCACACGGTGATCGTATGCCTGGAGGCGGATGCGTACTCTCTGCTGTTGCATCTCTTTGTTTCTTTCTTTGTTTTGTTTCTCGTTTTGCCTGCCCTTTCACGACTCCGAAGTCGACGGTCGGGATCTTCCCGTTGCCTTCGCGGCCTCGCAGGCCGTCTCGGAGTTGAGTGTCCGGTCAGTCCACCTTAAAAAGGCCGAATTCACTATACGAAAAGCGCCCGTGGCGCCTTCCCGGCACACACGAGCGTTTCTGCTCTTTTGCCGGACGCATCAGGTGGGAGCGACCCTTCCTGACCGTATCGCGAACTCTGAACCCTTCTTCGGGTGAGACATCAGTATAGCAAAAATGAGGGTTGCGGACAAGGGGGTAAAAGTGAAAAAATGTGCGGCCGCGGAAGGCGGGAATCAGTACTTCCGCAGCAGATCAAGCATCTTCCGATCAAGCTTGTGCCCCCTGAATTCCTCGTATTCGACATCGACTCTTTCCGAGTCTAGAATTCCAAACGATCCCCGCAGATTCCACATCGCCCACCCCATGTTCCGCTCCTTCCAGAGCCGCAGGTAATCCTCCAGCCAATCCATCACCAACATGTGCGGCGTGTACTTGTAACACCCAAACTCTCCCGCCATGGCGAATGTCCCCCCCGCAAGTGCCTCGTCCCAGGCAACCATGAGTTTCCGATGGAGATACTCCATCCCCGGATCCTCATAACGAGGGCCCTCCTGCACGGCCACAACCGAAGCAAACTGCGATTTCGCATCAAATCCACAGAAGTTCTGCACGAAATTGACTGGCTTACACCAGTCCGATCCAAATGCGAGTTCCGCGGACTTCGTTCCGTCGTCAGACGTCACCACCAAGGCCCCCAGAGTCATCCAGTCCCCCTCGACGATCTTCGCCTCCAGACACCGGGCCCCTTTCGGCAGGGACACCTTCGTCTCCCCCAGATAGCTTCCCTGGAAGATCTTCCAGCTCGGATACCACTTCACGGCCTTCCAGAGCGGACTGTTCGTCTGCGGCACGAGGACATCCTCCGCCACGGTCTCCCCGTCTGCCGTAAAACGGATCTTCACCCGTCCCGAGACCCTCCCGTAGGAGAGCGCCATCTGGCACGGCGGCAGATTCGAGATGATGACCGCAGCCTGCAAGTCGGGCTTTCCACGCCCCGCAAGGACGCCATTCGGAGCGTCCAGCTGAATCGGCCACACCGGCTTCGCCGTCGGCGTGCCCACCCATGACGCCATGTAGTGGGAGATGCTCATCGGCGTATACCCGCGTGTGGACTGCCCCACGCCCGGGATTCCCACCAGCGACTTCACCGGTCCCCGCCCGTACCCAAGACCATCCGCCAGAATGAAGCGCGTCGGATCCTCCCTGCGGATCGCCTCGATGAGGATCTTCGCCACACGCCCGTACACCTCGTCCGCCACCGCCGGCGGCTCGTTGAAGAGGTTGAAGCTCAACTGCTCGTTGGGGATACCGCGATATCGCCGCGCGAACATCGCCCAGTGCTTCGCGCACACGCGCTGCGTCTCGGGATCGGTGAAGAGGTCCGTCCCCTCCTGCGGCTTCGCCACCGTGTAGCCCGGACAACGGTGCATGCAGACGTGCACATGGATTCCGTACTTCTGCCCCAGTTTGACCGCACGGTCGACATACTGCAGATGCTCCTCCTCGAACTGTTCCCAGTCGCCGTCCTTGATCCAGTACCGGTAGTCCATCGGCAGACGCACGAAGTTGAATCCCCAGTCGCGGATCATCTGGAAATCCTCCTCGCGGAACTCCTTCGGCTTCGCGTTCCCGCCCTTGATGAACATCTCGAGCAGGTTGAAGCCACGCCACCGCACGGACGGTCTCCAGTCCGCGGATGGGTTCAGCGCGGCCTCGATCAGACGCACAACATGCTTTCCTGCGGCCACTTCGCGGACCTGCCCCGCAAACTCGATACGCGCCGGAACCGGCGTCTCGACGGTCAGCACCTCGTTGTTCTCCACGAGTACCCTCACCGCCCCCTTCGCCGTCGGCACCCGCCCCTCCACGCGCTTCAACGGACCCACCTGCGGCGCGATGCGCACCTTCGTGCATCCCGGCTCCAGCGGCGTCACCCCCAGCACATACCGTGAAATCACGTTGATCGGCGCCGCCCCCCATGCGTGGTTGAGATCGAGATTCGGCTTGTACTTCGGCGCCCATGCCTCCATCGTGACCGTCGCCCCCTGATCGAGCATGCCCAGCCAGGACCTGTCGCCCGTGGACGTCATCAGCTTGATCGCGAGATCCGCGCGCCCACCTTCGAACAGCGCCTCCAGCAGATACTGCGCGAAATAGACGCTGCACGCCATCCCGCGCGACGCGCAGAAGGCGACGACGTCACGCCGATAATCCCGCGGCACCAGGCCGAACGCAAGCGCGGCCGCGTTCGCGTGCTGCGAAGCGTGGTCCGTCCCCTCGCCGTCCACGTAGACGCGGCGCTTCTTGTCGAAGAACGCCTTCTGGTACGCCGCATAGACGACCTTGGCCCGCGCCGCGAATCCGTCGGCGTCTGCCGTCTTCCCAAGCGCACGCGCGATGTCCGCCATCTCCAGCAGATTCCGGTAGTAGAACGCGTTGATCACGGCGTTCACGTCCCGGAACACGAACCCGTCGCGCTCGTGCGGCGGCCAGTCGACGATGTCCGCGGCGCCGACGGCGTTCGTGAGCGAATTGCGCAGACGCTCACCGCCCGTCAGCAGAAGTCCATCCTTCCGGCGGAACCGTTCCAGCAGCTTGTCGTTCTTGAGCTGGTCGTAGAACTTGGCAATGGACCGCGTATCGCCCGTCCACATCCAGTCCGTCCATGCCATCTTGATGGAATGCTGCTTCCACTCCGTCGGCCAGGTGGGATGCGCCATGAGGTACTCGTGGCTTTTGCGGGCCAGCGAATAGTCCGAATGAACCGCATAGTCCCCGAGCTGGTTGAGGTAGGCGTCCGCCTCGTAGGGGATGCGCTCGCGGTCGCCGTCCACGTACAGTCCCGCGAAGGACGTCGCGAGCATCGAGTACTTGCAGAAGTCGTAGATCTTCACCAGATCCACATTGTCGCAGGCAAAGGCCGACTCGTCCATATTGATGGGGTAGTTGACCGCGACCATCCGGACCGTGTCCTTGTTCACCGGGAACGGCGCGCTGAAGACCTCTGCGTAGCGGAACGGCATGATTACGCCATGCTCGGGCGGAATCGGAACGGCCCCGCCCTCACGGCCGCCGGACGTATTGCGCTTGTCGGCGACGAGCGGCACACGGTGCACGCCGTCCGCCTCGATCGTCCCGATGATCCGCGCCGCGCGGATCGTCCCGCCCGGTTTCATGTTCACGCTGCCGTCCGCCTTGACGAGCTCGCCCAGGCGAACCTCATATGCACCCCGCGTCCCCTTCGGCGGCGTGAACTCGAGAAAGCCGAACGCCTCCTTCCCGAAGTCGACGAGCGCGCGCCCCGCAATGGGATTTGTCACCGTCGCCGGCGCCACGCGCCGCTGGACGGTTTTCTTGTAGTCGTAGGGATCACCGGCGGCGGCGCACGCAAGCGCCATCGCCGCGAAGAATGCCGCGATGAGTTTTTTCATGGCGGCATTATAGCACATCGTTCAGATCAGTGCACCTCGAGGTGCACCGTGAAACGTTTGGGCGCACCCGGCAAGGTCATGAGCAGTTTCTTGACCTTCGGCAGCTTCGACCGCAGCGAGAAGACCTGTCCCGACGTCCGCACATAGAGGAACAGGCGACCGTCGCGGTAGCGCCCAGGCTTCGCCGGGAAATCGGGGCAGAGCCGCGCCCAGTTGTCGCACACCGTGTCGTAGAACGGTTCGTGGACCTCGGTCAGCTCCGTCACCAGCGAATCCAGCATCATCCCCATGCGCGGCATCTTGATGCGCATCTCGACGGCATCCGCATCGACAGGCAGCCTCGGGATGAGACGGTCCTCCAGTCGGCGCCGCGCCGCACGGTCCCGCGCCAGGCGCTTCTTCTCGAACGCCATGTCGCTCACGGGGAGCGGCTCAGGGGGCGTCGTGGATTTCATCCGCCCCCTCCAG
>JAUNMP010000207.1 GCA_030537465.1 bacterium
GTACCATTTGAACTCGTTTCGATTCGTGTGAATTGGGAGAGAGACGATTTGAGGGGCTAGAAGCTTTAGAGGGCGCGATTTTGAGGGGCCTTCTAGAGAAGAAGGACCTCAGATGGCAAAGAAGGCGAAGACGGGTGCAATTGAGTCGGATGGATCCGAAGGTCTGCTCGGGAAGCTGGCCGAACAGTTCTCGGTGAAAAGGGCCCTTGATTGGCTGCGTGTCAAATTTCCGTCATTCGACACCTCGCATGCCGAAACGCTTGTTTGCGATTCGACGCGAAACGAGAGGGACTATTTCCTGAGCGCCGAGCTGCTGGGATACGTGACCCGCCTGCCCGCCGCGAAGAACGACGAGTCCAACAGGCCGATACTCGTGGCCGCCGTGCGGATGAAGGAGGATCTTACGGAGCGGACGAGCCGTCTCGTACAGTTCAACTACGCGAAGAAACTGCTGCAGAGCGCCATCGCAAAGGGGGCGCAGGGCGTTTCAGGTCTGCCATCTCAGGGCCTTTTCTTCTTCTACGATGCGGACGGGTTCTTCCGTCTTTCGCTCGTGAGCGGCGAGGTCGAAAACCGCCGATTCAAATACAACGAGGCCAAGCGCCAGAGCTTCTATGTCGAGCCCGCTGCCGCGAACAACATCGTCAAACGCCGTCTGGCGCCGCCCGTCAGGTCCTTTGCGGAACTGAAGGACGTCTTCTCCGTCGAACAGCTCACAAAGGAATTCTACACAAGGCTGTTCGACTGGTACACATGGGCGCTGTCGCCTCAGGCCAACGTGAATTTCCCGAACGATCTGGACGACGACGTGGATGACCGCAGGTACAACAACGAGGCGATCATCCGGATGATCACGCGCCTCATGTTCACCTGGTTCATCCGACAGCGCAAGCTGGTGCCGGACGTGCTGTTCGACCGCGAGGGACTGAAGGCTCTCCTCAAGAACTTCGATGCCGAATCGATGGAGCAGGATTCCTACTACCGCGCGATTCTCCAGAATCTGTTCTTCGCGACGTTCAACTGTCCGCAAAAGGGGAAGGGGAAGATGACGCGGCGGTGGATCGATGCGGACGTGAACGCTGCCGGCAACGGCGTCCGCCTAAGCAGCGACTATCGGGTGACGACCGTCTACCGCTATAAAAACGAATTCAAGGCGCCGGATGAATTCCTTGAATTGATGAAGCGGGTGCCGTTTCTGAACTGCGCGCTCTTCGATTGCCTCGACAAGATCGAGCGTCCCGAAGATGGCGGCCGCAAGCTCTACTTCGATGGATTCTCGACCAAGAAGAAACGCCAGGCCTTCGTGCCGAACGGACTCTTCTTCGATTCCGAGCGTGGCCTCGTCAACCTTTTCAATCGCTACGAATTCACGGTCAACGAGAACAACGCCGACGACTCGGACGTGGCGCTCGACCCGGAACTGCTTGGGAAGGTCTTCGAGAACCTGCTCGGCGCCTTCAACCCCGAGACGCAGGAAACGGCCCGTAACGCGACGGGCAGCTTCTACACGCCGCGCGAAATCGTCGACTACATGGTGGAGGAGTCGCTGCGGAACTATCTGAAGGCCAAGGTCGGCGACGAGGGGGAGGCATGGAAGACGAAGCTCGACGACCTCTTCGACCGCAACAAGGCCGCAGAAGGCGCCGAGACGCTCTTTTCGTTGAAGGAACGCGAAAAGATTCTCTCGGCGCTTTACGGCTGTCGGATTCTCGATCCCGCCTGCGGCTCGGGTGCGTTCCCGATGGGCGTGCTGCATTGCATGGTGCGTCTGCTGACGCGCCTCGATCCCCAGTGCGTCTCCATTCGCGAACATCTGCTGGCGCGGTATCGGGCGGACAAGGCAGAGGTCGATCCAACCGAAACGGCCGAGGAACGCCAAGCGCGGCTGGAGGAGCTGGAAAGCGGACTTCGCGATGGACAACACCATCCGGACTACGAGCGCAAGCTGTATTTGATCGAGAACTGCATCTACGGCGTGGACATCCAGCCGATCGCGACGCAGATCTCAAAGCTTCGGTTCTTCATCTCGCTCCTCTGCGACCAGCTACGCTCGAGCTTCGATCCGGACGCCGACAACTACGGGCTTCTGTCGCTGCCCAATCTTGAGGCGAAGTTCGTCTGCGCGAATACGCTCATCGGCCTGCCGAAGATCGACGACCTCGGCATGTCGGTGGGGAATGTCAATGACCTGCGAGAAGAACTTCAGGCGAACCGCCACAAGATCTTCCGCGCTCGGTCGACACGCACGAAGGACAAATACAAGCGCCGTGATCTCGAAATCCGCGACGCCATTCGGCGGACAGTCCGCGATTCGCTGGGCAGGCCGGATGCCGATGTCATCGCCCGATGCCGCGAGCAAATCGCCGAGGCGAGATGGCGGCGAGCGGCGGTGGCCGAGCCGAAATGGGAGATGCGCGAGGTGGCCGTTCAGGGCAACCTCTTCTCGCCGACGCAGAGGCGCATCGACAGGGTCGATGCGAACAAGACCCGACGCGAGGAGCTGGACGCGGAAATCGCCTGGGCCGAGCGGAAGATTCGGGAAGAGCAGGCCAAGGCCGATCAGACGAACGACTTGGCGGCCACGCGCCACGCCGATCTCGTCGCCGGCTGGGATCCCTACGACCAGAACGCCTCGTCGCCATTCTTCGACCCCAAGTGGATGTTCAACATCAAAGACGGCTTCGACATCGTGATCGGCAATCCTCCGTACATTCAGTTGCAGGCGAATGGCGGAGAGTTGGCAAAGATCTATCAGGATAAAGGTTTTGAGACATTTGATCGCACAGGAGATATCTATTGCCTGTTTTATGAACGGGGATGGCAGTTATTGAATCCCAATGGATTGGTTAGTTACATCACCTCTGACAAATGGATGCGAAATGATTATGGTCGTCCATTCAGGAAGTTTTTACGAGAAAAGACAGATTGTCAGTTGCTGATTGATTTTGCAGGGCAACAATTGTTTAACGCAGCTACGGTAGAGGCGAATATCCTGCAGTTTGCTCGAAGAAGTAGGGGTGTTTGTACTCCTAGGGTATGTTCGCTCTTTGAATTTGAAGGGAACTTTATATCTAACATAACGAATAAATTATTTCATTGTCAGTTTGAAGATGATGGTAGTTGGGCGATTTTATCTAGGCGTGAGCTCGACTTAAAAAAGAAGTTGGAGATGGTTGGAAGAAAGCTTGGTGAATTGAAAATTGAGATAAACTATGGAATAAAAACAGGTTTGAATCCAGCATTTGTGGTTGATAAGGAAACATATACAAAACTAGTGAACGAGGATCGGAATTCTATCCATATTCTTAAGCCTGTTTTGCGTGGTCGAGATGTTCGGCGATATGCGTTTCAACAGACAATGTGGGTGATAGATTCTCACAATGGACATAGGGCATCAGGGACAGAACGTATAGCCATCAGTAATTATCCAGCCGTAAAACGCCATCTCGATAAATATCGAAAAGAACTTGAAAAACGTGGAGACCAAGGGGATACTCCATACAACTTACGAGATTGTGCGTACTGGGATCAACTAGGTAAAGAGAAAATCATCTGGGGTGAATTGTCTGATAAGGCCAAGTTTGTTCTTAGTAAATGTTATGTGCTGAATACTTGCTTTTTCATGGTAGGAGAGAAACTTCACTATTTGCTGGGATTGCTGAATTCCAGACTTGTGGCTTGGTACTTCCCATTCATTAGCACGAAATCGGGTATGGGGACGACGCGGTGGTTGAAATATACGATTGAACAATTGCCGATCGTTTATCCAAGTTCTAAACAGGAGGATGAGATTTCCAGTATTGTCGACCGCATTCTTGCCGCAAAGAAGATTGATCCCACTGCCGATACTTCTGCACTCGAATCTGAGATAGACCAGCTTGTCTATAAACTCTATGGGCTCACCGAAGAAGAGATTGCCGTGGTCGAAGGTCGAAGCGGGGCGGTGAAGAGCACGGGAGAAAGCGACTCGCCGAAGGAAAATCGCTCGCGTCGGCGAGGTACACGTGCGGCGACGGCTGTGGTGAAGGTTGAAGATGAAGAGGAACTGGAGTAGGAGAGGGCTATTCGTAATGAGTCTTGCACTGGAAGATGACCAGCTCGCGCGCTTCGCCCTCGCCGATCAGCTTGTAGACGAGACGGTTGACATCGTCGATACGGCGGCTCCAGCATCCGTTGAAATTCCTCAACGGTTCGGGTTTGCCGATGCCCGTGTTGCCATTTCGTTCGATGTCCTTGATCAGCGCATTGATGCGCTTCAGGGTCTTTTTGTCTTCAAGTTGCCAGCCCGTGTATTCATACCAGGCGCGTGGTGTGAAATTGACGTTCATGACGCGGTTTCCCGTCAGGCGTCGATCAATTCGCGACGCTGGGCCTCGCCACGTTCATATGAACGAATGGATTCGGCGAGGACGCGCTGGTTGGCTTCGGAGAAGAAAGGGTCGGCGGCGACGATCTCGAACGGCATCCGCTGGCGGATGACGACCTGCTTCAGAAAAAGACGCACGGCACTCGAAATGTCGAGTCCGGCATTCGTGAAGAAGGTCTCCGCCTCCTGTCGCAGAGTCGTGTCGACACGGACCTGTAGTGTGGATGTTGCCATATGCGCTCCTTTGTCGTTTGTTTGCAGTTCATTGTAGCATGATTGTATTGCTTGGTCAATTGTAGGTTCAAATCTTCGAAAGGTTTTTGACGATGGCATTCATCACCAATCAGAATAAAGACGGGGCGACGACGCTGGCGAAGCGTCTGACGGAGCTGGTGAGCCACGCCGATCAGCTGGACATGCTGGTCGGATTCTTCTACTTCTCCGGTGTCAAGGTGCTGGCCGAGGCGCTGCGTGACCGTCCCCGGCTGAAGATGCGCGTGCTGGTGGGAATGGATGCGGAGTACGCCGTCGGCCAGCTGGTCGAAGTCGTCCAGAAGGGCGGCGCCGATTCGGCGGAGGCGATCCAGGAGCGGTTCTTCGAGTCGATGAAGAAGATTCTGGGCTCGCCGGTCGTCGATACGCAGGCCTTCCACGAGCGGGTGGGCATTTTCATCGATCTCCTTGAGACGAAACGGCTGGAGGTGCGCAAGACGCGCGATCCCAACCATGCGAAACTCTACATCTTCGCGATGGACGAGTCGCAGGTGGGCAACAGGAAGTACTGGATCACGGGTTCCAGCAACTTCTCGGAGCCAGGCTTGAAGCTGCGCGACGAATTGAACGTGCAGATCGGCGACTTCGGGCAGGAGGAGGCGCAGAAGTACTTCGACGATCTCTGGAATGTGGCCGTGCCGCTGACAGGGGACGACGCCTCGCGCGATCGGCTGGTCAAGATTCTCAAGGACTGTTCGGTCGCGGCTGAGGTGATGCCGTTCGAGGCGTACTTCCTTGTGCTCCAGAACTACCTCGAACATCAGAAGACGGTGCTCAGGGAACTCCAGGTCGAGCGTATTCTCAAGAACGCAGGATTCACGAAATACCGCTACCAGGTGGACGCCGTAGCGCAGGCGATGGCGCGTCTCGATGCCTATCGGGGCGTGATCATCGCCGACGTGGTGGGATTGGGCAAGTCCATTATCGGCGGTCTGCTGGGCGCGGTGCGGGCGAAGCGCGGTCTCATCATCTGTCCGCCAGGCTTGATGGGCGACCCGTCTGGGGCGACCGGGGGCTGGTACGAATATCTGGCGAAGTTCAGGCTCCATGACTGGGAAGTGTGGAGCCGGGGAAAACTGGAAGATCTCACGGCGAAGCTGAAGAAGGATCCCGACTTCGACATGGTGATCGTCGACGAGGCGCACAACTTCCGGAGTGAGCGAACCGAGGACTACGGTCTTCTGGCGGACATCTGCTTTGGCAAGGAAGTCGTGTTGCTGACGGCGACGCCGTTCAACAACCGGCCGAGCGACCTGCAGGCGTTGCTGCATTTGTTCTCGCCGGGTAAGCAGAGTCCGTTCGTCGTGGGCGGCGATCTGGACGAGCGCTTTCGTTTCTTCATGCAGCGCTACGAAAACATCCTCAAGCTGAACAAGGCGATTGCCCGATTGGACTACGAGGCAATCGAAAAACAGCTGAAGGTCTGTGGCATCGAGCCGCTGTCGTGCAACTGCGGGCGCGATCTCGTCCAGACGCGGGCGGCCGCGGCGAATGCCTCCCGCCGGCTCACGAAGCAGATTCGGCAGATTATGGAGAAGATCGTCATTCGCCGAAACCGGCTGGATTTGACGAGCGATCCGGACTACAAGGACGAGATCACGACGCTGGCCAAGGTCCAGGATCCACGGGAACAGTTCTTTGAACTTACGGTGGAGCAGGACAGATTCTACGACAAGGTCATCAAGGACTACTTTGGCCCGGGCGGGGCGTTCCATGGCGCCATCTACCATCCGCAGGCCTACTTGAAAGACAAGGACGGCACGGACGAGGCGCAGGAGAACCTGTACCAGATGCTCCGCAGCAAACTGGTGCAGCGGTTCGAGAGTTCGTTCGGCGCGTTCAAGATGTCGGTGAAGAGCGTCAAGCGGAGTCTGGAGCTGTCGCTGAAGTTCGTCGAACGGATGAACACGTTCCTCTACAGCCGCAAGGCGATGGATCGAATTCTCGCAATCGACGACTACGAGGACGCCGTCGCTGCGATGCTGGAGGCGATTCGCGATCTGGAGGAGATGTACGAGAAGAAGGGCGTAAAGACGAAGAACGCCATTTTCTACGACATCGCCGCGAAGAATTTCGACGGGAAGCGGTTCATCGCCGACATCAAGGAGGATGTCGCCTTGATGGAGAAGATTCTCGAAGAGGTCGAGATTCTTAAACTGGACGCCAAGGATCCCAAGGCCGCCACGCTCGTGGGATTTCTCAAGGATGTTCTGGATGGAACCCATGCGGACATTCCTGTCGAGACCGAGTCGCCCAGACGCAAGGTCATCGTCTTCTCCTCGTTCAAGGATACGATCGTCCATATTGCGAAATGGGTCGAGAAGGCATTCCCCGGGCGCGTTCTGGTTGTGACGGGCGACAACTTCGGGAAGGAGATGGCCCGTTCGGTGAAGGAGAATTTCGACGCGTCGTTCGATGTGCAGACGGACGATTTCGATATTCTGCTGACGACGGACAAGCTGTCCGAGGGCTTCAATCTCAATCGCGCGGGACTGGTCGTCAACTACGACATTCCCTGGAACCCGACCCGCGTGATCCAGCGTGTCGGCCGCATCAACCGAATCGGAAAGAAGGTCTTCGACAATCTCTTCATCTTCAACTTCTTCCCCACGGTCAAGGGTTCGACCATCGTCGCCAACCGTGCAATCGCCGAGAACAAGATGTTCGCGATTCACCAGATTCTAGGCGAGGACGCGAAGATCTTTTCAATTGAGGAAGAGCCGACGCCGGCGGGACTCTATTCCAAGGTGTCGAGTTTCGGGGACGAGGAGGCGATGAGCTTCTACACCGACGCGAAGATCAAATATCAGCGGGCGAGGACGTTCCTCGAGAAGAACCATCCAGACATGCTGGAACGTATCGCCAACTTCCCCAACAACGTGAAGACAGCCTGGGAGGGCACGCCGCACGCGACCTACATGTTCCGTCGCCAGGGACCGGGGTTCTTCGCCCTGGTCAATCAGAAGTCCGAAGCGGAGATCGAGGAGGTGGCGCTTGAGGACGCATTGCGGGACATTGAGCTGGGATGCAAGGACTGGAATACCCCGAGAGTCGATTTCAGTCCAGAATTCTGGAAGTATGCGAATTCCGAGGATGGAAAGCCCAAGGGCGTCTACGAGGCGCTGAAAGCGTACAAGCCCCGTGGTCTGCAGCTGTCGAAATCCACAATCGGTGACGCCGTGGTGGCCATCCAGGTGCTTGGCAAGTTCAGAGGGGCGCTTTCGGTTTCGTGTCGGAAGTTCGCGATGGATGTTGCCGACGACATCCAGAACTACGGGACGATCCCCGTCTACACGGTTCGCAGGATTGCCCGCATCGACAACGTCAAATCAGAGAGCGAGGCCGTCGAGGAGCTGGAAAGCATTCTCGCCGATATCCGGACAATCCGTGGGAACGACTATCTCGCGCTGGTCAAGCGACGCCTTGATGCCGAGTCGATCGTCGTGACGATTGAAAAGAGATAGTCGGTTCTACAAGCGGTCTTTGCCAGGTTCCCTGCGGAGGTCGTTTCTCCCGTGAGGGGCGGTCTCGGCCGATTCGAGTCGTGCCGACGTCTGTAGACGCGACGAGCCGTCGCGTCTACGACAGTCGCCTGCGTTCCACGGAAGACTTCGAGGTGTGTCGTGCCGTCTTGAAGATGAAATGGGTTATCTCCACAGGACTCTGGAATTGACAGACGGGGGAGGAAAAGATTAAACTAGCGCCATAAGAGGTAATTGCAAAACCTCGGCGTTGACGGCTTGTCCGTCCGCCTGACGGC
>JAUNMP010000434.1 GCA_030537465.1 bacterium
TCCGCTGCGGTCTGACCGCCGACTGCACCGACCTGCAGATCGACGACTTCACCGATAAGAAGACGGGCGAGGAGTTCAAGGACATCCTCCAGCAGATCCGTCCCGCCTTTGGCGGCAACATCATCGCGACGATCGTCAACCCCCGCAACTGGCCGCAGATGGCCACGGTCCGCGAAGGCGTGATGAAGCCCCTCGACCCGCAGCCGGGCCGCACGGGCGAAATCGTGAAGCACGATTCCCACCTGGCCGGTGTCGAGATTCCCGTGGAGGTGATGGAGATTATCCGTCGCCACTCGTCCATCAACCTCAAGGCCGCGCGCATCATCGTGGCCGGAGGTGCGGGCGTGGGTTCCAAGGAGAACTTCCAGCAGCTCTTCGCCCTGGCGGACGCCCTGGGTGGCGCCGTCGGTGCGAGCCGCGCGGCCGTCGACCTCGGATACTGCGAGCATGAGCGTCAGGTCGGTCAGACCGGCGTCACGGTGCGTCCCGCGCTGTTCATCAGCTGCGGCATCTCCGGCGCGGTCCAGCACCTCGCCGGCATGCAGGACTCCGCGAAGATCATCGCGATCAACACCGACAAGGACGCGCCGATCTTCAAGGTTGCGCACTACGGCATCGTTGGCGATCTCAACGTCGTCATCCCGCAGATGATCAAGGCGATCAAGAGCAAGGCTCAGTGAACAGTTAAGAGTGAAGAGTGAATAACTGAGAGGACTTTTCAATGAGCAATTTCTATCTGGACAACCCTGATATCGAGAAGACGATCGACGCGCTGGACCTCTCTGAGGTCGCCACGCTGCTCGAGCAGGACTTCAAGTTCGCGAAGGAATACGACTTCGCGCCGACGGACGTCGCGGACGCCATCGACAACTACAAGCGCGCGCTGTCCGTGTGCGGTGACATCATCGGAAACCGCATCGCCTCGACGGCGGAGGAGACCGACCGCGTCGGAAACGTCCTCAACGAGGACGGTTCCGTCACGTACGCGCCCGGCATCAAGCTCGCCATCGAGCTGCTCGGCCGCTCGCGCCTCGCCGGCTGCACGATTCCGTACTACCTGGGCGGACTCAACATGCCGTGCACGATCCTCACCGCCTGCAACGACATCGTCTCCCGCGCCGACGCCGCGCTGATGAACATCTTCGGCCTCCAGGGCATCGCCGAGACGATCAACTCGTTCGCGAGCGAGGACATCAAGGCCCAGTACATCCCCAAGCTCTGCGACGGCACCTACACGGGCGCGATGGTCCTCACGGAACCGGATGCCGGCTCCGACCTCCAGAGCGTCAAGACGATGGCGTATCAGGATGAAAACGGCAACTGGTTCGTGAACGGCGTCAAGCGCTTCATCACGAACGGCTGCGGTGATGTTCTCCTCGTGCTCGCCCGCACGGAACCCGGCACGACGAATGGCGCCGGCCTTTCCTGCCTGCTGGTCGAGAAGTGTCCGCAGGTCAAGATCCGTCGCCTCGAGCACAAGCTCGGCATCAACGGCTCGCCCACCTGCGAAATGGTCTTCAACAATGCCCCGGCGAAGCTGATTGGTCAGCGCAAGCGCGGTCTCATCACCTACGTCATGGCCCTCATGAACGGCGCCCGCGTCGGCATCTCCGCGCAGGGCACGG
>JAUNMP010000015.1 GCA_030537465.1 bacterium
GTTTGTTCTTTGATATCGGCGGGATTGAGGTGTAGAGATGAGGTGTAGGTGTAGAGCGGAGTGAGCTCCCTCGACCTAGACCTTTGACCTCGACCTTCTATCCCGTCACCATCAAATGTGCGTAAGCGCATTTTTTGCTTCTACAGAAAACGACCAATTTGAAGTACTGAAGTGAAGGATGTGGCTGCGCAGGCCTATGCACACTGGGTATTCTGTACCCAGTCCTTATGTGCATCCGGCTTGCGTGCCCGTTCGAATATTTCAGTACGGGCGCTTGGTCGTGCCTCTGTAGAGATATCTCGAACGAGGCACGCTCTTTTTATGCCGCCGAATCTGCGCTGCCGAATTATTCCACCGGGCGGGTTGGGGAGAATGATCTCATGGCGAAGAAGATGGGCGCGGGTTCCGAGGATCAGCTGCTGCGCGAACTTCTTTCGGGCTTTTCGGTCAAGGCGGCGCAGGTCTGGCTGCAGACCAAGTTCGACTCCTACGATCCCGCGGCCGGCGTCGAGGAGCTGCGGTACGTCGGTTCGACGCTGACGAAGGACGAGAAGCTGTATTTCACGCGCGTCCAGACGGCGGGCTTCATCAAGGAACTGCCGTCGAAGGACGGCCTCCGGAAACCGCTCGTCGTCGCCGTGGTCGAGATGGCGCGGGAGCTGACGGACCGCACATCGCGCGCGAAGCAGTTCGCGCTTGCGAAGAAGATCATTGGCGAGGCGTTCAAGACGTCTCTCCCCGGCATCGGCGGGAAGGGCGTGGGACTCTGCACGCAGGGACTCTTCTTCTTCCACGATGCGGACGGCAACTTCCGCCTGTCGCTCGTCACCTGCGGTCTGAAGGGGAGGCGGCTCGTCTCGACGACGGCCAAGCGCCAGAGCTTCTTCTGCCGTCCCGCCGCACACAACAACATCGTCAAACGGCAGCTGGATCCGGACATCAAGTCGTTCGAAGATCTGCAGAAGGCCTTCAGCGTCGAGGGCATCACGAAGGAGTTCTACAGCAAGCTCTTCGCCTGGTACCAGTGGGCCTGCGACAAGAAGACCGGCGTGACGTTCCCGAACAAGATCCACGATCTGAAGGACGACCGCGACAAGCTGCCCGAGGCCGTCATCCGCCTGATCACGCGTCTCATGTTCGTCTGGTTCGTCCGCCAGAAGGGCCTGATCCCCGACGACCTCTTCCGGCGCGACCGTGTCACGGAGCTGCTGAACGACGACTTCAAGCCCGATTCGGCGAACGACGGCACCTACTACCGGGCGATTCTCCAGAACCTCTTCTTCGCGACCTTGAACTGTCCGGCCGAGGACCGCCGGTTCGTGCAGTCGGGCGACGACGCCAAGCCGAACGCCTGGGCGCGCAGCGACTTCCGCTGCACGACCAAGTACCGCTACAAGGAGGCGTTCCGTCCGGGGAAGGTCAACGCGTTCCTGGACCTGATGCGCCAGGTGCCGTTCCTGAACTGCGCGCTCTTCGACTGCCTCGACCGCCGCTTCGACAAGGACCTCGACGCCGACGAGATCGAACGCAACGGCGGCGAATGGGAAATCTTCACGGACGGCTTCAGCCGGCGTGGCGCCAAGGGGAAGTCTCCCTCCTACCAGGCGTTCGTCCCGAACATCCTCTTCTTCTACGACAAGCCGAACGACGCGGGGCGCGAGGGCATCATCTCGCTCTTCGACCAGTACGAGTTCACGGTGGACGAGAACACGGCCGACGACTCGGACGTGGCGCTTGATCCCGAACTTCTGGGCAAGGTGTTCGAGAATCTGCTCGGCGCGTTCAACCCCGAGACGCAGGAGGTCGCCCGCAAGTCGACGGGCAGCTTCTACACGCCGCGCGAGATCGTCGACTACATGACGGACGAATCGCTCAAGAACTACCTCAAGACGAAGGTGCCGACGCTCCCCGAGGACCATCTGGTCCGTCTCTTCGACAAGAACGACGAAACGGATGCGCACGTCTACCTGAAGCCTGCGGACCTGGACGCGATCCTCGATGCGCTCTACGGGTGCAGGATCCTCGATCCCGCCTGTGGCTCCGGGGCGTTCCCGATGGGGCTCCTCCACCGGATGACCCAGCTCTTCGACCGGCTCGACAACAACTGCACGTCGATCCGCCGGAAGATCCGCGAACGGTATGAGACGGACAAGAAGTTCATCGCCGCGGCGGACTGGATGACGGAGAAGGAACGCGCCGAGCGCCTGGCCGACATCGAGGACCAGCGGCAGATCAACCTGCACCATCCCGACTACACGCGCAAGCTCTTCATCATCGAGAACTGCATCTACGGCGTGGACATCCAGCCCATCGCCACGCAGATCTCCAAGCTCCGCTTCTTCATCTCGCTCCTCTGCGACCAGCTGCGGAACCATGCCGAGACGGATGCGAAGGGGCGGGTCACGTATCGGCTCCTCGCCCTCCCGAACCTCGAGGCGAAGTTCGCCTGCGCCAATACGCTCATCTCGCTGCCGAAGATGGATGGACTGCTCAATTTCGACACGCCGGAGATCACGCACCTGCGCAAGAAGCTCGCGGCCCAGCGGAGGCGCTACTTCTTCGCGCGGTCCTACGCGGCGAAGAAGAAGGCGCAGGCGGACGAGCGGCAGACGCGCCGCGAGATCAAGGCGGCCGTCAAGAAGGTGATCTCCACGCCGGACAGGTGGGAAATCGAGAAGCAGCTGAAGGTTCTGTCGCGACTTGAGAAGGACTACGAAAAGGTCCGCGAGCCGAAGTGGACGACCATGAAGAAGCCGAGGCAGGGCGACCTCTTCGGCGGCGGACTGGAGCAGGGGGAACTCGAGTTCCAGAGAATCGACCAGAACGCCGAAAAGCGCGCGCAGATCGCGTCCGCGATGGAGAAGGCGCGCCAGGCGATTGCGGCTGAGAAGGCCAAGGCCACGCAGGCGCAGACCGGCAGCGCGGGCGACGCCTACGCCGAACAGGTCGCCAACTGGAATCCCTACGACCAGAACGCCTCGTCCTCCTTCTTCGACCCCGACTGGATGTTCGGCATCAAGGATGGCTTCGACATCGTCATCGGCAATCCGCCGTATATTCAGTTGCAGGCAAATAGTGGAGAGTTGGCGAAAATTTACCAGGTAAAGGGGTTTGAGACATTCGACCGGATGGGAGATATTTATTGCCTATTTTATGAGCGAGGATGGCAGTTGTTGAATGATAATGGACGGGTTTGCTACATCACCTCTGATAAGTGGATGCGAAATGATTATGGCCGTCCGTTTCGAAGATTTTTGCGTGAGAAAACCGATTGTCAGTTATTGGTAGATTTTGCAGGTCAACAATTGTTTAATGCGGCAACAGTGGAGACTAATATTCTTCGGTTTGGTAAAGTCTGCAAAGGGTATTGTTCTCCTTACGTCTGTTCCATGACGGTTGTAAATGGCGATGTCTCCACGTCAATTAGCACGAAACTGGCTAAGTGCACATATGATTCTGATGAAGGATGGGCGATTCTTTCGCCCCAAGAGCAGGGAATCCTTAAAAAAGTAGAATCACTAGGGCGGCCTATTGCGGACTGTCAGGTTGAAATCAATTTCGGATTGAAAACTGGCTTTAATAAGGCTTTTTTGATTTCTTCTGAAGAGAGAAATCGACTCGTAAAGGAAAGTCCGACCGTAAAAGATGTTCTACACCCAGTGTTGAGAGGGAGGGACATTTGTCATTTCGGATATAAATGGGCCAATTTGTGGTTGGCGTTTATTCCATGGCATTTCCCAATGCATAACGATCCGCAAATAGAAGGAGCCTCATCTCGCGCGGAAGATCTCTTTATGAAACAGTATGGGGCATTATATTCTTTCTTGAAAAAGTATCGACGTGAACTCAGTGACAGGAATAAGGCTGAAGTAGGGATTCGTTACGAGTGGTACGCTCTTCAACGTTGGGGTGCAAACTATTGGCAGAATTTAACAAAGCCTAAAATCGTCTGGGGAGAAATAGCTGATAGTCCAAAATTTGCTTATGATGTGGAAGGTAGGTTTTATTGTGAAGCAACAACGTTTATGATGACGGGATCAGAACTACCGCTGATGTATTTATATCTAAATTCTAAACTGTGCAAGTATTGCTTCTCAAAGCTGGGGACAACAACGGGGATGGGTACATTACGATGGAAGAAGTACAAACTTGAGCAGTTGCGTGTACCGAAGAATTATGACAAGAATGTTGTTGGAGCATATGTGGATCGCATCCTAGCCGCAAAGAAGTCCGATCCCAATGCCGATACATCAGCGCTGGAAGCGGAGATCGATCAGCTCGTCTACAAACTCTACAACCTGACGCCGGAGGAGATTGCCGTGGTCGAGGGGACGGATGCGAAGAAGGAGAAGGGCGGTGGAAATGGTTCGCACGGTAAGGGCAAGGTGAAACGCGCGACGAAGCCGGATGATGTGCCGGGTGAGACGGAGGACGAAGAGGAGTACGAGGAGCTTGACTGAATGCACGGTCTCGGGTTGTAGGCGCAATCTCCCTCAATGAGGCGTGAGAGATATGATAAGGTGCAGGTGGAGCGGGAGAGCATTGCAAAAAAATGTCAGTGCGGACGCGCGGGACGCGCGTCCCTACCGATCATTGCTATTGGGGGTAGGGTCACGCGTCCCGCGTGACCGTAGCGGGGTGGTCTTGCGACTGTTTCAAAGGGAAGAGCTGAATCACGATTCGGTCTGGCTACCTGAAAAAAGCCGTTTAGAACGCTCTCCTGAAAGGCAAGGGCCGGACTTTCGCCCGGCCCTGCACCGTATTGCCGAAGCTCAACGGTCGACGTACAGCCCATCGCGGGGCTCAGCGCATAGTGTACAAGAACTTCGTTCCGCGGTGCAAGGGGAAAAACAAAGGCGAGGATTTCTCCTCGCCTCGGGCAGGAAACTTTCCCGCGTGCCGGTGACTCGGGCTTTCGCCGTTGCCGATGGGCATTGTAGCAAAATTGATTGTGGTGTGACAAGCTGGCGATTGCCGTTTTGCGAATCAGACCGGATGAATGGCCCAGCTCGACGGACGGTGGATTTTGCGACCGTGGGTGCCGATCGGGATTTCGTCGGGAAGCTGGCATCGTGCAGGCAGATCCCGAGGAATGTCTATGCAGACCGACGAATGAAAACGAAGATCCGTCGGTCGATCCTTGGGATTGAAGACAATGACCTGCTTGTTCAACTCTTTGCGTATCAGATCAAGCGGGGCGGTAAAATCAGAGTCGCCACTGATCAAGGCAAAGGATCTGACCTCGGTGGTATAGGCGTCGCGGAGCATCTCCGTGGCAATGTTCACGTCTGTTCGCTTTTCTTCGAATTTCATGACATGAAGCAGTTTCCTGTCGTCAACAGCGTCACAGGAAAGACAGCGTTTGTCGAGCGCCGGAAGCCAGGTCTTGTTCTTGTTGTAAGTGCCAAGAATGATGTCGACGCCACCATGTGCGGAAAGGGCTTGGAGATAGAGGTTTTGCCGCTCGATGGCAGACTGATCGTGAGGGAATGTCTTGATGTTCGACGTGAAGTACTTGACGGACACAAGGGTGTGCCCAACCGGGAGGATGGACTTGGCCAAAGAGGCAAGATCAAGCCACTTGTAGTCAGGTCGCTTCCTCAGAAGGCCGAAGTAGAGATTTCCTGCGTCGATGTAGAAATTTGTCTTCATAAAAGGAAGGCCTCGGATCTTGCGAACCGAGACCTTGTTCCGCTTTGGCAGAGCCTTGCGGCTGGATGAGCTGATTGTATCATATTCTCATGTTGCAAAACAAGTGCAATTTGAAAAGAAATTTAAAGAAGTTTTGAAAATTTTGCGAAAGGACAAGAGATGACGAACGCATTCATTACCAACGCGGACGAGAAGAAGCTGGCGAACCGCATCAAGGACCTCTGCGAGTCGAGCGACCGGTTCGACATGCTGGTGGGGTATTTCTACTTCTCGGCCATCGGGTCGATCGCCGACGCGATGTTCGCGGATTCGAACCGCAAGATGCGCGTCCTGGTGGGACTCGAGGCGGAGCACGGCACGAGCGACGCGATCGGTCTGGGCGCGGCGGAGGCGGCGGGCGGCTCCAACGAGGAGCGGCGCGCGGCGTTCTACAGGAGCGTGGAGACGTGCCTCCGGAATCCCGCGCTCGACCGGAAGGCGTTCTTCGAGCGGCTGGGGCTCGTCATCGACTGGATCCGGAACGGGCGGCTCGAGATCCGCAAGACGCTGCGTCCGAACCACTCCAAGCTCTACATCTTCCAGATGGACAAGACGCATCGGAAGGTGCTGGACCGCGTGTTCATCACGGGTTCGAGCAATTTCTCCGAGCCGGGGCTTCGGATGCAGGACGAGTTCAACGTCGAGATCAAGGACTACGGCACGGACGAGGCGCAGCGGTACTTCGACGACCTCTGGAAGGAGGCGCTTCCGCTCACGAAGGACGACGAGCAGCGGGGCGTTCTCATCGACATCCTCACGGACGCGTCCTCGCTGGTGACGCCGTTCGAGGCGTATCTGCGCGTCCTCAAGGCCTACATCGGCTACCAGGAGGCCGTGCTGAACACCCGGAAGGTGGATAGTCTGCTGAAGCGGGCGGGATTCAACAAGTACCAGTACCAGGTCGACGCCGTCGCCCAGGCGGTGCGCAAGCTGGACGACTACGGCGGGGTGATCGTCGCGGACGTCGTGGGCCTCGGCAAGTCGATCATCGGCGGTCTCATCGGGGCTCTGCGCGAGAAGCGCGGCATGGTGATCTGTCCGCCCGGCCTGGTCGGTCCCGAAAACGGCGAGGGCGGCGGCTGGAACGGCTATCTCAAGAGCTTCGGACTGGACGAGATCGGCTGGAAGGCCATGAGCCGGGGCGACCTCGGGAACATCCAGGAGGCGATGAAGGGCGCCAACTACGAGATCGTGGTCGTGGACGAGGCCCATGCGTATCGCACGCGGACGTCGCGCGGCTACGAGGACCTGCACGACATCTGCGCGGGGCGCGAGGTCGTTCTGCTCACCGCGACGCCGTTCAACAACCGTCCGAACGATCTGCTGGCGCTTCTGCTGCTCTTCTCCGAGGCGAAGGACTCGCCGTTCGTCAAGAGCGGCATGATCGAGGACGAGTTCATGAAGATGGACGCCGACTTCAAGAACCTGGGCCGGCTCAAGCGGCTCGTCAAGACGGGCGACCTGCAGGAGATCGCGGTCCAGGCGGAGAAGTGCGGCATCACGGCGGCCTCCGCGGGCGGCGGCACGTCCAGGGCCGACTACGCCGAGGCGGCGAACCGGCGGATGAAGGCGCTGACCGCCCGGCTTCGGGCCGTCATGGAGCAGATCGTCATCCGGCGCAACCGGATCGACATCGAGAAGACGCCGCACTACAAGGCCGAGATCGGCGAAATGTCGAAGGTCCGTTCGCCGCTCGCCCAGCACTTCGAGCTGACGGCGGAGCAGAACGCGTTCTACGACCGCGTCATCAAGGAGTACTTCGGCGACGAGAAGGGCAGGAAGCATTTCCACGGCGCGATCTATCGTCCGGACCACTATCAGGAGGGCGTGAAGGACGAGTACCAGGAGAACGTCTACAAGATGATCCGCCAGGGGCTCGTGCTGCGCTTCGAGTCAAGTTTCGGGGCCTTCCGGCAGAGCATCGCCAACGTGCTGAAGATGATCGAGCACACCAGGGAATTCATCGAGAAGACCGAGGGACGGATCTACTACAACCGGAAGATCATGGAGAAGATCCTCGCGCTGGACGACGAGGACGACATCGACGTCCTGCTCGACCAGCTCATCGCCGAAGACCAGGCGCGTCTGGCGGCGAGCGGCCGCAATGCAGGCAAGGCAAAGGCAGAGTACAATCTCTATTCCAAGAACTTCGACGGTGCGCACTACATGCAGGACCTCAACGAGGATCTGGCTCTGCTGAAGAAGATCATGAAGGAGATCGACGCGCTCGGGCTCGCGACGGACGATCCCAAGGCGGAGGCGTTGGTCAAGGCCGTGAAGAAGGTCCTGGCGGGCCGGCACAGGGATGTCGCGGTCGAGAAAGGCGAGCCCGTCCGCAAGGTGATTGTCTTCACGGGCTACACGGACACGCTGGAGCATCTGGAGAAGTTCATGTCGGCTGCCTTCCCGGGGAAGGTCGTGGCGGTCAGCGGCGCGAACTACGGCAGTTCGCTTGCGGCGAAGGTGCGGTCCGAGTTCGACGCGTCCGCGAAGAAGCAGACGGACGGGGCCGAGATCCTGCTGGCGACGGACAAGCTCTCCGAAGGCTTCAATCTGAATCGTGCGGGGCTGGTGGTCAACTACGACATCCCGTGGAATCCGACGCGCGTCATCCAGCGAGTCGGCCGCATCAACCGCATCGGCAGGATGGTCTTCAAGGACCTCTACATCTTCAACTTCTTCCCGACGGTCAAAGGCGCGACGGTTGCGCAGAACCGGACGATCGCCGAAGAGAAGATGTTCGCCATCCATGGCATTCTGGGCGAGGATGCGCAGATGTTCTCGTCGGAGGAGGAGCCGACGGCGGCCGGGCTCTACAACAAGCTCTGTTCGCTGGACGACGAGGAGGAGCTGAGCTTCTACACGAAGGTCAAGGGCGAGTACGAGAAGGGCATGGCCTATCTCGGAAAACACAATCCCGCGGTCGCCAAACGGCTGGAGAAGCGCGTGATGCGGATCAAGACCGCGTTCAGCCGGGTGCCGAACGGGACGTATATGTTCGCCCGTCGCGGGGCGAGTCTCTTCGCGAGCTTCCACAACCCGGCCGACGGCACCATCGTGGATTGTCCGCTTCAGAACGCGATTGAGGGCATTGCGTGTTCGGCGAGCACCGCCTCGGCGAAGCTGGGGACGGACTTCTGGGACGGAAGGGATCCGGCGACGGGCAAGGTTCTCAAGGGGAAGGGCGTGTATGCGCAACTCGAGGAATCCATGCGCAAGGCGCCCTTGAACGCGTGCGGCCGAAAGAAGGTCACGCAGTCCGTCGTGGCGGCGGCGCGGCTGGAGACCTCGCTCGGGGAATTCGATCCCGCGGAACAGGATTTCGTGGCGGATCTCGTCTATGACCTCAAACAGGTCGGCAGTCTGGCGCCGAAGACGGTCAACCGGCTGGCGAAGCCGGGGATTTCGTTCGACGAACTGCGGGCGCTCGTGCAGGAAATCGCCGAGGCCTATGGCGAGGACTTCTTCAGGGAAAAGAAAACCAAGCAGCGGAAGCTGGAGATCATCGCCACGATCCAGCGCGTCTGATGAAGAGGCGTTGCGTGTGAGCATTGAGCTGGCATCGCTTGATCCGCAGATATTGCTGATGCTGATTAAGGCTCGGTGTGGACGCTGAAGCGGGATTTGAAGGTCGCCGCCTTAGACGAAAAGATCGCTGTGCGAGCCCGTGCGCGTCAATTCGAGGACAAGCACGTTTTCGTAGATGTGGTAGACGAGCAGCCAGTCGGGCTCGATGTGGCACTCGCGATGAGCTGTCCAGTTGCTCGTCAGTGGATGATCGTGCTGGGATTCCGGAAGAGGCTCGCCGTTTGCGAGCAAAGCGACGGTCTTTTGAAGTTTGGTCAAGTCGAGCCCGCGTTTTTGGGCTCGCTTGTAGTCCTTCTTAAAGGCCGAGGTCTTCTTGACGGTGTATTTCACTTTTCAAGGTCCTTCCAAAGTTCCTTGAGGTCGGTGTACCCCTTGACGTTGGGATCGCGTGCGATGCGCTCGCCTTCTTCCATCGCCGCGATCGTTTCGGCATTGGGCTGTTCGGGCATGAAAATCGTGAAGGGAATGCGGCGTTCACGGAGCACGGCCTTGGTGAAGACGTTGAAGAGCGACGAGATGGTGAAGCCCGTCGCCTCGCAGAACGCGGAGATCCCCGCCTTGTCTTCGGCGGACATGGAGATGGTGAGATTGGCCATTTGCAGTGTTCCTTTCGTGAAATCGTGTGTATTATACAATAATTGTGGTGTGATTCACAAGAGTGTGGTGGCGAAAAGACAGATTTCACAGGATTTACAGGGCTGAGACGGGCCTTCACTGGGTGGGGAAGCGTCTGGTTACATCGATGCAGTTCTATCCCGCGCAGGAGAAGGAACGCCACGGTGATGAGGTGAAAGACGCAGAGGACTTTGGGGTGTGTCGTGCTTCCTTGAAGATGAAATGGGGGGCTTCCCACAGTCTCTCAACAGCCACCTGCATTCTTGTCCGAAACCGCATGGGTGTGTTATAATTCGGACATGGAAAAAAGTGTCGGTTTAAGGCGCCGGACATTTCTGAAGTTCGGCGCCGCGGCGTTGGCGACGGGATGCGTCAATATCGGCCGGGGGGAATTCTCGGCCGATTATTCCGTCGTCATGCTCGGCGACGTGCATTTCGACTCGCCCGACCCGGACAAGTACCACAGAATGTACAAGCCGGAGGAAGCCTATCTGAAAAGGGCTTTTGCCAGTGCCCACGCCCGTACGCGGCAGATGTGGCCGGGGTTGATGGACCGCCTCGCGGATGCCGCCCAACAGGATCAGCGCTCGGATACGAAGTTCGTGCTGCAGCTGGGCGATCTCATTCAGGGGAATTGCGGCACGGAGCCCTACCAGCGGGCCATGCTGACGGACGCCTTTGACTATTTCAAGACCCGTGCGGCAGGCGATCTTCCCTTCGTCCCCGTCGTCGGCAACCACGACGAGCATGCGCACGCCTGGATCGATTCGACGACCACGCCGCCCGAAATCTACCGCAAGGTCATCGTGCCGCGCGTGGCGCGTGAACTGAATCAACCGCTGGAGGGACCGACGTTCTCGTTCCGTCAGGGACGCGACCTCTTCGTCTATCTCGACTACTTCCACGAGCCGGACCTCGCGTTGATCCTCCGTCTGCTCGACGATGCGCGCGACGTGCGCCATACGTTCGTGGTGACGCATGGTCCGATCATTCCCTCGAACCCCGCCACGGCGCCCGGACGCTATCGTGACGGGCTCTTCGCCAAGGTGGAGCAGACGGAACAGCGTCGTGCGCTCGTCAAGGCGCTCTGTCGTCGCAATGCGATCGTTCTGGCGGGGCACTGCCATCGGACGGAGCTTGAGGAGATCGTCACGCCGGATGGACGGATCACGCAGTTCATGGGCTCGAGCGTGTGGGCCGCCGAGAAGACGGCGCATGCCGTGCCTCATCGAACTGAGGCGGAGCAATACGGCGTGATTCCGAAGAAATTTCAGAAAGGGTACGACCCGGTCGACGCCGAGGCGCTGTTCGGGGAATTTCGTACCCATGTCACGCGATATGTGTCGTCGGGACTCCAGGGGCGCTTCCTGCTCGAGGTTCGCGGTGACGCCGTCTCCGTCTCGCTGCGCGGCGGCGACTCTCCAAAGGAGCTGCGACGGTATTCCCTGAGGGGTTGAAAGTGTTGAAGTTTCAGGAAATCTGAAGTAACAGAAAAGGAAAGAAAATGAAGAAGCTACTGATTCTGCCGCTGGCGGCGGCAATGGTGATGATGTCGGGCTGCTGCGCGCCGAAGTGCTGTGCGCCGACGTGCTGCAAGGTGGCCGTGAAGCCGGTCCATCAGGAAATCGACCCGGTCATCGGCAACTGGAGCGCGAAGCTTCCGTATGACGACATGTCCGCGGCCAGCCTGATCTTCTCGCGCGACGAGAACGGCCAGGCGAAGGCGTTCGTGCTCCTGCGCTGGGCCTCGCCGGAATGGTGCGTCGACGTCCAGGTCAAGGGCAGCGAGTTCTCGCTGCGCCACGCCCAGCACAAGGCGCTGATCCGCGGCAAGGTCGAGGGCGACAAGTTGTTCGCCGAAATCGCCAAGTGCGACAAGGAAGGCAAGCAGAAGGGCGAGTGGCAGAAGTTCGAAGGCTATCGCAACAAGCCGTCCTGCCCGTTTGCCTCCACGAAGAACATCAAGCTGGGCGAACCGATCGACCTGCTCAAGGATGGACTCAAGGGCTGGAAGACGATGAATCCGAAGGCGAAGTTCGGCTGGTCCTTCAAGGACGGCATCCTCTCCAACAAGCTTGGACTCAAGCCGGACGGCAAGTGGGCGGGCGGCGGCTGCAACCTGATGTCGCTTCGGAACGACTTCAAGGACTTCAACCTCGAGTATGACGTGCGTGTGCCGAAAGACTCCAACTCCGGCGTCTACCTCCGCGGCCGTTTCGAGTGCCAGGTCGTCGACAGCTTCGGCAAGGGCGTCGACCGCCACAACATGGCCGCCTACTATGGTCGCGTGACGCCGATCTGCTCCGCCGAGAAGGCGCCGGGCGAATGGCAGCACGTCTCCGTGACGCTCTTCAAGCGCCGCATGACCGTGGTGCTGAACGGCGTGACGATCATCGAAGACGCCGAGATCACGGGCGTGACGGGTGGCGCCATCGACGCGAACATCGACGCGCCGGGTCCGATCTATCTCCAGGGCGACCATTCCGACGCGGACTTCAAGAACATGATTCTCCGTCCCGCCCTTTAAGACGCCTTAAAAAGGAGTTGTCCATGTGTAATCGCCGCGTGTTTCTGCTTGTCGCCTGTCTCTCTGTTTCCGCCTTCGCCGCGACGGAGCGTATGCTCCTGGATGACGGCTGGCGGTTCCATACGGGGTGGGAGCAGGGCTCGCGGCGGTTCACCTTCGACAACATGGCGGCCTGGCTGGACGACATGGGGCGCGATCTCATGAAGAACGAGGTCCTGCCGTCCATCCGGCCGACCGGCGATCTCGAGGTCAATCTCGCCGCCAGGGAAATCAAGGACGGCTCCTGGAAGAAGGTGCGCGTGCCGCATGACCGGGGCCTCGACAACGGCTTCGACTACGACCGCAGTTCGTCCGATGGCTGCGTGGAGCCGGCGCGCTACGGCTGGTACCGTCGGAATCTGGAGATCCCCGCGTCGGCCAAGGGCAGGCGCGTCTTCTTCGAGTGCGACGGCGCGATGGCGTTCTCGCTCGTCTGGATCAATGGGCACTTTATCGGCGGTTGGCCCTATGGCTATTCCCCCTGGCGCGTCGAATTGACGCCGCATGTGGACTTCGGCGGTACGAACGTCATTGCCATCCGCACGGCGTTCATCAAGGACGCATCGCGTTTCTACACGGGCGCCGGACTCTATCGCGACTGCCATCTGGCAATCTGCGACGACGACCATCTCGTGCCAGATTCCGTCTTCATCACGACACCCGAGGTCTCGCGGGAGCGTGCCACGGTGAAGGTCGTGTGGCAGATGTCCCGCAGCGGCGCGAAGGAGAAGACGTTCACGGTCGAAAAGCCGCGCTTCTGGGATGTCGACGATCCCCATCTCTACACGGTCGACGTCGAAGGGGAGACGTTCCGCTATGGCATCCGCACGTTCGCGTTCCACGCCGATGGACGGCGCTTCCAGCTGAACGGCCGTACCGTGCCGATCAAGGGCGTCTGCGTCCACCAGGATCTCGACGTGCTCGGCAACGTCTGGAACCGAAGCGCCTGGGTCCGTCGACTTGAGAAGCTCCGCGAGGCGGGGGCCAATGCGATTCGCATGAGCCATTACCGCCATCCCGCGGGCTTGTACGATCTGTGCGATGAAATGGGATTCCTCGTGATGGACGAGACATTCGACCAATGGAGCGCGCCGTTCAACGAAAGCGACTACCACCGTCTCTTCCCGCGCTGGTACGAGCGCGATCTGCGGGCGATGGTCCGTGCGAACCGCA
The DNA here is from genome assembly GCA_030537465.1 of bacterium. Lineage (GTDB taxonomy): Bacteria > Verrucomicrobiota > Kiritimatiellia > RFP12 > UBA1067 > RUG572. Next base: position 13,634 of record JAUNMP010000015.1, read on the forward strand.
ACCACCCCTCGATCATCCTCTGGGGCATTGGCAATGAAATCGCCGAGCAGCGCAAGGATCTTGGGTCCTACGACATCGCCAGATTCCAGGAAATCGGCAAGAAGATGATGCGCATCATGCGCGAGGAGGATCCGTCGCGTCCCGTGACGACGGCGAACAACAACATCGACGTCTGCCTGCTGGACGAGGTCGACTTCGTGGACGTCTACGGCTTCAACTACCGCTGGCAGAAGTTCGCGCCCTATCACGAGGGGCGTCCGAACAAGCCGATGATCTCCACCGAGACGGGGTGCTACATCGCGACCCGTGGCGAATATTTCTTCCCAACCAACACGTCCTGGGAGTACCGAGATCTCCACTCGTCCTCCTATCTGCTCAAGAAGATCGCGGCGATGGACGATGAATGGGCGTCGCACGACGCGGTGGAAGGGCATGCGGGTGGCTTCTACTGGACGGGATTCGACTATCTGGGCGGGCCGGGCGGCACGCTGGGCGCGCGCCAGACGCCCAAGAGCGACGATCCCGAAACGGTTGCGCGCATGAAGCGCGAGATCGCGACCTATGGACAGGTTCGCGGCTCGATGCGCGCCTGTGCGACGGGACTTTTCGATCTGGCGGGATTTCCGCGCGACGTCTACTGGCAGTTCAAGGCGCGGTGGTGTCCACAGGAGCCGATGGTCCATCTGCTGCCGCACTGGAATTGGCCGGAACGCGTGGGACAGAAGGTGCCCGTGGTGGCGTTCTCCTCGGGTGACGAGGTTGAGCTCTTCGTCAATGGCGTCTCCCAGGGACGTCGCCGCATCGCGGTGCCGGGCACGCGGTTCTGCTGGGACGACGTCGTCTATGCTCCGGGCGCGATTTCAGCCGTCGCCTACAAGAACGGCCAGCGTTGGGCGGAGACGAAAGTCGAGACGACGGGGAGCGTCGCCCAATTCGAGCTTGTGCCGGAAACGCCGACCGTGGCGGCCGATGGAGTGTCGGTCGCCTATCTGAATCTGTCCGCCAAGGACGCCCAGGGGCGTGTCGTGCCGCGTACGCGGCTTAAAGCGCGAGTGACGGTTTCGGGAGCCGGGTCTCTCGTCGGCGTCGAGAATGGCGACGAGGCGGATCTGACGTCCTTCACGGCGGCGGAGCACGTCGTCTTCAACGGACACCTCTCCGTCGTCGTTCGCGCCAAGCCCGGAATGACAGGGCCGATTCGGGTCAAGGTGGAGGCCGAGGGCGTTCCGCCCGCTGAAGTGGATGTGTCCGTGGTGGTGCGGTAGTTGACGTTGATTTTTCTGGATCTGGAGGGAAGAATGTACAAGGAGAGGACTGCAATGCGTTACCTGTTTCTGGCAATCTGTGGCGGCCTGGCGTGGATTGGCTTCTCGGCGACGCTGAAACTCCCCATGGCCGAGGTCACGGGTGTCGCCGATCAGCAGGAGAAGACCTTCCCCGCGCGGGTGGAGCCCGTTCAGCGGGTCGAGATCACACCCGAAGTGAGTGGGGACATCGTCGAGGTCTGTTTCGAGAACGGCCAGCTCGTCAAGCAGGGCGACGTGCTCTACCGGCTGATGCCCATCCGCTACACGAGCGCGCTGAAGAACGCACAGGCCAAGGTGGCCGAATCCAGGGCCAAGAAGGAGTATGCCGAGGCGAACCTCAAGCGCAACGAGGCGGTCAGGGCCAATGCGGTGAGCAAGGACGCGCTCGACAGCGCCAAAAGCGCCGTGGCCGTCGCGACGGCCGCGCTTGAGGCCGCCGAGGCCGATCTCGCCCTGGCCGACTACAACCTCAAACGTTGCGAGATCCGCACGCCGATCTCCGGCAAGACCGGCTCGACGCGTCTGACGCGCGGCAATCCGGCCTCGCCCGCCACGCCCCTCGTGACGGTCGTCCAGGTCCAGCCGATCCGCGTGCGCTTCTCTCTCTCGAACGGTGAGTACCTCACGATGTTCGGTGGTCGTTCCAGTGTGCTCAAGGCGAAGGGCGAGGTCTCGATCACGCTGGCCAACGGAACCGCCTACGGGGAGAAGGGGACGGTCGAATATGTCGAGAATCTGGTGGACGAGTCGACGGACACCATCCGCGTCTACGCGACCTTCCCCAACGCGGAGCGCATTCTGAAGCCAGGTGGAACCGTGGGCGTGACGGTCCGCAACCGCGAGGGCGTTGTGAAGAGTGCCATTCCCCCCACCGCCGTGATGCAGGATGTGCGGGGCCCCTTCGTGTGGGTGGTCGGCGAGGACGGGAAGGCCGTTCGTCGGAGCATCGTCCGTGGACGCCTGACGGCCGACGTGCAGTTGGTCGAGAGTGGTCTCACGGTTGGTGAGCGCGTGGTCTCGGACGGCACGCACAAGGTGTCCGCCGGGGACGTCGTCGAAGCCGTGAAGTGACGTGCCCCCCTGAGCGAGGATCACACCCATGCTGAGTCGTTTCTTTCTCCATCATCCACGATTCGCCTTTGTGCTGGCGATTGTGTTGACCCTCTGCGGCGGCATCGCCCTGATGCAGCTGCCCGTGGAGGAGTATCCGGAGATCGCGCCCGCGACCCTCCGCGTTTCCGCCAGCTATCCCGGCGCGAGCGCCCAGGTCGTCGCCGACGCGATCGCCATTCCGGTCGAAGACCAGATCAACGGCGTCGACAATGTCGTCTACTATTCGTCCACCTGCGACAATTCGGGCGCCTATTCCTGTTCCGTGACCTTCCGGTCGGGGGCGGACACCGACATGGCGCTCGTGAATCTCCAGAACGCCGTCAAGCGCGCCGAGTCGAAGCTGCCCAGCGTGGTCAAGCAGCAGGGCGTGACGGTGCAGAAGCGCAATGCCGACATGATTGCCATGTATTCGTTCATGACGGACGGCAGCAATCTCTCGCTCCAGCAGCTGGGCGACTTCGTCCAGAAGAACATCAAGGAGAGCGTGATGCGCGTGGAGGGCGTCTCCGTCGCCGAGGTGATGGCCGCGCAGGAATACGCCATGCGCGTGTGGCTGAACCCGGTCCGCATGAGCGGGCTCGGCATCACCATCGCCGACATCTCCGGCGCGATCGAAAGCCAGAACGTCCAGGCCGCGGCCGGCACGGTGGGCAGCGAATACGCGAACCGCTATCTCAGCTACAAGCTGAACGTGGACGGACGGCTCAGGACGCCCGAGGAGTTCGCCGCGATCGTGGTCCGGAACGATCCCGCCCATGGCGGACAGGTCCTGCTGGGTGATGTCGCCCGCATCGAGCTGGGGTCGAAGAGCTATTCGGGACGGGCGACCTTCAACGGACGGGAGTCGATCGCGATGGCCGTCTACAAGACCCCCGAGGCCAACTCGCTCGCGGTTGTCCAGCGCGTGAAGGCCGATCTGGACGCGTGGATGACGCGCCTCCCCGCAGGCATCTCCATGAAGATCGGCAAGGACGCGACGGAGTTCACGATGGTCTTCATGAAGGCCATCGTCTCGACGCTGTTCATGGCGCTTGGGCTGGTTGTGCTGATCACCTGGCTCTTTCTGCAGAACGGCCGTGCCACGCTCGTTCCGGCCGTGGCCATCCCGATCGCGCTCCTCTCCAGCTTTGTCTTCACGTGGGCCTTCGGCTTCACCATCAACATCCTGACGATGTTTGGACTGATCCTCGTCATCGGCTCCCTGGTGGACGACGCCATCGTCGTGGTCGAGAACACGCAGACGCTGATGGCGCGCGATGGCCTTTCCGCCCGAGAGGCCGCCGAGAAGTCGATGGCTCAGATCACCGGGGCCGTGATCGCGACGACGCTGGTGACGATCGCCTGCTACATTCCGCTCGTCTTCTACGGCGGCATGGTCGGCAAGATGTACATCCAGTTCGCCTTCACCATGTGCGTGGCGCTGAGCCTCTCCACGGTGGTGGCCCTCACGCTTTCGCCTGTTCTCTGCGCGATGCTGCTGCGCCGGCAGGAAGGGGTGTCGCGCCTCTTCGCGCCAGTCAACGCGGTGATCGACCTCTCCCGCCGCGGCTATCTGGCGATCGTCCGTCTCCTCGTGGGGCGTCCGCTGGTCACGGTGATCCTTCTGGCGCTTGCCGGTCTCGCGGTCTGGTTCGCGAAGGGACGGGTGAAGGAGACGCTGCTGCCGGACGAGGACAAGGGCATGGTGATGATGGATGTCGAGCTCGCCAAGGGTGCGACGCTGGAGCGGACGAACAAGGTGCTCGACGACATCCAGGCGCGGATCGGCGACATCCCGGGCGTGCAGAGCGTGATGCTGATCTCCGGCTCCGGCGTCATGAGCGGTACGGGCGAGCACTGCGCGCAGGCGATGGTGATGCTTGACCACTGGAGCGCCCGCACGACGCCCGAGACGAGCCTCGCCGCCATCATGGCCGAGATCAAGAGACGCACGGCGGACATCTATTCCGCCAAGATCATGTGCTTCACCTCCCCCGCCATCCAGGGGCTCGGGCGCGTGGGGGGCGTCGGCTTCAACCTCTGTTCCGACACCGGTGCGACGAGCGCGGAGCTCGCGGCCGCGGCGAAGACCGTCGCGCGCCAGGTAATGGACCTGCCGGAGGCGTCCTTCGCCTCCTGCTCCTTCAATGCGGACACACCCCAGCTGCGCCTTCGCCTAAACCGTCGGAAGGCCGAGGCGCTGGGGGTGACGCCAAAGGCCGTCTTCTCCACGCTGCAGAACAAGCTGGCAAGCGTCTACGTCAATGACTTCAATCTGGACGGCGGCGCATACGAGGTGATCGTCCAGTCGATGGCCGACTCCCGGGCGACGGCCGAGGACGTCGCCGACCTGCACGTGGCCGGCGCGGCTGGTGCGATGATTCCGCTCTCGGCCGTGGCCACGGTGAACTACGAGGTCGGACCGCAGCAGATCACGCGCTTCAACAAGATGCCCAGCGCCTCGATCAACGCCCAGACCGCGCCCGGCGTCGCTGGACTCACCCTGATCCGTGCGATCGAACGCATGGAACTTCCTCCCGGTTTCCACGTCGAATGGAGCGAGATGAGCCGCCAGGAGAAGGAGAACGAGGGCCGACTCGGGCTCCTGATGGGCATGGCGGCCCTCTTCGCCTATCTCTTCCTCGTGGCCCAGTACGAGAGCTGGACCATCCCGCTCGCCGTGATGTGCTCGGTGCTGATCGCCCTGGGCGGGGCCTACGTGGGCCTCTGGGTCACCGATACGCCGATGAGCATCTACGCCCAGCTGGGCATGGTAATGCTGATTGGCCTCGCGGCCAAGAACGCGATTCTGATGGTCGAGTTCTCCAAGCAGGAGCGCGAGCAGGGCGGGCTCTCCATCGTCGAGGCGGCCATGCGGGGGGCCGACCTCCGCTATCGTGCCGTTCAGATGACGGCCTGGAGCTTCCTCTGCGGCGTGCTGCCGCTCGTCCTCGCCACGGGTGCGGGCGCGGGAAGCCAGAAGGCCATCGGCATCACGACGTTCTCCGGCATGCTGGCGGCGACTTTCCTCGGCATCATCTTCACCCCTGCGCTCTATGCGCTCTTCCAGCGGATCCGTGAATGCCTGCATGCACTGGTGGGACGGCGCGCGCCCTAATCTATGATATAATGTCGGCATGAAGATTATTCTGCTTGCCGGCATTTCTGTTCTACTCTGTTGCGCGGGAATATCCGAAACGGTTCCAGGCGCCATCAGCCTTTCCCCGAAGGATCGGGTCCGCATTTGTTCCGACGATCCTCAGGACGATCTCCGTCCGGGGTTGACGGTTTCCTGTCGGGTTCGCTTTGATGCAGATCCCGCCAAGGAGGGGCAGATGACGCTCCTCAGTCGGGGTGGCGCAAACGACATCGGATCCTACATCCTTCGCGTGGATGGTCCGAAGGAGGGTGCCAAGTTCAGCTTCTTCGTCAATGTCGACGGCACGCCCGAGCCGCGGGTCTCCGTTCCCGTGCTGCCCAAGGTTGGCGTATGGACCGACATCGCCGCCGGATGGGACGGTACGAACATCTGGTTGACGGTCAACGGTCAGACGGCGCGCCGTCCGCGTCCTGCGGAGGCCAAGGTCTATCCGCGCGTCGCATCGCGCGTCTATGGTCCGATGCTGGGAACGATTCAGAATGTGAAGGTCGAGGGGCCGGCGATTCCCGCGAGCGCCGATCAGGTGATTCGTCCCGGCTTTCGGATTGCCTGCGATGCGGTCTTCCGCACGCTTCCCCAGGGGGAGACGACGATCCTCAGCAAGCGCGGCGAGTACTGGCTGCGCTATGACAGGAAGGGGGAGGAAACGGGGGCGTTCAATTTCTTCGTCAATCTCGATGGCAGCTGGGAGCCGCGCGCCTCGTTGACCCTGCCGATCGAGACGAACCGGGTCTATCGCCTCACGGGAGGATGGACGGGAACCGAAAGCGTCATCGCCGTCGATGGACTCAGAAGCGACTCCGTAAAGCGCAAGGGACATTGCCAGGCGACGTCGTCGAAGCTGGTCCTGGGGACGAAGAACGCAATTGACGTCTCGAATTTCAGCATTCGCAACGAGAAGATGCCCATCGCGTCGTTTGGCATGTTCCGGACGCGTGAACTGATGCCGACCGTCGGAACGCCGGCCACGCTGAAGGGTTCGCTGCTCAATATTGGTTCTGAGATGGGGGCCTGCACGTTGCGGGCACGAGCGCGCGAGGGCGTGAAGGTGACGCCGGAGACGATTGGCATTCCCAATCTCGGTTCGGGGTGCGAGCTGCCGTTCGAGTGGGTGGTTGATGCGGGGACCAATGGCTCAGCCTTCCTCGAGTTCGAGGTGTTCAAGGATGCGGAACCTTGCGGACCGTCCGCCGGGCACGCAAAAAAGCGGGCTGTCGCTCTGTTCTGTCGAGCCAGCAAGCGGATCGTTTTCATGCCGACCACGGATCCCGACTATTCGGCCAAGGCCTGGAATCCGCCGATTCGCCCCGTGCGAACCTATCATGTCGACGCGGAGGCGGGCGACGATGCTCGGGATGGTCTGACGCCGCAGACAGCCTGGAAGACCTTCCGCAAGGCCGCCGATCTGACGCTTGGCCCCGGCGAGCGCCTGCTCCTGAAGTGCGGCAGCGTCTTCCGGGAGGAACTCGTGGTCAAGGCGGCGGGAACGGCGGACAACTGGGCGGAAATCGGTGCGTATGGTGAGGGGATGCGGCCGCAGATCCGCCGTGACCGCCACCTGAACAACCGGTGCGTGTATGTTGCGGACGCCGCGTATCTCGCGATCCGCGACCTGATCGTCTGCAATGCCGGCGCGGGCGTGATGGTGACGTGTGCGTCGCCGGCGAGTGGACATGTCCTTGTCGAACGCTGCCTTGCGCACCATATCGAAGGCACCTATCGATTCAATTCGCATGGCATTCCCGAATGGTGGGACGAGCCAGGTCCGGAAGGGGGGGCGCGGTCCTACGGCGTGGCCGTTTCCGGCGGACATCCGAACCACGTCGTCATGCGCGACTGCGAATCGTATCAGTGCTCGAGCGGTTTCAACATCCGTGGCACGGATACGTTCGTGAACAGGATGTTCTGCCACGACAATTATGCGCACAACACGTCGCCGCACCCCTACAACTGCGCGAGCCGGTCGTGGATCACGGATTGCGTGTTCGACGCATCCGGCTGGCACGCGGCGGCCGGTACCATGGGCATCATGCTGGCCGGCAACGACGGTTGGGTCATCCGCGGCTGCCACTTCCTCAATCAGCCTGATTCCGGGTCTCCCGACCAGGGCGGCATCGACTTCGAGGCGCAGGGCGAGAACTGTCTTGTGGACAAGTGCGTGTTCCGCAACAACGCGGGCGCCGCGATCGAGGTCCTCGGCCTACGCAGCCCGCAGGCACGGAATGTCCACATCCGTGGGTGCAAGTTCGACCGCAACAACTGGGCCTACAAAAATGGCCCGGCGGAAATCCAGGTCTGGGGGACGCCGAATTGTTCCGCAGAGGTCTGTTGTTCGAACGGACGCATCGAAGGGAATGGCTATGTGCTGGTCCCGGGCGTTCCGTTCTACGTCAACGAGTCGCGGTCGACGAATGACTGGACGCTCGTGGGGAACCGTGCCTTCGATTTCAGCGAAGATCTCGACGCGGCCTTCCCGTATCTTGATCCGCCAACGGTCAAGGTCTGCGGAGAGGTGTGGACGGATTGTCCGGAGGTCGCCCTCTCGGCAAAGGTCGACGATCCCCGGGCGCAGATCACCTGGGATCCAATCGAGGGACCGGCAGGTGTCGCATTTGCGAATGGACGGTCGGCCCGCACAAAGGCCGTCTTCCCCGGAGAGGGCGACTACCGAGTGAACATCGTGGCCGACAACGGAACGCTGTGGCGTGCGGCCCATACCGCCGTCCATGTGCTTCCGAAGGGGGCTCGGACGTTCAAGGCCTGGGATTTTGCGAAGAATCTCGACGCGCAGGGATGGCAGGTCGAGAACCTGGGGACGGATTACCAGTTCATCCCGGGCAAGATTGCCTTCTGGAACACGGAGTCCTTCCCCGTGCAGCTGGTCTGTGGCGACTATTTCGTGATTGCCGTCAAGGAGAGCGGAAAGGCCGCCATCGTTTCACCCTGCGACCGGGACCTGGGGGTGGAGTTCTCGCGGTCTCGCGCCAACACGGCCCGCATCAGGATGCAGAACCACACGACCTCGAAGCGGATGCGCCTGTGGTGGCAGACGGATGCGCATCCTGTCTGGCAGGCGAAGAACAGCGTCGCCTTCGACGTGGTGCCGCAGGATGCGGATGACAGGGTCTATTCGATTCCGCTTCCGCGTGTTGGTGGCATCAAGCAGTTGAAGCTGACGTTCTCCGCAGAGGAAACGCCGATTACGGGCACGGTTCGCATTGACTACATCTGGCTTGGAAAGCTCAAGGGAGAATGATTCGATGAAATCGCCATCCCGTGTTCTGTCCGCGTTCTCGCTGGCTTGCGTCTGCCTGGGGCTTCACGCCGAGATGGGTGAAATCCCCCTGGATGCCAACCATGTGTTTGTAAAGGATTCAAAGGCCGCGCAGGTGGCGCCGCCGATCACGTCCGCCGGGTTGACTGCGGAGATCGTCTTCATGCCCGAGAGCGAGGCGCTGCTGCCGCCGGGCGGAAAGAAGACGGGGTATGGACGGTGCCTCTTCAACCTGAGTTCGGGCTATTTCTCCGGGTTCAGGATTTTCCTGAAGGAAAGCGCGAATGGCGTCTTCACGCCGGTCTTCGCGGTTGGACGACCCAAGGGCGGCGGCGTGGCGGCACGTTCGGGGCTGGCGGTGATGGCGGGAATCACGAACTACGTGTCGGTCGCCTGGGACGGGAAGACGGCTCGCTTCCGGGTGAACGGTCTCGACTCGTCGCCGATTCCGCTGGCGGCCGACTGGACGCCGCCGGAGAACCCGCGCGGACTCGCCGTGGGCAACACCGGGTGGGGCATGGATCCGATGCCCGTGCGCGTCTTGGGCGCCCGTGTCTGGAATCGGGCGATGTCCGCATCCGAACTCGCAGACCGAGATCTCTACCCGGACGTTCGGAAGCGTCCCGGCGTTCTCCGCCTGCTGGATTTTCTCGGACAGACCGGGGCGCAGTCGGAAGACGGAAGCCTGACGCGTGCGTCGCTGGATGCTCTGGTCGCGGAGACGGTCGTCCCCGCCGGGTTCTCGAATACCCTGAAGCGCGTGCGCGCCGAACTGCTCCTGCGCGAAAGGGATGTCGTACAGGCCGCCAATCTTTTGAAAACCCTAGAAGACGAAAACACGAAGCCGTCCGTGGACGTCTTTCGCCGCTGGGCGGAGGCACGGGCGGCGGAGATGAAAGGCGACTGGCGTTTCGCTGCGGACTGCTATGCGGCACTGGGCGCCGATCCTGGCGTGCCCCGTCATCTCGCCCGCGACGCACGCGACCAGTCTGTACGGTGTGCGGCCCGCGCGGTCGGACGACCTGAAATCGCCGATGGCGAGCTGGCGCGGCGTCCGATTCCCGCGGCCCCGCGGCCGGCCGTCTCGTATTTCGTCTCGCCCACAGGCGATGATGCCGCGGACGGATCGGAGCACCATCCGTTCCGGACGCTGATACGTGCGCGCGATGCCGTGCGGGCGGTGCGGAAGTCCCACGGCGGACATCTTCCCGTCGGCGGTGTGTGCGTTTATCTGCGGGAAGGTCGTCATGTCGTTTCGGAGACGCTCGCGCTCGGCGCCGAGGATTCCGGCGACGTCGGCGCACCGGTTGTCTGGCGGGCGTGGCAGAACGAGCGCCCGGTTCTGGACGGCGGGTTCCCCGTTCCCGATTTCGCGCCGGTGACGGAGGCCGCCGCGTTGGAACGCCTGTCGGAATCCGCGCGCGGCAAAGTGGTGGTCGCGGACGTCTCGGCGGCCTCGTCCGAACTGTTTGGCGCCTTCGAGCCCTATGGCACGCACTTCTACAAGCCGCTCCGCCGCGTGACCGATCTCTACTGTGACGGCGAACCTCTGACACGGGCCCGGCACCCCAATACGGGCTGGCTGCGCGTGGCGGCGGCGACCAATCAGTCGTTTACCGTCGACTTCGACTGCACGCCCTGGACACGGGCCCGTGAGCCCGGTCTGGTCGCCTGCGGCTACTGGACCTTTTTCTGGGCCGATTCGACTCTGCCGATCGTTGCTGCGGACACCGCGTCCCGCACATTCACGCTGGCGAAGGGGCTGGCGGATTTCACCAAGCCGAAGGCCGGTCAGACGTTCCGTCTCGAGAACGCGCTCGCCGCCGTCGACGAGCCCGGCGAATGGTTCCTGGACCGCGCCACGCGGAAACTCTACGTCTATCCGAAGAAGACGGGCGGACGGTATGTCCTTTCCAACTTCGGCCAGCCGTTCATCTCCGCCAACGGCGTCTCGCATCTGCGGATCGAGGGTCTGGTCTTTGAACAGGGGCGCACCGATGCGCTCGCGTTCGAGAACGTCTCCGACTTCGTCTTTGCCGGCAACGTCGTGCGGCGTTTCGGCGGCGATGGTCTGCGTCTCTTCAAGGCACGGCGGTGCCTGGTGGCCGAGAACGTGTCCCACACGTTCGGCCATACGGCGCTGGAGCTCACGTCGGGCGAGCGTCGGAAGCTGACGTCGGGCGAGACGGCCGTCGCGAACAACGCGTTCTCCGATACGGGACGGGCGCAGCGCACCTATTCGCCCGGCATCCACGCCAACGGCGTTGGCATCGAGATTGTCCACAACCATTTCCACGACATTCCCTCGAGCGCGATGTCTCTCGGCGGTAACGAGATCTACGCCGCGTGGAACATCGCTGAACGCGTGGTGACGGAGTCGGACGACCAGGGCGGCATTGACATGTGGGCGAACACCAGCTGGGCCGGCATCGAAATGAGCTTCAATCTCTGGAAGGACATCGGCGGTTCGGGCGAGGATGGATTCCCCGCCGGTCGCGCCGGGATTCGCCTTGACGACGCGATTTCGGGGATGTCGATCTACGGCAACCGGTTCATCGATTCCTCGAAGGGGCACTTCGGCGGCGTGCAGATCCATGCCGGACGCTGCAACTACGTGGACAACAACCTCTTCGCGGGCGGTGTCTGCGGGGTGAGCTTCAGCGTGTGGGGACAGGACCGTTGGGAGAAGTTCTTCTCGCGTGCCGATGTGAAGAAGTGGATTCATGGCGAGGTCGAGGTCGATCAGTCGCCCTATGCGGATCGATACCCGCACATGGCCGCCCTGCCCTCGATGTCGATGGTCAACCATGTCACCCGCAACACGTTCAGTGACGTCGTCGAGGTCTTCCGCAATCCGCCGTCAACGACGGATGCGCGAATGAACCGTTTCCCCGCAAAACGCTCCGACGCCGAGAAGGTCTTTGAGACAGGTCTTCATCTGCGCCCTCTGCCGCCGCTGTCGGCGTTGGGCCTCTATCCCGGCGAAGCGGCCGCCCGTGCCGCCCGAAATGACGGTCGGCAGTGAGTCTTTTGAAACTCTAACACGGACATCCTATGAAAATCAGCTTCTTTATCTTGTCCGCATGTGTTGGACTGGTGGCGCTCCGTCTGCCGGCCGAGGGCGTGTTTGGCAAGGCCGAATTGTTCGACGCCACCGATCTCAATGCCATGGCGCTGTCCATCGAGGGTAACTACCTGTATGGGGGAGCCGGCAACCATATTCTCGTTTTCGACGTCTCCGATCCCCTCCATCCGCGTAAAGTCGGGTCGGTCGAAGGCGTGGGGGCCGCCCGGCAACTCGTCGTCCAGAAGGGCATGGTCTATGTGACGGCCCGCGAATATGGCCTTTGGATCGTGGACGCGACCCATCCGGAGAAGCCGCGCATCCGTTCCCGCTTCGATTGCTGCGAACTCGCGACGGGCGTGGACGTCGCGGGGGATGTCTGCTTCTGTGGACAGCGGCAGAACGGCGTCGAGTTCATCGACGTCGGCGATCCGGACCACCCTCGCCACATCGCCATGCGCAAGACGGCCGAATCGCAGTCCGTCGTCTATCGGGACGGCTGGCTCTATTCCGGGGAATGGGAGGCGGGGCTGGTTACCGTCTTCGACGCGCACGACATGTCTGCCATCCGCCAGACGGGCACCATCGACCTCTATGGGTACGGCGATGGCGTCTGGTTGCAGGGCGACTACCTCTATGCCGCACGCGGACACAACTCCAAACATCGCGTCGTCGCCGGTGGACTCAAGACGCCGGAGATGGAGAAGGTCGGCATGCCAACTTCAGGCGGTGGCATGGGGCATGGCCTCGACATCTTCGACGTCCGCGATCCTCATGCGTCGAAACGCGTCGGAATGGTCGATTATCCACCGTTCTATGCCCGTGGAATGGACATGTGGACGCCCCGCACGTCGGGAAACCTCCTCGTCGCATCGCAGACGCACAACGGGCTTTTCGCCGTCGACATTTCCGACAAGGCGAATCCGCGGGTGCTGGATCGCTGGACGTCGCCGGGCGCCAAGTTCCCGAAGCATCCCAGCGACTGCATTGGCTCCGTGGCCATTGGCAACGGAGCCGTCTATGCGGCCGTGAAGGGCAAGGGATTCTTCGTGCTGCCCTGTGTCGGCGCGAAGGTTGAGCCGAGGATCCAGGGCACGTTGCCGCGGAACGCTTCGTTCCGGGAACCTTATCCGGCCGACGAGAACGCCTGGCACGTGTGGCGCCCTCATGACGTGGGACAGGTTCGTGCCGCCGCAGTCAAGGGCGACTTCGTCTATGCGGCGTGCGGTGATGCGGGCCTCTACGTTTTGGAAGTTCTGCCGAATGGTGGAGGATGGCGCGAGCGCGCGAAGATCGAAGGGCGCGACAACGTCTACGACGTTTCCATCTACGGCAATCGCCTCTATGCCGCGGAGGGCGCACGCGGGTTTGGCGTCTACGACATCTCGACGGACATGCCACGCGAAATCGCGCGGTTGCCACGGATTTCCGACACGCGCGCTTTCTCGTTCTGGGTGACGGCGGTCGACGATACGCGTCTCTTCTGCTCGGACCGGCATCGTTGGTTCCTGTACGACATTTCGGCGTTCCCGACGTTCAAGCCGATGATGAACTGTCGGGGCGGATGCCCGGGGTGGGACAAATATCTGATGGACCGTCCGATTGGGGGCCGCTACATGGCCTTCAACAATGCGCATCACGGCATTCGCTGGTACGACGTCGTCGAAGGACGTGAGACGTTTGAGACCCAAAAGAACTTCACGACGCTGCTCAACGGCCTCTGTGCGCTTGATGAAAACCGCGCACTGATGACGAAGAGCATCGGCTATGTGCTGCTGAAGCCCAATGAGAACGATCCGGCCGATGGAAGCACATGGTCGTTCACGAAGCTGCCCCTGGCGGGCAAGACGCGTCTGGCGCCCGGAATCCCGCGCACGGACGGCAAGCTCGTCGCGTTCACCTCGCGCATTGCCCGTCACGCGACGCTGTATGATTTCACGGATGTCGAACATCCGGTTCCGAAGGGGGCCTGGACGTTCTCCGGCAATCCCGATCTGGCGACCTTCCACAAGGGAAAGGTCATCATCCCCTGCGGTTATGAAGGTCTGCTCCTTCAGCGCTGAACCCCTCGAATTGGAGTCTCGTATGTCGACAATGAAATTTGGTCTGCTGCTCGTGGCGGGAATGGTCTGTGGCCTGCTTCGGGCCGACTATCGCATGCTGCCGCCAAAGGGGAATATCCCCTATGGTCCGCTGCAGACCCTGGCATCGGTCGGGATGTCCTTCACGAACGGCGTGATGTACAAGGAGGGGCGTCCGCATTTCTGGATCGGCAATGGCGACGGCGACGCGTCCAGCCAACAGGGGCATCACGGCATCTGGCTGGCCTGGCTGCAGGGATGCGATACAGTGACGCTCAACCACGGCATGGTCGTCAATGCGCGGCGGGCCGAAGACGGCGTCGTCGAAGTCTGGGACGATCTCGACATCGGCATCCAGTCCTGGCGGCGCGAAGCCGTTCGGCTGGGACTCCTCTGCAACTTCTTCCATTCGCATGAACCGGATACGGGGGGGCAGACGCTGACGCCGACGGCCTACAATCTCTCGCTGGAGGATCCCGCCCTGCACGAAGTCTACTACCACCTGGGACACCATCTTGGGTTCGACACGGGCTCGGACGCCGGGTTGGCGCTCTCGCTCAACCACCGCAAGACGCTTTACGACACCCTCCGAAACGAGCCGATGACGGCCTATATGGAACTCGCCCGCGAACCGGGGGCGAATCCGAACAACCAGCGCGTCCGCGAAGCCTTCCGCGTCTGGGCGAAGCGGAAGTACGCCGGCGACCTGAAGGCGGCGGATGCCGTCTGGGGCGTGACGCATGCGTCGTGGGAAGACGTGACGCCGCCGCATTTGGACAAGACGCGCTTCCCCGCGAAGAAGTCCTATGAGGACATTCTCATGCGCAATCGCGCCCGTGTGGAGGCGCCGAACTTCTACGCCGACTGGTTTCTCTTCCTCCAGGAGGATACGACGCGGATGCTCAGTCGCGAACTCGACGAACTTCGTGTCCGTGCCCCCTGGGCGCCGGTGACGGTCGATGTGCGTGGACATACGGCCCGTGACGATGCCTATGCAGCGCTGCTCCCGGAGGCGTTGACGTCCCACGTCGATCTCTTTTCGATCCACTACGGGACTCATTCCTATGTCTACGGCAATCGTCCGTGGGATCGATCCACGGTGCTCGACGCGACGGCGGCGCCGCTGATGTGGCAGAGCTATTTCCGCGTCAACGCCGAGGGCGCGATCGTCAACAGCGAGAACATCTTCGGCGACGCCCGTTCGCCCGTGGGCGATGTGGACCGCATGCGCGCGAACGATCTCGGGCAGCTCTGCGCCCAGAAGTGGCGGATCGCGAAGGACGATGGCGGCAAACAGTCGCGCAAGTGGATGAATCCCGACTATGACGATTCCGCCTGGGACGAAATCGACGTGCCGGGGTGCTGGGATCAGGCCCTGGGAACGGCCTACGAGGGCTTCCGCGGAACCTGCTGGCTGCGCCGGTCGTTCGTGGTGTCGGGAACGCGAAAGCAGGACTTCGTCGATGGCAGCTGCGTTTTCAAACTGGTCGGGAAGGGCGTGGCCCAGCAGGGGGACGTGTGGCTGAACGGACATCGCCTGAACATCCGCAAGGTCCAGGGCTGGTCGACGGCCTATGAATTCGACGTGGGCGCCTTCCTCAACTGGGGTGGACGCAACGTGCTCGTGTGGCGGGTCGAGGGCGACGGCAAGTCCGACAACGGGCTGCGTTTCCCGTCCTATATCCTCACGGACGACCAGCTCTCCAAGCCGATCCCGTTCAATGAGCAGATGTGCCGTCTGATGTGCTTCAGCCATCTGATGGAGGGCCTCTCCGGCATCTGGATGTGGCACTGGCATCGCGATGGGGTGCGGACGTATCAGCCGCGGCTCAAGGCGCAGTTGAACACGGTGGCCGAAGTGGCGCTGCCGGCGCTGCGCAACCGCCGCAGTCGCATCGCCTATCTCTTCGCATACAACAACGGACGCGGTCTTCCGTTTGGCGGGGATGCCCGGAACTTCCTCGATTACTTCAATGCGTTTACGTTCAATGGCGAAACGCCGGACGTCTACGGCGAAGAACGGTTCCGCCGCGATGTGACGCCGACGACCTATCCGCTCCTGGTCGTGCCGATGATGCCCTGCGTCGAACCGGCGACCTACGCCCACTTCAAGGACTACGTGGCGAAAGGCGGCACGGCGATTGTCACGGAAGACTCCTTCCACACGACGACGACGCGTTTTGCGGCGACGGATTTCGCCGATTATCTGAAGGCGGGGAACTTCGGGAAGGGCAAGGTTGTCGTGCTGTCGTCCCGCCTTCAGCTTTCCGATCTGCTGGCACGGGTGCGTCCGTTCCTGCCGCCGCCGCGTGTCCGGGTGACGGTGGAGGAAGAGGGCGAAATTCCGCTGATCGAGCGCGTGTTCGAAGGCGATTCGGACCGCCGGGTGCTCTATTTCGCCAACTGGGGCGGACGGAACCATCGCGCCCGCGTCGAATTGCCGTCCGAATGTGCCGAGTGGCAGGTGCTGGATGTCGTTGGACGGTTCAAGAAGACGGCGTCCGGGGCCCTGGAAGTCGAGATTCCCGCCCAGGACGTGGTCGCGGCCGTTCTGTCGCGGCCGGGAACTGCGGCCGTCAAACCGCTTCGGGTCTCGCCGCGTCGTCAGGCTTTGTTGGACGAACTGGCGGCAAAACTGGCACGGGCGAAGGCGTGTCCGCCCGAGAAGGCCGACGTCGTCTTCATCGGTGCGACGGATCGCGCCCGCGGAAGCCGCGCCCAGGGCATCGAGAAGTATCCGGAAATCCTCCGTGCGCTGGACCTGCTGGGGTTGTCCTACTCTGAAGTCCCCGTGGCCGGCATGACGGCGGCGAAACTGGCGTCGGCGAAACTCGTCCTTCTGCCCGAATCGAATTCCAATGCGGGCATTCGGGCGGAGATCAAAGGCAAGGGACCGCTGCTGGGCGTGCTGGACGCCTTCATGCGCCGTGGCGGCTCGGTGATGGCGTTGGTGGACAGTGCGGGAACGCGCAACTGCAGTGCGCTTCTGCTACGTGATTTCGCGGGAATGCTGGGATTCACCCGGGCCGAGGAGCTGGCTCAGGACGCCACGCGCGCCTCCTGGGGTGATCCCTATCAGATCAGGACGGAAGAAGTTCCGAATTCGCCGTTGTCGAAGGACGTGAAGGCCGTCCAGCTGTATACGCTTCGTCCGCTGGTCTTCAAGGGGCGGAGCAGGAAGATCAAAGAGGGAATCAAGGCGTTTCCCGTCGTGAACGTTCCCGGCGGCGCGGCAATCGTCGCCGGCACATATGGAGAAGGGCGCTTCTTCCTGTCGTCCGACATCTCGCTGTTCGCCCCGCTGCGGATCGAGCACGGCGACAACGCCCCGCTTCTCCTCAACACGCTGGAATGGTTGACGGGACGGTCTCTGCCGCCCGGACAACGCAAGGAATTTCTGACGAAGCGTTTCCTCTCGGAAGCGGATTTCCATACCATCCGTGCCGAGGAAGGAAATTTGAAATGAAATCCGCGAGGCAGACGCTGTGGGACTACCTTGAGTTCCGAACCTCTGTGTTAGGATGTTTTAGTAATCGTTCGCAGCCGATCTCCTCTGGACTCATCAAAATCAAAGGCGTCGAGGTCAAATGCTGACTGATGACTTATTTGCGACAATAGGCGGAAGGACCGAATCTTTGGGGGCGACGACGGTAGCCTCGCCGATGATCGATTCGGCACTAGTCTCCGAATCTGCCGTTTGGCTGTCAAAGCGTTCTTTGACGCTGGGCAATCTGCTGGCGAGCGACCGCGCGGCTGAATATGTGGCGATTCTGCGTGCGTTCGCCAAGCTGCGGGAAGGACATGAACCCGAGCCCTTGCATGAGTCCGTCTTGCGCGAAGTCTGCAGCGAGGATGTGGCACCGGAGGCCGACATTCAGTTCAAGGCGGCGATCCGTCAGCTGAAGGACTGGAATCTCCTGACGGAACGGATCGAAAAGGAACGCTTGCGGGGGTATCGGGACAAACGGCGCGACAAGTTTCGCTATCGTCTGGACGATGATGCGATTGCCTTCGTGGCCTGGCTGGAAGACCGTCATGCAAACGATCTGTCGCCCGAAGGCTCGGACATCACGGGCAATCTGTTGGATATGCAGTGTTCACTTCTGCATGAGCTGAGGCGGAAACTCCGCGCGGTCGATCCCGAGCGTATCGAGTATGAAGCTGCCGGTGACGTTCTCTACCGGATCGAACAACTGCGGCTCTATGTCGAGGCGACGGCCAAGACGCTGCAGGTTCTCAATCTTCGACTGTTGGCGTTTGGGACGGTTTTCAAGCCGGACGAAGCAAAGGCGATCATTGGAGAGCTGGGCGTCTTCCTCGAACGCTTTGGTCGTCGGTTTGGCGTCCTGCGGGAGGAAATTGTCGCGGATCTGCAAGAGGTCGGCAAGGATGTACATCATCGCCGCTGGATGGCGTGTGTCGAATGTCTCAAAACAGAAGCGGCGCGGTTCACGCATATCTCGAACGTCCGCGTGCCGGATCCGTTTCGGATTTTGTCCGACGCTTCGGCTTTCTATGCGTCGGAAGGGAATCTTGTTTCGCTGATGTCGCGGGTGACGGATTCGGCCCGTCGCGTGTGGGGCAAGCTGAACGCGCGGTTGCGCGAACTGGAACGGCGAAATCACCGGCTGGAGGATCTGGGTGCGCGCCTTCTGGAGTTCGCGCAGTTGCCGGAGACGGAAGCCCCGTCGGACTGGATGCGGCGGTTGCTGGAGACGGCGTCCTTGCGGGGCGACGCGCAGATCAGTCCGGACGGTGAAAAAGCGAAGCACCCGCTGCCGAAGATGGTGGAACGCAAGAAACGCGAGCGGATCGTGACATGGATCACGCCGCGGAAGGTCGGCGAGAAGGCGAATGTCGCGTCGATCGAGCAGGCGCGTAACGCGCGCCTGAAAGAATGGATGGTGCACCGCAGGATCTATCCAACAGCTGCCGGATCGACCAGCCTGTCCGGCGGACAGTACGAGAACTTCGACGATTGCCGCAGTCTCGTCCAGTTGATTGAAGGTATCCGTCTGGGTGGTGGTGCCAAGGCCCGCCGCTACCTCGAGATCGAAGGCGAACCGCAGGCGAAACGCGTGGAGGTTGTAACGCCGGAGGGAACGCTCGCGTTCGAGGATATTTGTATAACGACTTCTCCAGGTTGTTGAGAGGTGTATAATGTTGAAACTTGAAGCATTGATTGAGAATGGCGACGCGACGTCGCAGCTCGTGCGGGCGGCATTGAATATCCTGCTGGAGTCGCCGTATTTCTATAAATCGGACGACGAGCGGGTCTTTCTGACGGTGACGCGCTACCGCCAGGCATTTGCCGCCTTCTTTGAGAAGATGTTCGGTTGGACGCTGGTCGTGGATGCGAAATGCATTCGGCTCTATAAGCCCAAATGGTACAACGAGGCCATCACGTCGGCCAATCGTGATCTCTTTGGGTTTACCCGCCGCGATTCCTGTATCGGGTTCCTGCTGCTGCTGGAATTCTTCGAGCGCGAGGCGCGGGAACAGGGCGTAACGACGGAGGATCGGGAAAATCTCAGATTTCGCTTTGGTGACTGGCTGGAATATTCGGCGGCGCGGTTCCGCCAGCTTTTCCCCGATAAAGAAGAAAACTACACGGACGAAAAGGTGCGGCAGATCCTGCGGGAGATCATGCCGTCTTTGGAGCGCTATCGCTTCCTGCGGAAAATCCGTCCTTCGGCAGATGAATTGGTCGGAGAAGCCGAAACAATCTACGAGGCCCTACCCGCCCTGTGGCACTACCAGGCCAACCAGCTGGTCGAACCCGTCTCTGGAGATGGTGAGAAGAGCGAGACGATGTGAGTTTCTTGGACAGGATTAACAGGATTTACAGGATTGGGAGGATGAATTAGATGAAGGTTGACTTTGAAAGAGATGGCATAAACGACGAAGTTTTCATAATCAATTGGCCTGATTCTCAGATCTGTTTTCATCTGATCCGTAGAGGGGACAAACTCTCAGGCGTAAAAGAGGCGGTGATGGTACGGTTGAATGAAGCATGGGAACTTGTTCGCCATGATCGTGGAATCTAATCTGCGGTGTTTCAGCGATACATCGAATTGAAAATGGAATATTCATGATTAAGACGGTGCTATAATATGCCCATGAACCTGAAAGACGAGATTGTGGCGGGCGAGTCGTACTCGCTGGAGTTCAAGCGCGTGCCGAATGAGGAACGCGAGAAGTATTTGAAGACAGTTGTCGCGTTTGCCAATGGCAAGGGCGGTCGGATTCTGTTTGGTGTGGCGAATGACCGAACGGTTGTCGGCATTCCGAATGAGTGCATCTTCGCCGAGATGGATGGCATTGTCAATTCGATCTCCGATGCTTGTGCACCGAAGATTCCGGTAGACCTCGGTGTCGAGAACATCGACGGCAAGGCGGTCATTGTGTTGGATGTTCTGGCGGGAGTGCATTGTCCCTATTACCTCAAGTCCAAGGGAAATAAGGATGGCGTTTATGTCCGCGTCGGCGCGACGACTTGTGTGGCTGATGATGCGACGCGACGGGAACTGGCATTTCTGAGCGAAGGACGTAGTTTCGACGGCGAATCATGTCCGAAGGCGAAAATCGACGACAGGCGTATTAAGTCCCTTTGCGCGACAATGTACCGTATTGCGCGCAAGAACTGCGATACGGAAGAAGAGCGTCGGACGGTCAAGCGTGTTACACCGCAACAGCTTGAGGCGTGGGGCGTCATCTCGAAAGTGCATGGGAAATGGATGGGGTCGAACACCTACGCATTGCTGACGGGTGATCCGGCGTTCGCCATCCGTCTTAAATGCGGACTTTTCAAGGGGAATGACAAGGCCATATTTTTGGATCGGCGGGAATTCGACGGTTCGGTCATGTCCCTCATAGATGGGGGCATTTCCTACTTGCTGGCCAAAATCAACATGGGATGCTATTTCAAAGGGGCCTTCCGGCATGATCGTTACGAACTTCCGCCAGACGAGATGCGAGAACTGGTGATCAATGCCTTTGCGCATCGCAGTTATCTTGAGCATGATGCACCGGTCTTCTTGGCGATTTACGACAATCGCGTGGAGATTACCTCTCCTGGTGGCTTGCCTCGCGGTCAGACGGCTGATCGCGCCTTGGCCGGCTACTCGAAAATTCGTAATGACGTTCTCGCCAAGGCCCTCAATTATATGCGCTACATCGAGGAATGGGGCAGTGGACTCCGCCGCGTGAATCGCGTCCTTGCTGAATATGGCATTCGCCCAGTCGCCGTTGATGAAGCGGTCTTTGCTACGCGGATGAATGTGTGTCGTGTCACGAATCCAGATAATGAGGGAAATCGTGAGGGCAATAAGGATAATGAGCCTAATGAGTCCACCCATGGGCCTAATGACCCTAATGATGGCACTAATGGCACTAATAGTGGCACTAATGGCGCTAATCAGATTATTGAATGTGTTCGCAAGACTCCCAGCATCAGTCTTGATGAATTGGCAGAGCGAATTGGCGTTTCAAGGCGCACGATCGTGCGCATGATTGATCGATTGAAGAAACAGTGCCGTATTCGTCGCAAGGGCGGAACCCGTGGCGTGTGGGAGGTCTTGTGAAACTGCGAGAGAACTATCGGGTGACGGCCGTACGGCTGGTCGAGTTCCATAATCTGGGAACGATGACGGTTGAGCTTCCCGAGGGTGGACATCTCTTTCTTCTGGGCGACAACGGCTCGGGAAAGACGACGCTTCTGGATGCGATTCACCTTGTTCTGACGGCAGGACGTGAAATGGAGTTCAACTCCGCCGCCCGTGTGGCGGGCGCGAAGGATTCCGGCGGACGTTCTTACCAGGGCGTGGTTCTGCGCTACAACGCGGTGACTGGACGTCCTTTCCGCGAGGCGGGTATCACCTATGCGGCGCTGGAGTTGAAGTCCAATACGGGACGTGTTCTGTCGCTCGCCGTTGGTCTCGCGGCCGAGGGAATGGACGTTGCGATCGAACGCTGGGGAGGTTTTGCCTCGGTTCCCGTTACCGAGTTGCCGCTGACGATTGCCGAGAATGGACGCCAGCGTGCGGCAGCATTGAACGAGTTCAAGAAGGGAATGGCCGGTTTGACGGGGGGACGCGCCTTCACGCACATCAACGAATACGCAGATGCCGTCGGCGATCGGCTCTTTGGCGGTGCGGAGAAATACGCTGACGTCTGTAAGTTGCTGCGCACCGGCAAGGCCTATCGCGAGATCGCGGCACGCGCGGCGAATTACGACGAACTCTTTCGACAGCTCCTGGAAGATCCGTCGCGCGATACCTTCGAGCCGCTGCTGAAGGGGTTGCGCGAACTGGAAGAGAGCAAGGCCAAGCTTGAACAAATCGACGAGCGCGCGAAATACCTGACGGATCTTCAGCGTGAAAGCGACAAGCTCGCCGACCGACGACTGCGCCTTTCGCTCGTCGATTGGGTTGAGGCGGACTCGGCACGAGGACGGGCGGAAGCCCAGGAGGAACAGTTGTCTGCGGCAATCGCGTCCGGCCTCGCGGAAAAGCAGGAACTTGAAAAACGCGCGGTTGAGGCTCAGGCGGAAACGGAACGTCTACGTGGACGCTTGTCCGAACTGCGGGCAAAGGATTCGTCGGGACTGGTCGCTCGGGAGAAACAAGCTCGTCTCCGGCTCGAACATGCCGCGCGGCGGACGGCCGAGGCGCGGAACATCGCCGAGACTCAATACCGGCAGTTGACGGACGAGCAGAAGAGTCTGGCGCGGATCCGCAAGGAACGCGCCGCGCGGGCCAAGGCCGACGGCGAGGCCATTCAGAAACTGGCCAATGCGTCGGGGCTTCCATTGGGGGCTTTGACGGACGCGCTCTTTGCCGTGGCCAATGGAGGGGCGGGTGTGACTGTCGATCCGCCTTTTGAAGAAGCGCGTCGGACGGTTACCGTGTGCCGTGAGACGCGGATGCGTACGGCATACGAGGCGGAGCGGATGTGTCTCGCGGCGCAGGAAGCGCAGGCGAAGGCCGACGAAGAGTTGAAGCGTCTGACAACACAGGGCGAGAGTCTTCCGCAGGTCGCCGGCTTTGCGACTGCACGGGAGAATCTGCGTGTCGCCATGGTGTCGGCCCAGCCGATCTACGAGTTACTGGAACCTGCGCCCGGATGCGATGCACGGCATGTGGCCTTGCTGGAACGCTGGCTGGGCGATGATTTCCTCGCGACCTGGCTGGCCTCTGAAGATCAGTCCGACGAGGTCCGTCGGCTCGCGTGGCGGGAAGGAACCTCCGCCGTGGCCGTCCGTGGGGTGAACGGTGCTGTCGAGCCCACGGTTCTGACGCCTTGGCTCGGCAGCTTCCTGTCGTACACAGAATCCGATCCCGAGGCGATTCGACTGGTCGCAGCGCACCTGGCTGCGGCGAAAGGTCCGAACGACGCGGCGTTTCTGGACATGAAGACGTGGACTTACCGCTGCCGTGAAGGACTCTTCTCCGAGGCGAAGCCGCGGTTGATCGGACGCAAGGCGCGCGAGGCGGAACAGGCACGGCTCCTCCGAGCCGCCGAAGGACGTCTGGTTGAGGCCGAACGGGACGTCAAAGTCGCGCGAAAGGCGCAGGCCGAAGCCGATCGTGCCGTCGCGTCCGTAAAGCTTCTAGAGGAGCAGGTCGACGCGTCGCGTACAGCAAACTGGCGACTGGGCGAGTCCTGTCGCCAGGCAATTGAATGCGTCACACGTGCCGAAGATGGGCATCGTTCGGCGACGGAAAGACTGGGCTTGTGCCAGGTTGACGAGAAACTGGTACGGGATGAATTGGAGGATCTTCATCTCCAGATGCGCGAGGCGGGCATTGACGAGACGCTGGAGAAGAAGATCGCCGCCCTGGAGCGCAAGGTCGAGACGAGCGCCGACCACGAACGGCGCGTACACGAACAGTGTGGCGCGGTCAATAGTCGGATCAAGGGACTGCGCAATCAGCAGGACGTGTGTCATGCGGATGCGCACCGCGCGACCGAGGCGGCGGAGCGAATCGCGATGACGCTTGTGGGCGTCGTGCCCGAGGGGCAGACGATGATCGAGTTCGTTCGCCAGACGGATGCGAGTCTGTTGACGGCGGGGGCGGATTATGCTTCGGCGCGCGAAAGACTGTATGCCGATGGGCGCGTTGCCGAGACGACGATCGCGCAGAAGATCCGCGATGCCAAGGGTGAAGCGTATTCCTTTTCTTTCGATGTTGCAGGCAATGTCATCACGGACAGATACGGTAGTATGCTTCGGGAGGTGATTGCAAACGAGTCGCGGAAGCTGGACGAATTGCACGAGTTCATCAACCGTCGGAGCCGAGAGGTTTTCGAACGCATCTTCATGGGCGAGGTCATGCAGCGACTGTACATCAACTATATGCAGATCGACGAACTCGTCAAGCGGATCCAGCGGAAACTGGCCGGTCGTCGGTTTGGTTCCAACCGTTATGCGTTTACGGTCTCGCCGTTGCCGGAATACGAAGGGTTTGTCGAACTCGTCCGCAAGGGCCATCTGTTGGATGCTGCGGACGGCAAGGACGAATTGCGGATGTATCTGGAGGCGCACCGCGAGGAGATCATGAATGCGGACGTCGATGCGATACCGCCGCTTTTCGACTACCGCAAGTGGTTTCGTTTCCAGTTGAAGGTTCTCGTCGAGAACGAGGAAGGCAAGGTCATCGACCGGAAGCTGAAGAGCATGGGATCGGGCGGCGAACAGGCCGTGCCCAACTATCTGCTCATATTGACGGTTTCGGAGTTCCTGTACCATGGCAGCGAAGCGTCCGATCCGCCGAAGGTGGCGCCGCTCCTCTTCGACGAAGCATTTTACGGTATCGACGCGGCGCGCCGCGATCAGCTGCTCGCGTTCGCCGACGACCTCGGACTTCAGCTCTTCGTCTCTTCGCCGGATCAGGATGGCGTCAAGCGTGAGATTCGACACTCGGTCTCGCTGATCGTCGTGAAGGACGAGAACCTCGATGTCCATTTGAGTCCGATCCAGTGGAACAATGTGCCTGTTCAAGGTGGTCTCTTCGGTGACGATGGCCCCGCCGTTGGCATGACTGTTCTGGACGAAACGCGGTGAAGTGTACGATTGGAGATCTCCTTGACGGTCTGAGGAAGATCTGATAGGATTATGCAGATTCTTTTTTGAAAACCGAATCTGCATAGAATTATGGCTTATTTGAATCGATTTCTCGAGCAGGAAGTGAATGCGTCACTGGCGGAATCTCCAATTGTGGCGATTCTGGGACCGCGACAATGTGGAAAGTCGACATTGATTCGCCATCTCATTGAGAACCGCGAAGATGCGGTTTTTCTAGATTTGGAACGGCCAAGAGATCTGGCGAAGCTGGAGGATCCGGAATTCTATCTGTCGAGGTTTCCGAATCGTCTCGTGTGCATTGACGAGATCCAGTTGCGCCCCGATCTTTTCCCCATTCTTCGTGCCATCTGCGATGAGTCTCATCGGAGTGGGCAGTTTCTGATTTCAGGCTCGGCTTCCCAGGACCTCATTCAGCGGAGTTCCGAGACACTGGCGGGGCGTATCTTCTATTCGCGATTGACGCCGTTTCTTCATGATGAATTGGGGGATGTCTCTTTGGAACGGTATCTCCTGCGTGGCGGTTTCCCGTTAAGTTGTTGTGCAAAGGACGATGCGGCAGCATTTCGCTGGCTTGATCAATTTATTCGGACCTTCCTGGAACGGGACCTGAAATTTTGGCGCAATGTCGCGCCGACGACCATGCATCGAATGTGGAAGATGTTGGCGCACAGCAATGGACAGACGATGAACTTTTCACGACTGGGCGCCTCCCTGGGTATTGTCGATACCACGGTTCGAGGATATGTGGACCTGTTGAAGGATACGTTCATGGTCGAATCGGTCCCTCCGTATTTTTCAAATCTGAAGAAACGACTCGTCAAAGCGCCGAAAGTCTATTTGGCCGATAGTGGTATCACGAACGCCCTCTTGGGTTTGACAACATTCGACGATTTGTATTCCCATCCATCGTATGGGGCTTGTTGGGAACAGGTGGTTCTGGCGAACATTCGCGGATTGTGTCCGTCTGCAGACGTCTCTTTTTATCGTGACAGCAATGGGAATGAAATTGATTTTGTCGTGCAGGTGGGGCGGCGGATCCTTGCTGTGGAATGTAAATGTTCAAGTGCCCCGACGGTTTCGCGGGGGACTTATACGGCGCTGGAAGATGTTCAGCCCTCGGCGACGTTCGTTGTGGCTCCTGTCCAGAAGAGCTATCAGTTGAATGAACGGATAACCGTGGTCGGACTTGATGGTCTGGCAACTGCATTGCGCGGGTGAAAGGTGACTATGGACAGGAAATTCGAGATGAGGCCCGGTGAGGTCGAGGATCTGCTGGCGGCGACATCGGCGTTGCGGCCGCTTTTTCTTCGCTGGGCCCGTGCGGCCGTGAAGGGGAAGACGCTGCCGGAAACGTTTACCGCGCCGAACCTCGATTTCGAGGCGCAGCGTCGGCTGGAGAAACTGCTGATGACGCAGACGGCCCGCACGGCGGATGGAAGGGTGTATGGGACGTTGCTGCCGATGCTCCGCGAGCCATCCGTTTGGTTGGAGGTCGCAACTGCGTTGGGCGTAGCCCAAGAGGAGTCAAACATCGAATCTGTCGCAGATTTCCTTCTGCGTCTCAGATGGCTTCATCCCGAAGCGGCGGGAGTGTTGACGACGTTGGGCGAATCTCTCGAAGTCGTCCGCCATCTGTCCGAGGTGCGAAACCGGGTGAATTGGAAAACGCTGTTCGAATCCGTCCTCTACATGACACAGCATCTGTCGGGGCGATTTTTGACGTTGTCCCAATTGGGTTCCGATTGGTTCAACGACAGCAAGATCCTTCGGTCGGGGCCGCTTCGCCGACAGCTGGTGTTGATCCTCGCCGCATTATCCGGCATGGAGGCCGAGGACGAGAGGGGCGTCTTGGCTACGCTGGGAATCGAAGAGAATCCGTATACGAGTTCCGTTACGGTCTTTGCGCCGTTCGTATTCGAATTGCAGGATGGAACATACTTTGATTTTCCACTTCGATTGTACAAACAGGGGCTGGTCTGTCAGCTTCCGGCGGAAACGGTGTTCTCGATTGCGCGCATCATGTGGTTGGGCGAGACGAAGGTGATTGCGACGAGCGAGAATGCCGCGCCGCTTCTGCGGTTCGTCGAAGCCGGAAGGCCGGTGCTTTACACGGAAGGCTACCCCAATTACGCGGTACTGACGCTTCTGGCATGTTTCGCGGAGCAGGGACTTGTCGCCGAACATTGGGGCGACGCCGATCTGGACGGCTTGCGAATCGCCGCTCTCGTCCAGAGCAACCTCCCGGTCTCGTGTGTCGTTGCGGCCGAGATTCTCGCCGCACCGGAGGGCGTGACGGGGATTCCGTTGACGGATGCCCAGCGTGGGCGTCTGGAGCGATTCATCGAACAGAACCCAACGTGTCCGTATCAGGGATCTTTGAAACATATTTTGGTCCGTGGTTGCTGGTATGAACAGGAATCTTTCCCATTCTCTGAAGGTGAGTAGCAGATGAAGACTTTAGTGTTCGCGTTTGTCACGAGTTGGATTGGAACAAGTCTGGCGACGGTCCGACTGTGGCCGGAACCTACTCCGGAGGCACGTCCCTGGGCCTATAACTGGTGGATGGGCTCGGCGGTCGACGAGGCTGGACTTCGCCTTCAGGTCGAGGAGATGACTAAGGTCGGCATGGGGGGCTTCCATGTGATCCCCATCTATTCGGTGAAGAACAATCCCCAGGACAGGGTCATGCTCTCTCCGGACTGGATGAAGGCCTTTGGCACGGCCGTGCGGCTCGCCGGGGAGAAAGGTCTGGGCGTCGATCTGACGATGGGGAGCGGCTGGTGCTTTGGCGGCCCGCAGCTCAGGCCGGAAGACGGTTCGTGGATGATCGAACTCAACTCGAAGCGGCTCGAACAGTCGACGGTGCTCTGGAAGGGCGAGAAGGGCGGGAAACCGGTCGTCCTCTCGGTGCGTCGTACCGGGCAGAAGGTGAAGCGTTCGGGACCGGGCGGACATGGCCCGATGATGAATCCGCTGTCTCCACAGGCGATCGCCCGTTTTCTGGAACCCTACACGGCGGCCTTCGACGCCCCGGGCGCGCCGAAGCCCGGGCACCTGTACCACGATTCCTACGAATATTTCCAGGCGGGCTGGTCCTGGGAATTGCTGGACGCCTTCGAGAAGCGGCGGGGCTATCGTCTGCAGGACCACTATGCGGAATTCGCGGGCGTGGGCACGCCCGACGCCGTGGCGCGCGTGAAGTGCGACTACCGCGAGACGGTGTCCGAGATGATCGTCGAGGACGTCTTCCCCCAGTGGACGGACTGGTGCCGGGCGCGTGGCATCCAGACGCGCAACGAGGCCCATGGCGCATCGGCGAACTGGCTGGACTTCTATGCGATCGCCGACATTCCCGAAACGGAGATGTTCAGCTGCGACAAGCCCCGCGCGCAGGAACCGTCCATCACCGCCGCCTTCATGAACTCCGGCGACCGCGACATTCTCGTCTCGAAGTTCGCCTCCTCCGCGGCGCACGTGAAGCATCTGGGCGCCGCCCGCGACCCGCTCGTCTCCGCCGAAAGCTGCACGTGGATCTGCGAACACTTCTGCGAGACGCTGGGTGCGGTGAAGACCTTTGTCGACCGGCTGTTTCTCTCGGGCGTAAACCACATGTTCTACCACGGTATGTGCTATTCGCCTGCCGACGCGAAATGGCCGGGGTGGACGTTCTACGCGACGTGCGAGATGAACCGCTTCAATCCGATCTGGCGGGATGTGGACCTTCTCAACGCCTACATCACGCGCGTGCAGTCCGTGGCCCAGGAGGGCGCGGTCGACAACGACATCCTCGTCTACTGGCCGCTCCACGACTACTGGATGGACGCCGAGGGCTTCGAACGGCAGTTGACCGTCCATGCCCGCGGCTGGCTGGACGAACAGCCGGTCGGGCGGATCGCCCGTCGTCTGCTGGAGGAGGGCTACATGTTCGATTTCATTTCGGAGAAGCAGCTCCTCGCGTTGCCGAAGACGAAGTCGTCCTACACGACCATCGTCGTGCCGGGGGCGAAGGCGATGAAGCCGACGACGCTGGCGCGTCTGGCGGCCTTGTCGGATCGCTATACGATCCTTTTCGTCGACGGTTTTCCGACCACGGTCCCCGGTTTCAAGGACGTGGCGTCCCGTGAAGGGGCCCTTCGGACGGAGATCGCCCGTCTGCGGGAACTCCCCGGCGTCAAAGCCGGCGCGTATGAAGAGCTGATGGCGCAGGCGCCCGTCCGGCGTGAACCCTTCAACCGTGCGAATGGTCTTGCCTCCACGCGGCATGCCCAGGATGGCTGCGTCACCTACTTCATCGCCAACCAGTGGCAGGACGACGGCGTGAAAGGGCGTTTCAAGCCCGCCTCGCCGTGCCGAAGCGCGTTCCTTCGGAATCCGCTTACGGGCGAAGGACGCGAGATCCCCGTGGAGGAGGGGACGATCGAACTTGATCTGCCGATTGGGCAGAGCGTGATCCTCACGGTCCGTCCGTTCGAAGTGGCGCAGACGGCGATTCCCGCCGCTCCGGATTTGAGGGAGACGCGAAAGCTCGACGGTCCCTGGACGCGTACGCCGATTGCCGGCGGTCCGGAATTCCCCGCCGCAGTCACGGGAACCCTGCCGTTGCCCTGGGGACGGGCCGACATGTTCCCTGAAAGCGCCTTCTGCGGCACGATGCGCTATGAAACGGCATTCGAGCTGCCCGAAGCGCAAAAGGATCTGACGATCGATCTCGGACAGGTCAACCAGTCGGCAAAGGTCTACGTGAACGGGATCTATGCGGGGGGCGCGATCTTCGCGCCGTATCGGGTCCGTATTCCGCGGCACCTGCTGAAGGTTGGCGAGAACAGACTGGCCGTGGAGGTGACGTCGACGGGCGCGAACCGGCTCAGGTGGCTCGATACGGCGAAGCCGTACGAGTGGAAGGTCTTCACGGACATCAACGTGGTCGACATCGACTACAAAAAGTTCAATGCCGCGTCCTGGAGCCAGCGGAAATATGGTCTCTTTGGTCCTGTCAGACTG
Organism: bacterium; assembly: GCA_030537465.1. Classification (GTDB taxonomy): domain Bacteria; phylum Verrucomicrobiota; class Kiritimatiellia; order RFP12; family UBA1067; genus RUG572. The sequence continues at coordinate 43,699 of JAUNMP010000015.1, forward strand.
TTCGAGCCGGACGCTGGCCTTTGCGAAGAACGGAATGGAAAGGATGATTGAGATGAAAAAGATTGGAATGTGCTTGATGATGGTCCTGGTGGCGGGGACGGCGATGGCGAAGCCTTCGTTCTATCTGCCCGAGCGGCTCTATGCCGCGCCCGGACTGGAACTGAACGTCTACTTCACCAGCATCTTCGATTCGGTGGTGCCGCAGAACTACGCCTACCAGGCCTACTGTCCGAAAGGGCGCTCCGAACTTCGCCGCTGGACCTTCACGCCGACGGCGGCGGACGCTGGGACGAGCTTCGAGCTCGTCATCAACGCCTGGAACGACGAGGGCCTTGCCGCCGCCGTGACGTCGGTGGTCGAGGTCGCCGCCGCGCCGCGTGACGCGACGCGCAAGGTGACGCTGGCGCTGTTCGGCGATTCGCTCACGAACAGCCAGTTCCAGGACCAGATCTACCGCGATATGATTGCGGCCGGGTACTCGGGCTATACGCCGATTGGCCTGCGCCCGAGCGCGCGGCCGGATGGCGTGCCGCACGATGGTTACGGCGGCTATACCTTCAACACGTTCCTGGCACGCTACACGGTCTCGGACGAGGAAGTCGCCAACATCCAGGATGCCGCCGAGCGCGAGCAGCTCAAGGCTCTGGGCATGCCCGTGAAGATCATCCACGATTGGCAGCGGGCGTTGCTGAGGAGTCCGCTCGTCAAGTTCGAGAACGGACGGAAGTCCGTGGACATCCCGCGCTGGCTCGGAAAGATCAACGGGGGAAAGACGCCCGACATCGTGCTGGTCGAACTGGGCGTGAACAGCGTGTTCGGCCTTCGCGGCGAGATCCCCGAGCTGCGCCAGCGGATTCGAGAGGGGCTGCTAGTCGAGGCGGATCGTTTCTTCCGGCGTCTTCGCCAGGACATGCCGGATGCCGTCTATCTTCTCTGCACGCTGCCGGTCGGCGCGTCGCAGGACGGTTTTGCCGCGAGAGGTAATTGCAAAACCTCGGCGAAGTCGTGCCGGACGTCCGCCTGACGGCGT
>JAUNMP010000016.1:0-2419 GCA_030537465.1 bacterium
CCGTTCATGGTGCTGCGGCGCATCGACGTGATGCTCGAGAAGACGAAGGCCCAGGTCCTCGAGAAGAAGGCGTTCTGCGACGTCGCGGGTCTCACCGACTACGAGCCGTTCCTCACGCCCCTCACGGGCTATCCGTTCTACAACACCTCCGCCTTCACGATGAAGACGCTGAAGAACGAGATCGACCCGCAGCGGCTCAAGGCGAACGTCATCGACTACTTCAACGGCTTCTCGCCCGACGTCCAGGACATCGTCGACAAGTTCAAGATGCGCCACTGGGTGGACGAGCTCACGGAGAAGGAGCGCCTGGGGTCCGTGCTCGAGAAGCTGACGGATGCCTCGATCAACCTCTCGGTCGAGCCCGTGAAGGACGACGAGGGGAACGTGCTCCTGCCGGGGCTCGACAACCACACGATGGGCACGCTCTTCGAGGAGCTGCTCCGCCGCTTCAACGAAGAGCACAACATCACCGAGGCCGGCGAGCACTTCACCCCGCGCGACTACGTGCGCCTCCTCGCCCGTCTCGCCGTCGAGCCCGTGAAGGACCAGCTGCGCGACAAGACGTATTCCGTCTACGACGGCGCCTGCGGCACGGGCGGCATCCTCACGGTGACGCAGGAGGAGTTCCTCCAGGTCGCCGAACAGGCCGGACGCAAGCTGAACGTGATGATCTTCGGCCAGGAGCTGCAGGACAACACCTACGCGACCTGCAAGGCCGACCTGATGATCTCCGGCAACATCCAAAGCTTCACCTACCATCTGAACGGCGTCCCCCACCAGTACATCGCGAACGGCTCGACCATCAGCGAGGACGGGCATGCGGGCGAGAAGTTCGACTTCTGCGTCTCGAATCCGCCGTTCGGCACGCCCTGGAAGGAGGACCTCAAGAAGTGGGGCCTCGGGGACAAGAAGGAGATCACCGATCCGCGCTTCTTCCACGGCGAGACGAGCTTTCTGCCGGACATCGGCGACTGCCAGATGCTGTTCCTCGCGAACAACCTGAGCCGCATGCGCGACGACAGCGAACTCGGCACGCGCATCGTCGAGATCCACAACGGTTCCTCGCTCTTCACGGGCGACGCGGGCGGCGGCGAATCCAATCTGCGCCGCCACATCATCGAGAACGACCTTCTGGAGGCGATCGTCGCGATGCCGGAGAACGACTTCTACAACACCGGCATCGGCACGTTCGTGTGGATCGTGACGAACCGCAAGGAGCCGCGCCGGAAGGGCAAGGTGCAGCTCATCGACGCGACGAAGATCTTCACGCCGCTCAAGAAGAACCTCGGCTCGAAGAACTGCGAGACGAGCGCGGCGGACGCCGACCGCATCCTCAAGCTGCTGACCGACTTCGCCGAGACGCCCGAGTCGAAGATCTTCCCGAACGAGGAGTTCGGCTACTGGAGCGTGCCCGTGCTGCGTCCGAAGCGCGACAAGGACGGCAACATCGTCCGCAAGAAGGGCGCGGTCGTGATGGCCAAGGCGCGCAACGAGGTCGAGCAGATCCCGCTCACCTATCCGGGCGGCATCGACGCCTTCTACGAGAAGGAGGTGAAGCCCTACGACGACGAGGCGCAGTTCGGCGAACCGGTCGTCGGCTACGAGCTCTCCTTCACGAAGTACTTCTACAAGCCTGTCGAACTGCGGACGCAGGCGGAGATCGCCGCCGACATCGACCGTCTGGAGCAGTCGACAGCGGGTCTCTTGAAGGAGATCATGGGATGAAAGACTCACGCGGAGGCGCGGAGACGCGGAGTGGAGAGCCCCACGGAATGAGGTACGAGAAGTACAAGCAGACGGGAATCCCCTGGTTGCCCGAGGTGCCGGAAGGGTGGGAGTATTCTATTGTCGGCCGTTGTTTTGACATACAACTAGGCAAGATGCTTTGTAGTTCACAACCCACAGAAGAGTATACTCTCGAATCGTACTATTGTGCTGCAAATGTTCACTTTGAAGGCGTGCAAACAAGTGATCTGAAGCAAATGTGGTTTGATGCATTTGAGAAGAGTCGTTATCTCGTAAGAAATGGAGATTTGCTTGTTGTTGAAGGAGGGGCTGGAGCTGGAGGAAGCGCCATTGTGCGGCAACAAATTAGTAGTACATATATGCAGAATTCGATACTGCGACTTCGGTCTCGTAGCCGCGTTGGCAATGTGTATCTTTGTTATTGGTTGGAGTCCATTGTTAAGCGTGGCTATATAGAGATGAGTTGCAACAAGGCAACAATACCTCATTTTACCAAGGCAAAGATATCTCAGGTTCCAATCCCATACCCAGGTATTTCAACTCAGCGGGCGATTGTCGCCTACCTTGACGACAAGTGCGGGAAGATCGACGAGCTGGTGGCGGCGAAGGAGAAGGAGGTCGAACTCCTGAAGGAGCTGAAGCAGACCGTGATCGCCGACGCCGTGACGCGTGG
>JAUNMP010000016.1:2519-44659 GCA_030537465.1 bacterium
GTTCCGGCCGGCATTCCCTGGCTGCCCCAGATCCCCGAGGGGTGGGAGGTGAAGAAGGTTCGGCAAATCGCAAAAGAGGGGAAGTGCAAGAACAAAGGAAATGTTGAAAAGAATGTTCTGTCGTTGAGCTATGGCAAGATCATTCGCAAGAAGGAAATCTATTCTGGACTCGTCCCCACTGATTTCGCGACCTATCAAATCGTGGAAAAGGGCAACGTGGTCTTGCGATTGACTGATTTGCAGAATGACCACAGAAGTCTGCGATGTGGGTTGGTTTGTGAAAGGGGAATCATCACAAGCGCCTATGTGAGTTTGGTGCCTGGAAAAATCCTGCCAGAATATTTGTATTTGATACTACATTCGTGCGACCTACATAAGGTATTTTATTCATTGGGTGGAGGTCTTCGTCAGTCAATGAATTATGCCGATGTTGGAAACTTGATGATCCCTCTTCCGACGATTCAAGAGCAGCAAATTATTGCAGAATATGTTGATAGGAAGGTTAAGCAGTTTGACGAACTAACTGCGGGATTGACGCAGCAGGTCGCCGCGCTGAAGGAATACAAGCAGCGGCTGATCGCCGACGTGGTCACGGGACAGATGAGGGTTGCGTGATGAATGTGAAGGAAGACGGACTTGAGACGATCATCGTCTCCTATCTGCGCGACATGGGCGGGTACGTCGAGGGAACGTCCTCGATGTACGACAAGTCCCTGGCGCTCGTGAAGGAGTGGCTGGAGGCGTTTCTACTCGAGACGCAGCCGAAGGAGGTCGAGGCGTCCGCCATCTTCAAGGTGCCGTCCGAGACCGCGAAGTTCTACAGCCGGCTGAGCGCGGCGCTCACGACGCGCGGCGTGGTGGACATTCTCCGCAAGGGGTTCAAGTACAACGGGCAGACGTTCAAGCTCTACTACGAGCTGCCGTCCCCGCTGAACGAGACCGCCAAGGCGAACTACCGGAAGAACCGTTTCGGCGTGATCCGCCAGCTGCACTATTCGAAGATCGAGACGAAGGACGCGATCGACTTCGTCGTCTTCATCAACGGACTGCCGCTCGCGACGTTCGAGCTCAAGAACCATTTCACCAAACAGACCGTCGACAACGCGATCCGGCAGTACATGGTCGACCGCGATCCGAAGGAGATCCTCCTGCAGAAGAAGCGCTGCGCCGTCCACTTCGCGGTGGACGACACGGACGTCTTCATGTGCACGGAGCTGAAGGGCGCCGAGTCCTGGTTCCTGCCGTTCAACCGGGGCGTCAACGGCGGGAAGGGGAATCCCGTCATCCCCGGCAAGACGATGACCTCGTATCTGTGGGAGGAGGTGTTCGAGAAGCGTTCGCTCTCCAACATCATCGAGAACTTCGCCCAGGTGATCACCGAACGGGACAAGAAGACGGGCAAGGAGAAGGAAAAGGTCGTCTGGCCGCGGTACCACCAATTGGACGCCGTCCGCAGCTTGCTCGCCGTCACCGCGCGGGAGCCGGTCGGCCGCCGCTTCCTCGTGCAGCATTCCGCGGGCAGCGGGAAGTCGAACACCATCACCTGGCTCGCCTATCAGCTCGTGCTGCTGCAGACGGGCACGCGGGACGCGTGCCCCTACCAGGCTGGCGCGGACGTGGCGAAGTTCGACTCGATCATCGTCGTCACCGACCGCGTCAACCTCGACACGCAGATCCGGGACAACATCCACGCCTTCGCCCGGCTGCAGAACCTCGTCGGGTGGGCGGACCATGCGTCGACGCTGAAGGATCTGCTGACGGGCGGCAAGAAGATCGTCGTCTCGACCATCCACAAGTTCCAGTTCATCCTGGACGAAATCGGCGGCGCCCTGAAGGACAAGCGTTTCGCCATCATCATCGACGAGGCGCATTCGAGCCAGAACGGCGAGATGGCGAGCAGCCTCGCGATGAGCGTCTCGGGGAATGGAATGGTAGGGTCCGCGCCCCGCGCGGACCGCGGCGAGGACGCGGAGGAGGATGTCGAGGACCGCATCTGCCGCATCATCAAGGGGCGCAAGCTCGCGCGGAACGCGAACTACTACGCCTTCACGGCGACGCCCAAGAACAAGACGCTCGAGATGTTCGGCGAGCGGGTGGAGCTGCCGGACGCGCAAGCGGGATTCCGTCCGTTCCACGAGTACACGATGCGCCAGGCGATCGAGGAGGGGTTCATCCTCGACGTCATCCGCTACTACACGCCGTACCGGTCCTTCTACCAGGTGGTGACGGCCCAGGACGCCGACAAGGACGCGGAGTTCGACAAGGCGCGCGCCCCGGCGAAAATCCGCGCGTTCGTCGAGAAGCAGCCCGAGACGATTGGACAGAAGACCGCCGTCATCGTTGAGCACTTCTGTACGAAGGTCTACAAGAAGATCGGCGGCAAGGCGCGGGCGATGGTGGTGACCTCGTCCATCGAGCGGGCAATCGAGTTCTACAAGGCGATCTCCGCCCAGCTGGAGGAGCGGGGCGGAAAGTACAAGGCCATCGTCGCGTTCACGGACAAGGAGATCGACGGCAAGGTCCACACCGAGGCGATGTACAACGGTTTCCCGTCCTCGCAGATCGAGGACCGGATCGAAGAGGATCCTTACCGCATCCTCATCGTCGCGGACAAGTTCCAGACCGGCTACGACCAGCCGCTCCTCCACACGATGTACGTGGACAAGGTTCTCTCGGGCGTCAAGGCGGTCCAGACGCTCTCGCGCCTCAACCGCGCCGCGCCGAAGAAGGCGGACACCTTCGTCCTGGACTTCGCGAACGATCCCGAGGCGATCCGCCTGGCGTTCCAGCAGTACTACAAGACGACGGTCCTCGCCGGGGAATCGGACGTCAACAAACTCAACGACCTGATCGAGGTGATCGAGAAGAAGCCGTTCTACACGGCGGCGGATGCCGAGGCGGTCGTGCGGCTGCGGCTGACGGGAACCGACGCGGACCGTCCGCAGATCGACGCCGTGCTGGATGCCTGCGTGGCACGGTTCAAGGGCGAACTTGCCGAGGAGGGGCAGATCAAGGTCAAGCACGCGATGCGGACCTACTGCCACGTCTATCCGTTCTTCGCGAGCATCATGCCGTACGAAAGCCCCGACTGGGAGCGGATGTACGTCTTCTATTCGCTTCTGGTGAAGAAGCTGCCCGTCCTGAAGCGGGAGGACTTCACGGAGGGGCTGCTCGAGAGCATCGACTTCGACAAGTACCGCCTCATCAAGGAGGAGGAGCGGGCGATCGAGATGCAGAACGAGGACGCCGAAGTCAAGCCGATTCCGACCGGATCGATGAACGGCGCCATTCCAGGCGTCGAGTTCGACAGTCTCGCCAACATCGTCGACGACTTCAACAAGGAGTTCGGCGGCATCGACTGGAAGGACGCCGACGAGGTGCGGCGGCAGATCAAGTCCCTGCCGCGGCGGATCCTGTCGTCCAACGCGAACTTCGTGAACACGATCCGACAGGGCGACACGCAGCTTGCCCAGATCAACTTCTACGACGGCATGCGCAAGATCGTCGCCGCGCTGGGCGAGGAGAAGATCGAGTTCATGAAGACCTACTTCACGAACCCGCAGTTCCAGAACATGGTCAACAGCCGCGTCTTCGCCGCCTGCCTGGACGAAATCGCGCGCCCCAACGGTCCGTCGTGGGACGCCTCGGCGTCGTATCGCGGGACGGACGACGCTTCATTTGCCCTTGCCGCCGAGGAAAGCCCCGCCTATGGCCAATGAGTTCAAGACGAGGGCTGTCGAGTCCAAGCCGCGCGAACGCATCGAGTCGGCGGGAACGGCGACGGTGGCCAGCGGGGCCGAGCTGCTGGCCGTCATTCTGAAGACGGGAACGGCGGGCTGCGACGTGATGGAGCTGGCGCGCCGCCTGATCGACGCCTTCGGTTCGGTCGAAGCGCTGGTCCGGACGGATCTCAATGGACTGCGGACGGGAATCGACCAGTACAACCGGAGCCATCCCGAACGGCGGGTGACGGGGCTGGGGCGCGTCAAGACGCTGGAGCTGGCGGCGGCCTTCGAATTGGCGCGCCGGGGCTATGCCTCGAGGCCTGACCTGCCGTCCACGCTGTCGACGGCGGCGGATGTCGCGGCCTATATGCGGACGTGGAGCGATGCGCTGGCGGAGCAGGAGGTGTTCTGGGTGATCGCGCTCGATTCGAAGCATCGCCCCTTGGCGGAGCCACAGCGTGTGGCGGTGGGGACGGTCAATGGCGTTTCGGTCCATCCACGCGATGTCTTCAAGGTGGCGGTTCGATGGAACGCGCAGTCCGTCATCGTCGTGCACAACCATCCCTCCGGCGATCCCAGTCCGAGCCGCGAGGACATCCAGCTGACGCGGCGTCTGCAGGAAGCCGCGCAGATGATGGGCATCCCGCTTCTCGACCACGTGATCCTCGGGGACGCCTCGCGGGGCCGGCCTGGCTATGTCTCGCTCGGCGGTTCTGTCGTGTAGTGCCCCGCAAAGCGGTTTTCGGTGGTTTCCGTGATCGACGGGGGGCGCGTATCCCGGTCTCCACCACGGAAGGCGCCGAAACGCCCGTCCGGGCGGCACGGAAAGTGGCCAACGAAAGAATCCGCTTCGCACGACCCGGCCGCTTACGGAATTGTCGTTACAGAAATTCCGTGATAGAATAACCACCCTGATGCTTAATAACCCGTTTGTCATTCGTGGCTATGCAGGCCCCGAATACTTCTATGACCGAGAGTCGGAGACGAAGAAACTGCTGCGTGAGGACAGTCAATGAAGAAGGGGACATCCCGGTTCTTCAAACTCGGCTTTCGACCTTGACGGAAGACGGTAGTCCCCCACTCTTTCCCAGATATGCTTGCGAGAACCATACGAAACTGATACACTATACACGAAATTGACAAATGCTATTTTCGTGTATAGGAGTGTTGGGCGATGTTTTATGGTCGTGAGGAAGATCTCGGAGCACTGGATCGGCTATGGCGAAAGCAGGTCTCCTCGCTTGTCACCTGCAGGGGACGGCGGCGAATCGGCAAGTCGACTCTGATTGAGGAATTCGCCAGACGAAGTCACGCGCGATTCCTGGAGCTTGAAGGTCTTCCTCCCCAGCCCAATCAGACGAACGGCGATCAATTGTGCCATTTCGCGGAACAGCTCCGTGAACAGAGTGCATGGCGTGGACCATGTCCCGAAAGCTGGTATGAGGCGATGCTGGCGCTATCGAGTGTGATTGGCGAGGAACGGACGGTTGTGCTGTTGGATGAGATCTCCTGGATGGGTGCTCATGACGACAGTTTCCCGGGCATTCTGAAAACGGCCTGGGATCGGCATTTCAAGAAGCATCAGAATCTTGTCTTTGTGATTTGCGGTAGTGTCTCGACCTGGATTCAGGAGAACATCCTCAACAATACGGGCTTTGTGGGCCGGGCGACACTGAACCTTGTCGTCGGCGAGTTGCCGTTGCGCGATTGCATCAAGTTCTGGAGGGGGGCCGCCGAACGTACGTCCGTGCGTGAAATCGTCGACGTTCTTTCCGTGACTGGCGGTGTGCCGAAGTATCTAGAGGAACTGGATCCTTCGCTCTCGGCGGTAGAGAACATTCAGAACATGTGCTTTTCGCCGAATGCGCTTCTTCGGGATGATTTCTCGAAGATCTTCAGTTCTGTCTTTGGACAGAATGCCGTGGTCAAGCGCCGTATCCTCTCGGCACTCGCCAAGTCACCCATGACAGTGAGCGAACTTGCGGATGCGGTCGAAATGGAAAGGTGCGGCGTGCTGTCTCGACATCTTGAACAACTCGCGGTTGCAGGATTCGTTGTTGCGGACCGGGGATTGAATCCGTTGACGCAGAAGCCGGCGAAGATCATTCGCTACAGGTTGAAGGACAATTACGCGCGGTTTTATCTCAAGTACATTGAGCCAAATGCGGAGATGATTGACCGGAATGCCTTTCGCTGTCTCTCTCTGGATGCCATGAGAGGATGGGATTCCATGATGGGGTATCAGTTTGAGACGCTGGTGACAAACAACATCCCGTCTCTTCTGCCCCATCTCGGTCTGGAGAGGGCACTGCTCCTCTCCGCCGCGCCATTTCGGCAGTTGCCAACGGCACGGAAGAAAGGGTGCCAGATCGACCTTCTGCTCCAGACGGAGGCAGCCGTATGCCTTGTTGAGATCAAGCGTATGCGGGAGATCGGCCCCAAGATCGAGGATGAGCTTCGCGAGAAGGTTGCGCGTCTGGCCGTCAAGTCTGGCGTGTCTGTCCGCACGGCGTTGGTCTATGAAGGTGAGTTGTCTCCCCGATTGGCCGCCTCCGCGTATATTGACAAGCTTGTTGATTTTGGTCACCTGCTTGGAATTCGCTGAAGTATGTGGAGTTATATGAAGTCAATTGTGCAAGGACTGCCAATGAAGAAGATTTTCAGGTGCATGATCGCGGGGCTGCCGCTGCTGCTGTCGGCGGCGGTGGTCGAAGACGTGCAGGTGCCGAGTCCGTCGATGAACAAGGACGTGCCCGCGAGCGTGGTGCTGCCGGAGAAGTACGCCCAGGATCCCGGCGCCGCGTGGCCGGTGGTCTTCGTCGTCCACGGCGCGGGCGGCAACCACCGCACCTACGCGACGAACGAGCTCACCTATCTCGCCGACCAGTACGGTTTCATCTTCGTCTGCGCCGACGGCGGGAAGACGAGTTGGTGGTTCGACTCTCCCATTGATCCCACCTACAAATACGAGACGCACGTGACGAAGGAGCTCGTGCCGTGGATCGACGCGCATTACCGCACGTATGCGACCCGCACGCAGCGGGCGATCATGGGCGGTTCGATGGGTGGACACGGCGCCTGCTGGCTCGGGTTCCGCCACAAGGACCTCTTCGGCGCGGTGGGGAGCATCTACGGTGGACTCGACCTCTGGGAATTCCACAAGCAGTGGGACATCGCCAAGCGTCTGGGTCCGCGGGACGAGTTCCCGGAGCGCTGGCGGACCTATTCCGCCTACACCGAGGGCGCGAAGCTGAAGAACGGCGACGTCGAGTTCATCCAGATGGTCGGCACGAGCGACTTCTTCCTGAAGGCCAACCGGAAGATGCACGAGATCCTGGTCTCGAACAAGGTCGAGCACACCTACATCGAGATGCGGACCGACCAGGAGAAGACGAGCGGCCATTCGGGCGAGTTCAACGCCCTGTGCAAGCCGATCTTCGCCTCCTTCTTCCGCAACTACTTCGACACGGGAAAGGGGCAGATCGCCCAGGGTGTCCACGCCCGCACGACCCGCTATGGCGTGAAGGTGGCGAAGAAGGTGCGCGGCATGACGGCGCGTCCGCAGGTCGAGCTGCCCGCGCCGTGGAAGATCGTCGAGGGCGACGAAGGCCTGACGGGCTGCGACGTGCGGGATTTCTACTTCACGATTGAGGCGCCGGGCGAAAACACGCCCGCGCCCGCCGTGAAGCTCGTCTGGCCGGGCGTGGCGGTGAACGGCGTCTATGGGGCCCGGGACGTCACGATCGCGGACGAGGCGGTCACGTTCACGCCGACGGCCCGCAAGGCGCCGCTCACGTATGCGACCGGCTGGCAGGAGGGGGCTCTTTCGATGCTCTACCACCACCATGTGGAAGGGGCGCAGCACGGCCCCTACGCCGGCAGGCAGCTCCCCATGAATGAGATCAGGTCGGGCGACAACTGGCGCGCCGCCGCGCGGGCGATGTTCGCGCGGGCGGGTCTGGGCGAGACGAATGCGACGGACGGAGCCCTCATCCGCCTCTACGGCTTCGACTCGAACTTCCCCAACCGCCATGTGGACCATCCGCCGCACTTCCACGTGATGCTGGAGTGGAATGGCTTCCGGAACAACAACGTCGGGCACTACGTCCTCGATCCGGACGGACGCATCCGCGTCAACAATTTCCTCGTCTGCGGACGCGTCCCCGGCTATGACCGCGAGGGCTATTTCAAGCAGGTCCGCGGCGAGACGACGGCGTACAACGGGCCCTCCGGACGGACCGTCTTCACGCTGGAGATGCTGGAGGACGGCTCGGGGCTCATCCTGCGCCGCCCCGGACAGGTCCGCGAATGGATGATCTCCGGCGAGAACCCCGTCGAAGCGGTGACGGTGAGCGCGCGCGTGAGCCCGTATGCGCCCTGGACCGAGGTGGCGTCCTATTCGGTCGCGGACGATACCGTCGCCGGCGTGCTCCAGATCACGGAGCGCACCGCGACCGCCGCGAAGACCGAGCGGTTCGTCTACAACCCCGACACCGGCAAGCTGATTGAAATGAACGTTGGACGATAAAGGGTGAAAAACATGAGAAAACTCGTTCTTTGGAGCGCCTGGATGATCTCCTGTGTGCTGGGCGCGGAATGTGTCGACCCTGTCGGCTTCATCCAGGAGGCCCTTCGGCGCGGCGAGACGACGATCCGCCTGCCGAAAGGCGTCTACGATCTCGAACCCGGAGACGTGGCGAGTCTGCATCTGAAGGACGTGAAGGACGTCGTCCTCGACTTCCAGGGCAGCGAGTTCCGCGGAAAGAAGAAGAGCGGCATGCTGAAACTCCAGTCGTGCCGCGGCGTGACGATCCGAAACCTGACGATCGACTATCCGTTCAATCTGCCGTTCACGCAGGGGTTCATCGAGCAGGTGGGGACCAACGGCGAATGGACGGTGCGGATCGCAAAGGGCTATCCCGATCCGGAGGACGGCCGCTGGGGCTGGCCGGTCCAGGCCTATGACGCGCAGACCGGCGACCTGGTGAATCCGATGCGGTACCTCGACGGCATCAAGGTGTCCCGCCTGGGGGCGGGGCGCTATCGTGTGACCGGGGGCAAGAACCGGAAGGGGAAGGCCGGCGACGTCGCCGTGTGGTCGCTGCCGTGCGATACGTTCGACCGGACGCAGTCCCTCGACACGCGGGCGCATGCCGTCTATCTGCTCGACTGCGCGAACTGCCGTGTGGAGAACGTGACCGTCCATTCGACGCCGGGATCGAACGGATTCCGCGAAATCCTGGGCGCGGGCGGGAACGTCTATTCGCACTGTGCCGTCGTGCCGCGTCCGCCCGAGACCGATCCGGTGGCGCGCGAGATCCGCCGGTTCCGCAGCGGCAACCACGACGCCTTCAACAGCCGCGCGGCGAAGAAGGGGCCCACGCTCCTCGCCTGCACGGCGCGGAACCACTGCGACGACGACGTCAACATCCACGGCCCCTACCAGTTCATCACGGCCGTCGAGGGGGCGAAGGTGCGCGCCTTCATCCGCGACATGTACGTGGGCGCGCTGCGGGTGGGCGATCCCGTCCAGTTCGTGACGGCGAAGGGCTATTCGCCCGAGTACACGCTGAAAATCGTGGACCTCGTGCCGGCGAAGCCGACGGACGCGGAACTGGCCTTCGTGAAGAAGGGACTGGTCGACCAGATCGCCCGGGCGTGCAACACGATGGCCGAGATCACGTTCGAGCGGGCGGATCCGATTCTCCAGCCAGGAACGCTCTTCGTCTCGCAAAACGCGGCGGGAAATGGCTTCAGTCTGCAGAAGTGCATGTTTGGTCCGAACCGGGCACGCGGATTCATCTGCAACGCCTCGTACGGCGAGGTGGTTGGCTGTACGTTCGATCGAACGGAATCGTCGGGCGTCTTGTCACGCCCAAGTTATCAGTGGCTTGAGGGGGGCGCGTCGCGGAATGTTCGCTTTCGCGACTGCACGTTCATCGACTGTGGCGTAAGCTTTGGCGTCCATCGCGAGATGATGACGACGAACGAGTGCCACCGCAATATCGTCTTCTCCGGTTGCAGGTTCTCGGGGGAGAAGGGGCGGATGGAGGTCGCTTGCTGTACGGGACTTTGTCTGGACGGAAATGTCTTTGAACTTCCCGCCGACAGGGCTGTTGCCCTGAAGCTGGCAAAGACCCAGGTCGAGACCTGGCGAATGACGGAATTGGAGTTTGCCTCAGGGACGGATTATGACGCGGGTGCTGGGGATGCCGTACGCTTCGACGCGGTGTTCTCGAACCGCATGACGGGCGTGACGATTCGCCGTCCGGGATTCTGGGACGGCGGGAAAAGGTTCCTGGTCAGGTTCGCGCCGACGGCGGTGGGCGAGTGGGACTGGACGACGTCGTCGGAGGATGCGGGGTTGAACGGACGGAAGGGAACGCTGACCGTCGTTCCCTATGCTGGTAAACTGGACATCTACCGTCACGGATTCCTGAAGGTCGTCCCTGGGAAGAAGTATTTCGTCCACGCGGACGGCACGCCGTTCTTCTATCTGGGCGACACGCACTGGGGCCTCTACAAGGAGGAGATCGACGAACCGGGGCCGCATGCCGGTTCGACGGGGGCCACGTCGCATTTCAAGTACATCGTCGACCGCCGCGTCGAACAGGGCTTCACCGTCTACCAGAGCGAGCCCATCGGCGCCAAGTTCAAGTTGGAGGATGGACATGTCGATGCGGCCGACATTCCCGGGCTCCGCCTGGCGGACCGCTACTATCGGCACATCGCCGACGCGGGGCTCGTGCACGCGAACGCGTCCTTCTTCTTCGCCGCGGGGATGAACGAGAAGCTGGCGAAGGACGAGGCGGCGCTGGCCCGGATCTCGCGCTACTGGGTGGCGCGCTTCGGCGCCTATCCCGTCCTCTGGACGCTCGCGCAGGAGATCGACAACGACTTCTATTCCGAACGCGGCGCCCATCCGTTCTACAACTATTCCAACAACCCTTGGGTGAAGGTCGCGGAGTTCATGCATCGCGAGGACGCCTACTCCCATCCGCTCTCCGGACATCAGGAGAACACGGGGGCGACGACGGTGACGGGGCGCGGCACGAATCCCGACAAGACGAAGATCTCGGGGAACGGCGTCTCCGTCTTCGCCGATGCGGCCGTGTCGGCGCGTACGGGCCACAACTGGTGGGCGGCCCAGTGGAGCCCGTCCCTGACGGGGCGCATGGACGTCCGGATCCCCTCCGACTACTGGAACTCCCCCAAGCCGGCGGTGAACTACGAAGGGCGGTACTGCGGACTCTGGACGAAGGACACGGGCGCCCGCGCCCAGGGATGGCTGGCGTTCCTCTCGGGCTTCTGCGGCTACGGCTACGGCGCAATCGACATGTGGCTCTACCAGAGCACCTATGACATCAAGAAGACCTCCGCGGACGGCGTTGACGTGATCACGCCGGAGGACAAGATGCAGCCCTGGAGCAGGTCCATTGAATATCCCAGCGCGCTGCAGATGGCGCACTTGAAGAAGTTCCTCCTGTCCTTCGACTGGTGGAATCTCAAGCCGGACCTGGAAGGTGATTCGCAGTACGACGGTTCGCGCGCAATCGGCGTCCATGCCGTCGCGGGGCGGCGCCACGTGTTCTATTTCTACGGGAAGGGACGGGAGTCTGGTTCGATGAAGGGCTTTGCGGCGAAAGCGGGCCTCACGCTGCGCTGGTTCAATCCGCGAACGGGCGAATGGCTGCCGTCCCAGACCGTCTCGGCAGGAGAGGACGGCGGCTTCGCTCTGCCGCCGCGTCCCGACGAACAGGACTGGGCGCTGGAGCTGGCGCCCTCCGAACAAATCGGAAAATAGGGACCAGAATTTCAAAATCGAGGATGGAATGAAATAAGACGTTCCGTTTTGAAAATTGTTTGACCTTCGGGGCTGGGATATACTGTCGGCATCTCAGCAAACCCAGCAACGGAGGTCAACATGAAGCTCGACGAAATCAAACTGCCATTCGCGGAGAATGCACTCGCACCTGTCCTTTCCGAAAGGGCCGTGCACATCCACTTCAACAACCATCACCTCGGTTATGTGCGGAACCTCGAGGCGCTCGTGCGGGGGACGCGGTTCGAGCGCCATCCGCTTGAGGAGATCATCTACGAGTCGCGCGGCTCGTGCGAGCACTGCACGATCTTCAACAACGCGGCCCAGATCTGGAACCACTCGTTCTTCTGGTTCTCGCTGGGCCGCGTGGATCAGGCGACGCGCCCGCAGGGACGTCTGCTTGAGCAGGTTGAACGCGACTATGGATCCTTCGACGCGCTGAAGCGCCATATGTGCGCGACGGCGGCGAAGCGGTTCGGAAGCGGATGGCTCTGGCTGGCCGATTTCCACGGCCGCCTCGACACGTTCACGACGCCGAACGCCGAGACCCCCGTGGCGACGCCCGAGATCCGTCCGATCCTGACGGTCGACCTGTGGGAGCACGCCTACTATGTGGACTGGGTCAGTCGCCGGGGCGACTATGTGGCAACGGTCCTCGACCGGCTCATTGACTGGCGTGCCGCGTCGGCACGGTTTGGCGCTTGAAAAGAAAGGAGGACGATTATGAAGGACAACACGCAATACATCTGCCCGTTCTGTGACTACATCTACGATCCCGCGGAACACGACGGGGTTCCCTTCGAGGAACTTCCCGAGGACTGGACCTGTCCGCTCTGCGGGGCCGGGAAGGAGCATTTTGAGATCTACGGGGCGGGGAAATCCCCTGCGGGCGCCCGTCAATCCTAAAGAGGGTCTCGTCTGGTCGTCCGTGTGGAATCCTGCACGGGGACGGATTGCCGACTCCCGCGGAGATGCACCTCCGCGGGAGTCGTTTCCTGTGTTCGAGTTGACAGGTGAACGGAAACTGTGGGATAATCTACGACATGAAAATTGCGGTGGCGGTCATTGGCGTTTTTATTGCGCATGGACTCTGGGCCTTCCCTCTGGGAGGCAAGGAGTGGCAGGGCGGTCCTTGGGGCGGTGGCCCTGGGGGCGTGTCTTGTGAACAGGAGGGCACGAACGCCTTCGCGCGCCTGGTGAAGGAGCGCGGCCCCGGCGCCACGCAGCTGTTTGCGAAGAGCCCCCAGCCGATTGGCGCCGCGACGCGGTTCAAGGTGTCTTTCCTCCACCGTGGCGATGGCGGCGCCTTCCGCTGGCGCCTTGAACGGAAAAACGCCCAGGGAAAATACGAGATTCTCAAGAACCAGGCGGGGAAAGATCTGGCGGACTATGTGTCGTTCGGCGAGGCGAAGGACTGGACGCGCGTGGAGAGGCTGGCGCGGGTGCCGTCTCGCCTCGTGGATGCCGCGAACGCCGTCTCGCTGAAGATTGACGTCTGGGGCGGAAACGCGCCCAAGACGCTGGACGTCCGCGATCTTCGCGTGGAGACGGTTGCAGAAGTGGTCCAACCGACGGTTCCGCCCGTGAACGTCTCCCTGGAATTGGCGCCGAAGGTGGAGGGGCTGGGGCCCGTGCCGTATCTCGACCATCCACGGACGAAGGTGGTCGACGGTCTTTTTCACCGTAACGGCAAGCCGTTCTTCTGGGTGGGCAACGGCTGCGACCTCGGGGCGGAGCAGGCCACGCCGGTCGGCCTTTGGCTTGCGAAGCTCCTCGGTTACCGGGCGATCACTCTCGACCCCCAGGGCGGATTGAAGGTCGTGAAGGACGATGGCACGAACGCCGTCCTCCAGTCGACGGTGAACACGGCCGGCATCTCCCACTTCCGCGAGACGGCGCGGCTCGGATTCTTTGTGGACTACTTCGACAACGGCGTCTACAAGTGGTCGGGACTCAAGCCCTTTGCGGAAAAGCATCCCGATTTCAGGGAAATCCACTACAACCACGGACACTACCTCAACTTCGACACGGGGTATCCGCTGGGACTCGAACTTCGGTCCGCCAAACGCACGTCCTTCTACGAGAATCTGGACGGACTCTCCCATTCCGCCTATCTCGAACTCTGCCGCGAGCCGGGGCCCGAACCTTCGAACGAGCGTGCCAAGCGCGGCTTCCGCGCCTGGGCGCAGCGGAAGTACGGGACGCTGGAGGAGGCGTGCCGCATCTGGCGCAGGTCCTATCCGTCCTGGGACGCCGTGATCCCGCTGCCGCTGGAGGAGAACGACATCCACGGGTACATGGCGCGCATCCTCCAGTCCCGCAAGGCGAAGAGGGACTTCCCCGAGTTCCACTACGACTGGCTGCAGTACCTGCAGGACGACTTCACCGCCTGCGTGGCGGCCGAGCGGCAGGCGCTCCGCGCGAAGATCCCGAACGTGCCCGTGACGATCGACGTGCGCGGCCACGGCATCGACACGGATGGCTACTGCGTGCTCGATCCCGAGCGCATCGACCCGATCATGGACGTGTTCTCCATCCACTTCGGCGCCCACGCCTATACCTACAACCAGACGCCCTACGACCCTGCGGCGCTGGCGGACCAGACGTCCTTCGCGCTTTTCAGCTACAACTTCTTCCGCACGAACACCGAGAAGCCGATCTTCAACGCCGAGGACATCATCTCCACGGCCCGCGTGCCGGGGTCCGACGGTGCGGCCCTTGCCGCGAACGACATCGGCGCACTGCACGCCCAGCCCTGGAAGTTCCATCTCGAACAGCCGGGCGAGGACGGCCTCGCGAAGGGATGGCAGAAGCCCGGCTTCGACGACGCGGCCTGGGACACGATGGCCGTGCCCGGATGCTGGGATGAGACGGAGACGTACAAGTGCAAGCCGGGCGTCGCCTGGTATCGGCGGCGCTTCGTCGCGAAGGCCAATCGCCAGGACTGGGAGGACGGCAGCCACCGCTTCCTGCTCTATGGCAAGGGCGTGGCGCAGAAGGGGACGATCTGGCTGAACGGCGAGAAGGTCGGCGAGGTCGCCGGCTGGGACACACGCTATGAATTCGACGTGAGCGCGCTGCTGCGCTACGGACAGACGAACGACCTCGTCTTCCGCGTGGACGGCGCGGGCTATCAGAATGGGTTGCGCTTCTACTGCCACATTCTGCCGAACGACCGCATCAACCATGCGAAGCGATTTGGCGCGCAGCAGTACCGCATGATGCTTTGGCCGTATCTGATGCACGGCACGAGCGGCTGCTGGGTCTGGAGCTGGCACAACGACTTTCTGCGCCCGCACTTCCCCGAACTGGTGCGGAAGCTCGAGGCCGCCTCGGAGGTCGTCCTGCCCGATCTGCGGCGCCGACGTGGCGAGGTGGCGTACCTCTATGGCTTCCTGAACGGACGCGGACTGCCCTGTTCGATCATCGGCAACCACACGGACTATCTGAACTGGTACAACGCGATCGAGTTCAGCGGGGTGCGTCCGGACGTCTTCGGCGAGCGCCATTTCGTGAAGGAGATCGATCCGAAGCGGTATAGGCTGCTGGTGGTGCCGTATACGAAGTTCGTGGCGGACGACACCTATGCCGCGTTCAAGCGCTATGTCCTCGACGGCGGCACGGCCGTCGTGACGGAAGGGGCGCTCGAGCGGACGTTCACCCGCTATGCGGAGACGGACATCCGCACATTCGCCGGAATCGACGCCGTCCACGGGCGCGAGGTGGTCGAGACGGTCCGCGGGAAGGGACGCGTGGTCTTCGTGGCGGGACAGCCCGGCATGGAACGCCTGATGACGATTCTGAAACCCTATCTGCCGAAGCCGGAAATCGCCGTCGCCACGTCCGAGACGCGCGAACCTCCGCTGGTCGAGCGCGTCCTCGCCGGCGATGCGACGCGCAAGATCCTCTACCTGGCGAACTGGGGCGGCCTCGACAAGGACGTGACGGTGACGTTGCCGGCATCCGTGCGCAAGTGGTCTGTGAAGCCGATTGAATCTTGTGCGCAAGGGGAACCGTCGCTCCGTGACGGAACGATGACGGTCTCCATTCCGTCCCAGGACGTGGCGGTCTTCCTCCTGGAAGCTCCTGGTTCGTCCGCGCCCGCGCTCGACTGGCAGGTCCCCGCCGCGCAGAAGGCGGCGCTCGACCACGTGGTCAAGCTGAACGAACCTCCCATGGGGAATGGCCCTCGGGCGCTCTTCCCGTGCTTCAAGCAGCCGCATGGCGTGACGCCGGTCGGAAAGGAACTCTATCCGTATGTTCTGGACCGTCTGGCCTCGTTCGGCGTTTCCGCGGAGGAACAGGACATTGAAACGTGGACGCCGGAGCTGCTGAAGCGTTTTGCGGTCGTCGTGCTGCCGGAGACGAACACGCAGGGCTTCTTCCGCAACGCGAAGAAGATGAAGGCGCTGGGGCGGATGCTGGACGACTACGTGCGCGACGGTGGCGCGCTTTTCGTCCTGGCCCATACGGCCTATCAGGTGAACAACTACGCCTACACGCTGACGAGCTGGGCGGGGCTGGCGCCATCGCTCGGGGCGAGCCTTGCGGACGGGGCGCGGGATGCACGCCATGCGGGGCTGGGCGATCCGTATCAGATCCTCACGGAGAATCTCGTGCCGGGACCGCTGACGGAAGGCGTCCGCAAGGTCCAGCTCTACAATCTACGGACGCTGAAGGCGTCGAAGCAGAAGACGGCGCCGAAGGCCGTGCCCGTCGTCAAGATTCCGGTCGGGGCGGAGTCCGGCGCCGATGCGGCGGCGATGATGGCGGTCGAGCATGGGACGGGGCGGATGTTCCTCTCGGCGGACGCGATGGCGTTCCAGCCGTTCCGCATCGAGCTCGCGGACAACGCGGCGCTTCTGGAGAACATCGTCGGCTGGCTGCTCAACCGCCCTGTTACGCCCGAAATGCGGGACGCCTTCCGTGCCAATCTGGCAATCAGTTTCTAGTTTGGATCTGCAGCAACGAAAAGGAGAAAAATCATGTTCGATGTTTCAAGAAGAGGTTTTATCGGGTGCATGGCCGCGGCCGCGGGCACGCGCGTGTTCGCGCAGTCGGGCCAGGCGAATCTGAAGCTGGGCGTGCTGAGCGACGTGCACGTCTTTTCGGCGGCGAACGTGCCCGTGCTGGAAAAGTCGTTCGCCTTCTTCCGTGACGCGGGCGCGGACGGTGTGATCATCGCGGGCGACATGGCGGATACCGGTCTCGTGGACCAGCTGGAGCTGATCGGCGCCGCGTGGTTCCGCGTGTTCCCGAATGGCAAGGCGCCGGATGGCCGCACCGTCGAGAATCTGTTCGTCTACGGCAACCATGACGTCTCCAACTACCGGGAGGACTATCTCGCGAAGATCTGCCCGAACGAGGCGGAGCGTCCCAATCACCGCATCAACAAGGATCCGAAGGGCACGTGGGAGAAGTGCTTCAAGGAACCCTGGCTGGGCGGCGTCTACGCGAAGCAGATCAAGGGGTACACCTTCATCGGCTCCCACTGGGGGCACGAGAAGGAGCTCGACGCGTTCCTGCAGGCGAATGCCGACAAGCTGGGGCTGCGCAACGGGAAACCGTTCTTCTACGCCCAGCATCCGCATCCGGGGGATACCGTCCAGGGCCCCTGGGCGTGGGGGCACGACCACGGCGTCTCGACGCGGGCGCTCGAGAAATTCCCGAACGCGGTCGCGTTTTCGGGACACTCGCATTATTCGCATACGGACGACCGCTGCGTGTGGCAGGGAGCCTTCACGTCGATCGGCACCTCGTCCCTTAGCTACATCTTCGCCCAGTACTACCGCGAGAACGGCGAGACGCATGGCAATCGCGTCCAGCAGATGCCCTGCCTCAACGAGGGCGCGGGCAAGCAGGGGCTTCTGATGCACGTCTACGACGACTGCCTCGTGCTCGAGCGCCGCGAGTTCGTGACGGGCGAGAAGACGGGTCCCGACTGGGTCGTGCCGCTGGACGGCTCGAAGGCGTTCGCGTTCGAGACGCGGGCGGCGAAGATGGTGGCGCCCGAATTCGCGTCGGGCGCGGCGATTTCGATTTCCCAGGGCCTGGGCAAGGACCGGACGGGTAAGGAGACCGAGCAGGTGACCGTGTCGTTCCCGCCCGCCGTCGCCTCGAAGACGTCCCGCGTGTACGACTATGAGGTGCGTGCCGTCGCCTATCTCCAGGACGCCGACTACGAGGTCGCCGTGCGCCGCGTGCTCTCGACGAGCTTCCATCTGCCGCCGACGCAGGAGACGAAGGACATTCAGACCTGTGTCTTCGCGCTCAAGGACCTCGTAGGCAAGGGACCGATCCGCTTCATCGTGCGCCCGACCGAATGCTACGGCAACAAGGGCCGCGAAATCCGCTCCGGGCTCTGGGAACCGGCGAAGGCGTGAGTTCCCTGGCGCTTTTTCTGGCTGCCGTGGTGGCGCTTCCCGCCGATCGGACGACCTTCAATCCCCATGCCGAGCATCCCGGCGCGAAGGGGCGGATGGTCTGCACGAACGGCGTCTACGCGGTTGACTACGATTTTACGGCCGGCGGGCACGCCGTTGGTGTCGAGTTCGGACAGAATCCGTCCGTGTGGGCGGATCGCGTCCTCTTCGAGGCCTGCCTGGGGGCTCGCCAGCGGATTGCCATCGTGGTTCGGGATTCGGCGGGGCAGAGCTTCTACAAGCCGGCCGACACCGTTGCGCCGGGAGTCTGGCGGCGTTACTCCTGCGACCTTTCAACGGGTTGGCAGATCCACTGGGGCGGTTGCAATGATGGTGTGGTGCGACCGCCATTCCAGATGGTCGCCCTCACGCTCGACCGTCTGACGAAGGGCGTGCCGGGGCCCGAGGAGAAGGGAACATCCTACCTGAGAGGCGTGACGTACGAGGAGACGCCATCGGAGAGGCGCGTGTCCAGGCGGGAGACGCCGGGGAGCGTCCGCTACCTGGTCTCCGATTTCCGAAGGGGGGCGGATCGGTTCTCCGCCGGTCCGCGCCTGTTCTGTGCACGGGAGGGTGATTATCGCGAAGGCAGCACACCTCTCACGGACGGCGTGGTGACGAATGATTTTGCGAAACGGCCTGAGCTGCGCTTGCACAACGAGATTCCCGTCTGGGGGCGTCCAGTTGAATTTCTGCTCTCCGTCGAGGCCCCTGCCGAGGCGGCAGGTCTCGACTTCGCGCTGGAGTACCGTTCCGATGGCGCGGGGCGTGCGTCGTTCGGCCGTCTCCGCGCGGCCGTGCCGGGCGAGCGGACGATCTGCCAGACGTTTTCCGTGGCGGGACCCGGCGGCGAAGGTTGGCGGACGCAGACCCAGGGACGGAAGTTCAACCCCACGCATCGTTCCCGCCGCGTCCTGCAGATCGTCGTTTCGCGGGGCGGGGCGCCTGCGAAGACCTTCCCCGTGCGTCTCGTGCGTCTCGAGGCCGTTGTGCGCGCCGGCGTTGACCTGCCACCGCTTCTGGCGACGCCGCCTGTGGGCGAGAACGCGCCGCGGGAGCTCGAAGTGGGCTTTCTGAATCTGGAGAACCGCGTGCGGAGAGAGGCCGGCGTGAAAGTGGCGCTCCGCGACTGGTCTGGACGGACGCTGGGCGAGACGTGGGGGACGTTCCCTGCCACGCAGCCGGGGGCGCGGAGCTTTCTGCGTGTGCCGTTGCCGGAGATCCCGCCGGACCTCAACTACGTGCAGCTCGTCTGCGAGCCGCTGCGGGACGGGAGGTACGACGCCGCCCTGCGAGGCTGGGAGACGAGCTGGACGCGCCCATGGTCCGGCGAGGGATCCTGCGAGAAGCGTCCCGACGTGCCCTGGGGCTTTGGCGTCTACATCCACAGGAGCGAAGCGCTGGACGCCTTCCCGTCCGGCTACGAGACGCCGACGAACGCCGCGAGTCTCGCGCGGATGGAGCAGCGGGCCGTCCTCGCACGCAAGGCGGGCTTCAAATGGGAGCGCGTCGAGCTCAAGCCGGCGCAGGTCGAGTTCAAGAAGGGCGAATACGATTTCTCCGTCTACGACCGGTTGCTCGACGCCCTGGACCACAACGGCATCTCCTACTACATTCTGCTCTCGCACTACTGGCCCGGCGGCTACAGACCCTATACGAAAGAGGCGTTCGACGAATGGGCGAAGATCGCCGGCAGGGCCGCGGCGCGCTATCGGGACCGTTGCCGCCACTGGGAAGTCTGGAACGAGCCGAACATCCATTTCTGGAGGGGAACGGTCGACGAATACGTCGATCTCGCCAACCGGACCTATGCGGAGATCAAACGGGCGAATCCGGACGCCGTCGTCGTTGCGTGTTCGACGGCGGGCGTCGATCTGGGCTTCATGGACACGTGCATTGCGCGTGGTCTGAAATACGACTCGATTTCGATCCATCCCTACCGTGCCGAGCCGCTGGAGGGGCCTTTTCTCGCCGATCTCGCGGCGACGACGAACCGCACGCACGGCGCGAAAACGTATCTGACGGAGCTGGGCTGGCCGACGGGCTGCGATCGCAGCACCTATTCGGAGCGCACGCAGGCGGGCTGGTTCGTTCGCAACTACCTCACGGCCGCAGGGAGCGGAACGGCGGTCGCCATCAACGGCTACGATTTCATTGACGACGGATTCAACGTGCTCGAGCGCGAGAACAACTTCGGCATCCTGCGCCGCGATCTCACGCCCAAGCCCGCCTACCGGGCGCTCGCGACGCTCTGCACGTTCTTTTCGACGGGGACGCCGGGTCTGGAGAAGAAAGACCTTGGAGGCGGTTGTACGGCGTGGATCTTCCGCATGGGCGGAAGGTCGGCGGTCTGGTCGGACCGTCCGGCCGAGTTGACGGTCGTCTGCGACGGTGCCGCGACGGCACGCAACCCGATGGACGAGGTCCTCGCGGAGGGGAGCCTGGTCCATCAGGTGCGGACGGATGGCCTGCAGGCGGTCTTCCTGGATCGCGACGTTCGGTCCGTCGAGGGGCGTCCCTGTTCCCTCGCGGCAGGCGGAGCCATTGAATTCTGACGGTCTGGATGCCCCGTCGCGGAGCGAGCGGGCCCTTGGGTAGTGTACAAGCCCGCATAAGGGACTTGTGCTACTGCATGTTCTAGTATGTCCCCTAGATAACTGCGATAATATGCTATGATACTGAATTGTTCGGTAGGGAGTGACGTCGAATGGCCGCAGGGACGGTGATTGATCTTTAACATCGGTTGGCGACACTTCGCGTCAACCTTCGGGTGGTCCTCCAGGAGTCGGTGCGTGGGCACCGCGCGGGAGGGCGACGTACGCAGCCTTGCGATTTGGCTTTGATTGAACCTAGATTCGGCAGTTGGATGACGAGAATCGCCATCCGAGGCGACCACGACCACCCCGATTGGCATTCCCGCATTCGGGGGCCGGCTCGACGTGAGGTGATTCGTTTGGCGGTAGTTCTCATGATGATAATTGGGCAACAGGGGCGAACTTCGGTCTTGATCGGCGAATCTGGCAGGATGGTGATTTCGGTGTTGAAGTCGGCTTCAATTTTGCATTTTTCATCCGAAACAATTGGTACAAGGGTAGCGCTGGCGGGTATACGCGTACGGACTCGACACGTTCAGGATCGTATTTGACCGATGTCGACATGAGTAATCCCGATGTGATGAACGATCCCTGAACGCAGAATCCCGATGGCTCCTATGGCGCGGTGGCGTTAGATGCGGCAAGTGTCATTGGGATAAAGTCAGCGTGGGTTTGGACTTCCTCCGTAAAGTCTTCGATGACGATCTCGATGTCAATACACGTTATGTCGATGGCTCCATCCGTAACTCCAACTGGATGTTCCGGATCTATGTCGGTTATGAATTCTGATCACGCGCATCGGTAAAGGTGGAGGAATGAGGTACTGATCGCATTGGCACGAAAACTGCTTTGAAACTTTGTCATGGATAAAGTTCAAAGAACGTTCGTACGCGTGGCCGCCGCGGTTCCGCTGGTTCGGCCTGCGGATGTCGGCGCGAATCTGGAGTCCGTCCGCGGTCTTTTACGCGATGCCGCTGCGGAGTGCGCTCAGGCTGTCGTCTTCCCTGAGTTGTGTCTGACGGGCTATACCTGCGCGGATCTCTTCTACCAGCCGTATCTGCTGGATTCCGCCGAGCGTGCGCTGGCGGACCTGGTTCCTGCCTGTGGAGACATGTTGGTGGCGGTGGGGCTGCCCGTCCGCGTCTCCGGACGTATCTTCAACTGCGCCGCGGTGATCGCGGGTGGCCGCCTCGTTGGGGTTGTGCCCAAGACCTACCTCCCGAGCACGCACGAGTTCTACGAGGCCCGTTGGTTCGCGAGCGCGCTCGAGGCGACGGACACGGAGGTGACGCTGGCGGGGGCGACCGTGCCGTTTGGAAACGACCTGGTCTTCGACCGGGAGGATGGGTCCGTCTTCGGTGTCGAGCTCTGCGAGGACATGTGGACGGCGAATCCGCCCTCGACGCGGCTGACGCTGCGTGGGGCGAACGTCATTCTGAATCTGAGCGGCTCGAACGAGCTCGTCGGCAAGACCGAATATCGCCGGTCGCTGGTGCTCGGGCAGTCGGCGCGCTGTCTCTCCGCCTACGTCTACGCCGGCGCGGGCGTGGGCGAGTCGACGACGGACCTTGTCTTCGGCGGGCATACGCTGATTGCGGAAAATGGCGCTTTAATTGCGGAGGGAGGTCGTTTTGAACGAACTCCTCAGTTGACGATCGCGGATGTGGACATTGGCTTCCTGGACTTCGAACGGTCTGCAAACTACGCATTCAGAACGGCCGCCCACACGGTGGGAGAGGTGCGGACGATCCATCTGAATCCGGAGGCGGTGACCTCCAAGGAGACGACGCGCCCGCTTCGGAGGAGGGTTGACCCGCATCCCTTTGTCCCCTGTGCCTTCGCCGACCGCAACGCCCGCTGCGAGGAGATTCTGGCGATTCAGTCCACAGGGCTCGCGACGCGTCTCGAGGCCATCCACGCAAAGGACGTCGTGATCGGTCTCTCGGGTGGACTCGACAGTGCCCTGGCGCTTCTCGTCTGCGTCGAGGCCTTTGATCGTCTGGGGCTGGACCGGAAGGGCATCCACGCCTTCACGATGCCGGGATTCGGCACGACGAAGCGCACGAAGGGGAATGCCGAACTGCTCTGCGAAGGGCTGGGCGTCCCGCTCGAGACAATCGACATCACGGCGATGTCGCGGCAGCATCTGGCGGATCTGGGCCGCGATGAGTCCGTCAAGGACATCACCTACGAGAACACGCAGGCCCGCGGGCGCACCTACCTCCTGATGGACAAGGCCAACCAACTGGGCGGCATCGTCATCGGCACGGGAGATCTCTCGGAGCTGGCGCTCGGCTGGTGTACCTACAATGGCGACCACATGAGCATGTATGGGGTCAATTCCGGCGTTCCGAAGACGCTCGTCAAGTACATCGTCAAGTGGTATGCCGAGGAGAAGGTAGAAGGGATCTCCGCCAAGGCGCTGCTCGACATCCTCGCGACACCGGTCTCGCCCGAACTGCTGCCGGCGAATGCGGATGGCACCATCGCGCAGGTGACGGAGGACAAGGTGGGTCCGTACGAACTGCATGACTTCTTCCTCTACCATTTCATGAGGAGAGGCGCCGGAAAAGAGAAGTTACGCCGTTTGGCTCTGACTGCGTTCGCGGAGGTCTACGACGCGGAGACGATCGCGAAATGGCTGGATGCGTTTTTCCGTCGGTTCTTCTCCCAGCAGTTCAAGCGGAGCTGTCTGCCAGATGGTCCAAAGGTGGGCAGCATCAACCTCTCCCCCCGTGGCGACTGGCGCATGCCGAGCGATGTCTCATTTACGGAATATGTAAAATAGGTTCTGGCTCGATTACAGGGCCTGTAACTCGAGGCCGAATCCATCCTGTGGCACAGAGTTGCGGAGGGGACGGGTGCTCGAACGCAAAATTTCGCTTTCTCACCATCTCTGTGCCTCTGTGTGAGTTATCCAGGATTGTGTGATGATGAGGAGGAATCAATTCGATTTCTTCTCAATTACAGACTCTGTAACGGCATGGAATTTGCTTATTATTCTCGGTATGAATTTTGAAGTCTTGAAAGCGAAATGGAAGGCGGAGCGGGAACGGAAGGCGTTCCTCGCCCTTGCGGACGGAACCGTCTTCCACGGGGTGGCCTTCGGCGCCCCAGCCGACCAGGTGGGAGAGGTCGTCTTCAACACCGGCATGAGCGGCTATCAGGAAATCCTGACCGATCCATCCTACGCAGGGCAGATCGTCACTCTCACCACCGCGGAAGTCGGCAATTACGGAACAAACCCCGAGGACATCGAATCTCGGGGTCTTTTTCTGCATGGATTTGTCGTTAATGGGCTGAACGACGCCTCGAACTTCCGGTCGACGAAGTCCCTCGACCAGTATCTGAAGGACGCGGGCGTGCCGGGCATCTACGGTGTCGACACGCGCGCCCTCACGATCCACCTGCGCGACCACGGCAACCAGAAGGCCTACCTCTGCGTCACGGCCGCAGAGGAAATGAATAGTGAAGAGGGAAGAATGAAAAAGGAGGCCTGGGCCATTGAACAGGCCAGGGCCTGGGAAGGGCTTGACGGCCAGGACTACGCCGCCAAGGTCACCTGCGACAAAACCTACGAATTCAAATCAGACAATCAGACAATCTCGGAATCAGCCAATCTTCCCACTGTCGTCTGCTACGACTTCGGCGTGAAGACGAACATTCTCCGGAGCCTGGCGAAGTTCGCGCGGGTGACGGTCGTGTCGGCGAATACGCCTGCGGAAGAGGTTCTGAAGATGAAACCAGACGGGGTGTTCCTCTCGAACGGCCCGGCTGACCCCGCCGCTGTCACGTATGCCCAGGAGAACATCCGGAAGCTGCTGGGGAAGGTACCGTTGTTCGGCATCTGTCTGGGACATCAGCTGCTGTCGATCGCCTGCGGCGCAAAGACGGGACGCCTGAAGTTCGGCCACCACGGCTGCAACCACCCGGTCAAGAACCTGAAGACGGGACATGTGGAGATCACCAGCCAGAACCACAACTTCGCGGTGATTCCCGAGTCCGTGCCAGACTGCCTGGAGGTCACGCACGTCAATCTCAACGACATGTCTATCGAAGGCGTGCGCCACAAGACGCTGCCCGCGTTCTCGGTGCAGTACCATCCCGAGAGCTGCCCCGGACCACATGATTCGAAGTACCTCTTCGAAGAATTTCTGAAGATGATGGGGCGCTCAATCTAGAGAATCTAGAAGATCTAGAATGTCTAGATAATTAGAGGTTCTAGAATGCCTGAAAACTTTGAAAGATTCTAAGCCATGAAAAAGAATCCCGTTAAATACGTCTTCATCACCGGTGGTGTGGTCAGTTCGCTTGGCAAGGGCATCACGTCGGCGTCCCTTGCACTTCTGTTGAAGAGCCGCGGCTACAAGGTCTTCATGCAGAAGCTCGATCCGTACCTGAACGTCGATCCGGGCACGATGAGCCCCTATCAGCATGGCGAGGTCTTCGTGACGGACGACGGCGCCGAGACGGACCTCGACCTCGGCCACTACGAGCGCTTCGCCGGCGTCACCTGCTCCCGAGCGTCGAACTACACGTCCGGTCGCATCTATTCGGCGGTGCTCGCCCGCGAGCGCGCCGGCGGCTATCTGGGCGGCACGGTGCAGGTCGTCCCGCACATCACGAACGAGATCAAGGACGCCATCAAGAGCGCGGGCGAGCATGACTGCGACATCGTGCTCTGCGAAATCGGCGGTGTCTCGGGCGACATCGAATCGCTGCCGTTCCTCGAGGCCGCGCGCCAGTTCCGCTTCGAGCACGGGTTCGACAACACCTGCTTCGTGCACCTCACGCTGGTGCCGTACCTCAAGGCCGCGGGCGAACTGAAGACGAAGCCCTCGCAGCACTCGGTCGGTATGCTCCGCAACATCGGCATCATCCCGGACATCCTGGTGTGCCGCACGGAGATGACGATTCCGAAGGAGCACCTCGAGAAGCTCGCGCTCTTCTGCAATGTGCGGCCCGAGCGCGTGATCGAGGAGAAGGACGTCGAGGACTCCGTCTACGCGATTCCGCGGGAGCTCCGCAAGCAGGGGCTGGACGAGGAGGTGCTCAAGCAGCTCCATCTCGACATCTGGCCGGTCAAGCACTCGGTGTGGGATACGCTCGTGAAGAAGGCGACGGAGCCGAAGCGCACCTGCACGATCGCGCTCGTGGGCAAGTACATCGCGATCCGCGACGCGTACAAGAGCGTCCACGAGGCGCTGCACCACGCCGGCATGGCGCATGACACCAAGGTCAAGGTCAAGTTCGTGGAGGCCGAGGAGCTGGAGAAGGATCTTTCGCTGCTGAAGGGCGCGGACGGCATCCTGGTGCCAGGCGGATTCGGCAACCGCGGCGTGCCGGGCAAGTGCATCGCGATCAAGTATGCGCGCGAGAAGAAGCTTCCGTTCCTCGGCATCTGCCTTGGCATGCAGTGTACCGTGATCGAATATGCCCGCGACGTTCTGGGCTGGGCGGACGCGAACTCGACCGAGTTCGACGAGAAGACGGCGCACCCTGTCATCGACCTGATGGAGGAGCAGAAGGGCGTGACCGCGAAGGGCGGCACGATGCGCCTCGGGGCCTACCCGTGCGTGGTGAAGAAGGGCACGTTGGCGGCGAAGCTTTATGCGCCGCTCTACGGGGAGTCCGAGAAGAAGGACTTCACGATTTCCGAGCGCCATCGCCACCGCTACGAGTTCAACTACGATTCCGAGGGGCGCGCTGCGATCGAGAAGGCCGGGCTCAAGGTGTCGGGCACCTCGCCGGACGGCAAGCTCGTCGAAATCGTCGAGCTGCCAGGACACCCCTATTTCATCGCCGGGCAGTTCCATCCGGAGTTCAAGAGCCGTCCGACAACGCCCCATCCGCTCTTCGACGGACTCGTCGCCGCGGCGCTCGCGGGCAAGAAACCGGCCAAGGCCAAGAAGGGAAGCCGTAAGTCATGAAGCGGACAGACATCCACAAGATCCTGCTGATCGGCGCGGGACCGATCGTCATCGGCCAGGGCTGCGAATTCGACTACTCGGGCGTGCAGGCCTGCAAGGTGCTCAAGGCCGAGGGCTACGAGGTGGTGCTCATCAACTCGAACCCCGCGACGATCATGACCGATCCGGAAATGGCGCCGCGCACCTACATCGAGCCAATCACGCCGGAGTCGATCCACGAGATCATCCGCCGCGAGCGTCCGGACGCGCTGCTGCCGACGCTGGGCGGCCAGACCGCGCTCAACACGGCGATGGAGGTCGCGCGCCAGGGCATTCTCCGGCGCTACAACGTGGAGATGATCGGCGCCGACGCGGACGCCATCGCGCGCGCCGAGGACCGCGAGCTCTTCAAGGAGGCCATGCTGCGGCTGGGCCTCGACATGCCGATTTCGGTTTCCTGCCACTCGATGGACGAGGCGAAGGCCGCGGCCGCGAAGATCGGAACCTGGCCGCTGATCATCCGCCCAGGCTTTACGCTCGGCGGCACCGGCGGCGGCATCGCGCACGACGAAGGCGAATTCGAGACGATCGTCCAGCGCGGGCTCGACGCGTCCCTCAACTCGGAGGTCCTGATCGAGGAGTCGCTCCTCGGCTGGAAGGAATACGAGATGGAGGTGATGCGCGACAAGAAGGGCAACGGCGTGATCGTCTGCTCGATCGAGAACCTCGACCCGATGGGCATTCACACGGGCGACTCGATCACCGTCGCGCCGATCCAGACGCTGACGGACGCCGAATACCAGGCGATGCGCGACGATTCGCTCGCCGTGCTCGACGCGATCGGCATCTCCACCGGAGGCTCGAACGTGCAGTGGGCGGTGAACCCGAAGACCGGCCGCCGCATCATCATCGAGATGAATCCCCGCGTCTCGCGCTCCTCGGCGCTCGCCTCGAAGGCGACGGGCTTCCCGATCGCGAAGATCGCGGCCCTGCTCGCCGTCGGCTACACGCTCGACGAGCTGCGCAACGACATCACGCGCGAGACGCCAAGCTGCTTCGAGCCGGCGCTCGACTACGTGGTCGTGAAGGTGCCGCGCTTCACGTTCGAGAAGTTCCCGGCCGCGGATCCGCACCTCGGCACGCAGATGAAGTCCGTCGGCGAGGCGATGGCCATCGGCCGCACCTTCAAGGAGGCCTTCCAGAAGGCGCTCCGTTCGCTCGAGACGAAGCACATGGGCTTTGGCGCGGACGAGAAGAACGAGATGTTCTTCCCCGTGCTGGACCACTCGAAGTGGGATGCCGTCCGCACGATGGAGTGGAACGACGAGGAGCTCGCCGAGGCGCTGTCGCATCCGGGCGCCGACCGCATCTTC
Source organism: bacterium (assembly GCA_030537465.1). Lineage (GTDB taxonomy): Bacteria > Verrucomicrobiota > Kiritimatiellia > RFP12 > UBA1067 > RUG572. The sequence goes on from JAUNMP010000016.1 coordinate 30,365, forward strand.
CAGCTGCACGAGGCCCTGCGCCGCGGCTGGTCAGTCGAGCGCATCTTCGAGCTGACGGAGATCGACCGCTGGTTCCTGCGCCATCTGGCGGAGCTCCAGCAGTTCGAGAACGTGATCGTCGAATACGGGAGCGTCACGACGTTCGTGCAGGACCGGGCGGCGTTCGCGCAGGCGAAGTCCATGGGCTTCTCCGACGCCCAGATCGCCTACCTCCTGAAGGCGAAGGAGGGCGAGGTCCGCGCCGCGCGCCTCGCGAACGGGCTGCGCCCGACCTTCGGCGCCGTCGACACCTGCGCCGGCGAGTTCAAGGCAATTACGCCCTACTACTATTCGACCCATTCTTCTAGAGACGCTAGAAATTCTAGTGCTTCTAGAGTCTCTAGCGATTCTAGAAAGAAGATCATGGTTCTCGGCGGCGGTCCGAACCGCATCGGCCAGGGCATCGAGTTCGACTACTGCTGCTGCCACGCCGCGTTCGCGCTGCGGAAGCAGGGCTTCGAGGTCATCATGGTGAACTCGAACCCGGAGACGGTTTCGACGGACTACGACACCTCCGACAAGCTCTACTTCGAGCCGCTCACGCTCGAGGACGTGATGGAGATCTACGACCGCGAGAAGTGCGACGGCGTGATCGTGCAGTTCGGCGGGCAGACCCCGCTCAACCTCGCGCAGAAGCTGCGTGCGGCGGGCGCGCATGTGATCGGCACGTCGCCGGACGACATCGACCGCGCCGAGGACCGCGACTTCTTCAAGGCGCTCGTCTCCGAGGTCGGCATGCACCAGCCGCCGAGCGGCATCGCGCACACGGTGGCCGAGTCGGTCAAGGTCGCGAACGAGATCGGCTATCCCGTGCTGGTGCGCCCGAGCTTCGTGCTGGGCGGCCGCGGCATGGCGATCGTCTACAACGAGAAGTACCTCGTCAAGTACGTCGAGGAGGCGGTGCGCGCCGCCGAGGGCAAGCCGATTCTCATCGACAAGTTCCTCGAGCACGCGATCGAGCTCGACGTCGACTGCATCTCGGACGGCGAGACGACGGTGATCGGCGCCATCCTCGAGCACGTCGAGCCGGCGGGCTGCCATTCGGGCGACTCCGCGTCGGTGACGCCGCCCCAGATGCTCTCCGGCGCCGTGATCGACAAGTGCCGCGCCTATGCGCACGAGTTCGCGCAGCGGCTCCACGTGTGCGGCCTCATGAATCTGCAACTGGCCGTCACGACGGACCAGGCGACCGGCGAACAGACAATCTGGATGATCGAGGTCAATCCCCGTGCTTCGCGTACGATTCCCTTCGTCTCGAAGGCGATCGGCGTGCCGCTCGCGGGCTACGCCGCGCGCTGCATGGCGGGTGAGAAGCTCGTCGACATCGGCTTCACGAAGGAGGTCAAGCTGCCCTACACGTGCGTGAAGGAGGCAGTCTTCCCGTTCGTCAAGTTCCCGGGCGTGGACATCACGCTCACGCCGGAGATGAAGTCCACGGGCGAGGTGATGGCGATCGATGCCGATCCGCACATCGCGTTCTTCAAGAGCCAGCTCGCCGCAGGCAGCAGGATCCCCGCGAAGGGGAACCTGTTCCTCGCCGTCAAGGACGAGGACAAGGACGAGGTGGTGCCGCTTGCGAAGAAGCTGGACGAGATGGGCTACGAGATCTACGCGACGCGCGGCACCTCGACGAAGCTCTGGGAGAACGGCATCAAGTCGCACGCGATCTACCGCATCAGCCGGGGGCGTCCGAACGTGCTCGACCTGATGAAGGACAAGGACGTGCAGTGGGTCGTCTCGACTTCCGAGCAGGGCGCCGAGGCCATGGTGGACGACATCCGCATGCGCGCCGCCGCCATCATCCACGGTGTGCCGATTACCACGACCGTCGCCGGTTTCGAGGCGTCGGTGCGCGGCCTCGAGGACTACACGCGCTTCGGCGAGCTCTCCGTCTGCACGCTGCAGGAATACCACGCCAAGCTGAAGATGGTCCGTTGAGGCGCGTGAGCGGATAAAAGAACGGGCACTGCCTTTCCGCAGTGCCCGTTTTTTTTGCTTTCCGGGGCGAGACGCCTCGGTTGTGAGGTCCCGATTACTTGCCCAGGTAGGCGTTGATACCGGCCGCGGCGCGGCGGCCTTCGCCCATGGCGAGGATCACCGTGGCGGCACCAAGGACGATGTCGCCGCCGGCGAACACGCCGGGGATCGACGTCATGTTGGTCTCGGAATTGACCACGATGTTGCCGCGCTTGTTGACCTCGAGTCCGTCCGTCGTCGCGGGGATGAGCGGGTTGGAGGCATTGCCGACGGCGACGACCACGGTGTCGACGTCGAGCGTGAACTCGCTGCCGGGGACGGCGACGGGGCTGCGGCGCCCGGAGGCGTCCGGCTCGCCGAGCTCGTACTTGAGGCATTCGATGCCGCTGACGAAGCCCTTGTCGTCGCCGAGGATGCGCTTCGCGTTCTCAAGCAGGTGGAACTCGACGCCTTCCTCCTTCGCGTGGTGGACTTCCTCTTTACGGGCGGGCATCTCGGATTCGCCGCGGCGGTAGATGTGGTAGACTTTCTCCGCGCCGAGGCGCAGGGCCATGCGGCTCGCGTCCATCGCGACGTTGCCGCCGCCGAGCACGGCGACCTTCCTGCCGTGCCAGAAGGGAGTGTCCGCCTGGTCCTCGAGGTAGGCCTTCATGAGGTTCGCGCGGGTGAGGTACTCGTTCGCCGAGAAGACGCCGTTGAGGTTCTCGCCCTCGATGTTCATGAACTTGGGGAGACCGGCGCCGGTGCCGACGAAGACGGCGTCGAAGCCGTCCTTCTCCATGAGGTCCCTGAGCTTGCGCGTGCGGCCGACGACGTAGTTGGTGTCGATCTTCACGCCGATCTTCTCGAGGCCCTCGATCTCGTGCTGGACGATGGACTTGGGAAGGCGGAATTCGGGAATGCCGTAGACGAGCACGCCACCGCACTTGTGGAAGGCCTCGAACATCGTGACGTCGTGTCCGGCCTTGGCGCAGTCCGCCGCACAGGTGATGGAGGCGGGTCCGGAGCCGATGACAGCGACCCGCTTGCCGGTCTTCGGGGCGCAGGCGACGGGGGCTTCGGCGTTCGTCTCGCGGGCGAGGTCGGCGCAGAAGCGCTCGACGCGGCCGATGGCGACGGCCTTGTCGACATCCTTGAGGAGCTTGCCCATGGTGCAGAACTTCTGGCACTGCTTCTCCTGGGGGCAGACGCGTCCGCAGACGGCCGGGAGAAGGGAGGTCTCCTTGATGATCGCGAGCGCGCCGGCGAAATCGCCCTCGGCGGCCTTCGCGAGGAAGCCGGGGATGTTGATCGCGACGGGGCAGCCCTGCATGCAGGGCTTGGCGGCGCACTGCATGCAGCGCGAGGCCTCGCACTTCGCCATCTCGGCGGTGTAGCCGAGCGCGACTTCATTCATGTTGTGGGCGCGAACCGCCGGATCCTGCTGGGGCATCTCCTGGGGCGGAATGGCCATTCTCTCTTTCGGGGTCATCTGATCAAAGTCCTTTGTAAAGATTGCAGACGTGGTCGCGGGCCTTGGCCTCGAGCGGCTTGAAGGCGCCCATGCGCTTGAGCATGAGGTCCCAGTCCACCTGGTGGGCGTCGAATTCGGGACCGTCGACGCAGACGAACTTGGTCTCGCCGCCGACGGAGACGCGGCAGCCGCCGCACATGCCGGTGCCGTCGATCATGATTGTGTTGAGGGAGGCGACGGTCGGTACGTTGTAGGGCTTCGTCGCGAGGGCGACGAACTTCATCATGATGGGCGGACCGATGGCGATGACCTCGTCCACGGTGCCGGCCTCGCAGAGCTCCTTGAGCGGATCCGTGACGAGGCCCTTGCGTCCGGAGGATCCGTCGTCCGTCGTGAGGATGAGGTTCTCGCCCGCGATGGCGGCCATCTCCTCCTTCATGACGAAGAGACCGATGTTCCGGGCGCCCATGATGATCGTGACCTTGTTACCCGCGGCCTTGAGCGCCTGGGCGATGGGGTGCATGGGGGCGACGCCGATGCCGCCGCCGACGCAGACGACATGGCCGGGCTTCTCGCCGTTCAGGCCGCGGATCGAGGTGGGCTTGCCGAGCGGACCGAGCACGGCGGGAAGGGCGTCGCCTTCGTTGAGATGGGAAAGCTTGATGGTCGTGGCGCCGACGGTCTGGAAGATGATCGTGATCGTGCCCTTGGCGGGATCGGCGTCGGCGATGGTGAGCGGGATACGCTCGCCGAGCTTCTCGTCGACCATGAGGATGATGAACTGACCGGGCTTGCGCTCCTGCGCAATGAGCGGCGCCTCCACTTCCATGCGGAAGACGTTCTCGGAAAGCTGTTTTTTGGCGATGATGCGATTCATGTTTGCTTGCCGTTTTAACTGAATGAAACTCGGGAGATTATAGCAGATTCCGTCCGAACGTGCAAAACAGGGGAAGGGTGGGGAAAGACAGACGGACGCCTGGTTTGGTTGAACAAGATCCAGGCGTCCGTCGGTTCAGCTAGGGAGTACGCTTAGCACACGCCCTGCGCGACCATCGCGTCGGCGACTTTCGTGAAGCCGGCGATGTTGGCGCCGACCACGTAGTTGCCCTTCTTGCCGTACTTGGCGGCGGCTTCCCACGCGTTGTCGTGGATCGCCTTCATGATGCCCTTGAGCTTGGCGTCGACTTCCTCGCGGCTCCAGGAGAGGCGCTCGGAGTTCTGCGACATCTCGAGACCCGAGGTCGCCACGCCGCCGGCGTTGGAGGCCTTGCCGGGGGAGTACATGATCTTCGCCTTGACGAACGCCTCGATGGCGTCCGGCGTGGACGGCATGTTGGCGCCTTCGCCGACGACCGTGCAGCCATGCTTGAGGAGGTAGGCGGCGTCCTTGCCGTCGAGCTCGTTCTGGCGGGCGCAGGGGAAGGCGGCGTCGATCTTGTCGACGAGCTGCCAGCTGTTCTTCTTGGCCACGAACTGGACGCCCTTGGCCTTGATCTCGGAGAGCTCGCCGCGCTTGACGTTCTTGAGCTCCATCACCTCGGCGAGGAGTTCGGGCGTGATGCCGTCCTTGACGACGATCGCGCCGGAACGGTCGGAGAGCGTGAGGACCTTCGCACCGAGCTGGATGAGCTTCTCGGCCGCGTAGGTGGCGACGTTGCCCGAACCGGAGATCACGCAGTTCTTGCCCTCGAACGTCTGCTTGCGCATCGCGAGCATGTTCTCGGCGAAGTAGACGTCACCATAGCCCGTGGCCTCGGGACGGATGAGCGAGCCGCCGTAGGAGAGGTGCTTGCCCGTGAGGACGCCCGTCCACTCGTTGGCGAGGCGCTTGTACTGACCGAAGAGGTAGCCGATCTCGCGGCCGCCCACGTTCATGTCGCCGGCCGGGACGTCGGTGTCCGCGCCGATGTGGCGGAAGAGCTCCGTCATGAAGCTCTGGCAGAAGCGCATCACCTCGGCGTCGCTGCAGCGCTTGCCGGGGGTGTGGGGGCTCTGCTTCGGGTTGAAGTCGGAACCGCCCTTGCCGCCGCCCATCGGGAGCGTCGTGAGGGAGTTCTTGAAGACCTGCTCGAACGCGAGGAACTTGAGGACCGAGAGGTTCACCGAAGGATCGAAGCGGAGACCGCCCTTGTACGGACCGATCGCGCTGTTCTGCTGGATGCGGTAGCCGCGGTTCACGCGCACCTTGCCCGTGTCGTCGACCCAGGGAACGCGGAACATGATCACGCGCTCAGGCTCGACCATGCGCTCGAGGATCGCGTTCTGCTCGTACTGCGGATTGGCCTTGAGGACCGGATCCAGCGTCAGGAGCACCTCTTCGGCGGCCTGGATGAATTCGGGCTCGTTGGCGTTCTTGGCCTTGAGTTCCTTCAAAACGGTATCGACGTATTTGCTCATTTTTCGTTCCTTTTAATGGTTGGCGTCACTGCCAAGCATTCATTGTTTTGAGACTTACAAAAAATGTAAGCAAAGACTGTGCCAATAACGGATTTTGGTCAAAAGGGGGCGTGTCCACGGCTACTTGTTACACTGAATGTAACGCTTTTTGCATCCTGTTACGAATCGTGTAATGAATTTGAATGGACTTGGAAAGACCCGAAGTGAGGGGTGTACGTGGCATGCTATTTGCTTAGTGACACGCGAAGGAGCGATTTGATATACTATGCACGCAATGGACGATTTGAGTCGACTGACATCCGAGATAGCCGTGTTGCGCGAAATCGCCTCCGTGGTTGCGCGCGGGCGGAATGTCCGCAAGCTCCTCGAGGAGGTGATCGTGATCCTCGAGCGCAGCATGGGCATGTTGCGTGGGACGTTCACCCTCCTGGAGGGCGATGAGCTCCGGATCGTCGCCTCCTCCCGCAAGCTGAACGCGGAGGAGCGCGCCCTGGGGCGTTACCACATCGGCGAGGGCATCACGGGCCTGGTGGCGAAGACGGGCCGTGCGGAGGTCGTCTGCGACGTGCGGAGGGACCGTCGGTTCCTGAACCGCACGAAGAGCCGCACGATCAACGAGGCGCTGTCGTTCGTCTGCGTACCGCTGCTGCACCGCGGACAGATCATCGGAACGATGTCGGCCGACCGTGAGATGACGGGCGACACGGGTTCGCTGGCCCGCGACGTCGAGCTTCTGGAGATCATCGCGAACCTCGTGGCGGAGGCGGCGTTCGTCTGCCGCGCGGAGGATGCCGAGCAGGTGGCCCTGGTGAAGGAGAACCAGCGTCTGCGCGACATGATCGCCGACACGCCTGGACGTCTCATCGGCAACTGCCCCGAAATGCGGGGCGTCTACGAGCAGATCCACCAGGTGGCGCCCAGTGGGGCGACGGTGCTCATTCGCGGCGAGAGCGGCACTGGTAAGGAGCTGGTGGCGCAGGCGATTCAGAGCCTGTCGCTGCGGAAGGACCGTCCGTTTGTGGTGCTCAACTGCGCGGCGCTGCCGGAGGCTTTGGTCGAGTCCGAGCTCTTCGGCCATGAGAAGGGGTCCTTCACGGACGCGCGCGAGCGCCGCATCGGCCGCGCCGAGGCGGCGAACGGCGGCACGCTCTTCCTGGACGAGATCGGCGACCTGTCGATCCCCGTGCAGGTGAAGCTGCTCCGCTTCCTGCAGGAGCGCACGTTCTCCCGCGTCGGTTCGAACGAGACGCTCACGAGCGATGTGCGCTTCATCGCGGCGACGAGCCGCAACCTCGAGGACCTCATGGCGAAGAAGCTCTTCCGCGAGGACCTCTACTACCGTCTTTCCGTCTTCCCGATCTCCCTGCCGCGTCTGGCGGACCGCGCGGATGACATCATCCTGCTGGCGCAGCACTTCCTCACGAAGATGAGCGTCAAGTACGAGAAGAAGGTCACGCAGTTCTCGGTGCCCGCCATGAACATGCTGCAGGCCTACTCGTGGCCGGGCAACGTCCGCGAGCTCGAGAACTGCATCGAGCGCGCCGTGCTCACGGCCCGGGACGAGTGCGTGCACAGCTACAATCTGCCCGCGTCGCTCCAGACGGAGGAGTTCGCCGAGGATCCCTACCGCGGCAACACGACGCTTACGCTCGACGAGCAGCTCGAGGCCTTCGAGCGCCGAGTGCTCGAGGATGCCCTGAAGCGCAACGACGGCAACCACAGCGCGGCCGCCCGCGAGCTCGGCATCTCGCCGCGCATGATGAGCTACCGCCTCGGGCGGGTCGGCTCGGCGGCCTTCAAGCAGAAGGGGCGCGGCTAGGCGCATCCCTTCGGTTCGCGGCATGATCGGGCTCGTCGACGGCAACAACTTCTTCGTCTCCTGCGAGCGGGTCGTCGATCCGAAGCTCCGGGGGCGTCCCGTCGCGGTGCTTTCCAACAACGACGGCTGCTGCGTCTCCCGGTCGAACGAGTTCAAGGCGCTGGGGATTCCGATGGGAACCCCCTATTTCCAGCTGCGCGACCGCGAGGCGACGGGCGAACTCGTCTTCCGTTCCTCCAACTACGAGCTCTACGGCGACCTTTCCCGGCGCGTGGTCTCCGTGCTGCGCGAGGAGGCGGTGGACGTGGAGCAGTACTCCATCGACGAGGCGTTCATCCAGCCGCCGAGCTGCGTGGAGGATCTGCACGCGTACGGGAGGGCTCTTCGCCGGAAGATCTGGCGGTGGGTGGGCATCCCCTGCGGCGTGGGGTTCGCGCCCACGAAGACGCTCGCGAAGATCGCGAACCACATCGGCAAGAAGTGTCCGGACGGTGTCTTCATCATGCCGGCGGACCCCGAGTCGATTCTCGCGGACCTTCCGGTCGAGGAGGTCTGGGGCATTGGCCGTCGCCTCGCGGTGAAGTTCCATGCGCGGGGCATCCACACGGCGGACCAGTTCCGCCGGATGCGGGACGCCGACATCCGCGCGCTGGGATCCGTCGTGACGGTGCGCACGGCGATCGAGCTGCGCGGCACGCCGTGCCTCGGCGCGCGCGACTACGACGCCGATCCCGATTCGATTTCCTGTTCCCGGTCCTTTGGTTCTCCCGTGATGACGCTGCAGGACCTCTCGGAGTCCATCGCCTCCTTCACCGCCCAGGCGGCGCGGAAGCTTCGCCGGCACGGGCTTCTGGCGGGCGGCGCGAACATCTTCGCCCAGTACGGGACGGCCTGCGAAGACACCTGGACCAGCCGCACGGTCGCGTTTCCCCAGCCGACGGACGCGACGAACGTGATGCTCTCCGCCATCCGGGACGAAATGGGGGGATTGTTCCTGGAGGGCGTCCGCTACCGCAAGAGCGGCATGGTCTTCTTCGGCCTCGAGAAGGCCGGCGCGGCGCGTCAGCTCGACCTCTTCCGGACGGCGCCGCCTCTCGAACGTTCGGCGCTCTACAAGGCGGTGGACGCCCTCAACGCCCGGTTTGGCAGGAGCGCCGTCTTCATGGCGGCGGAGGGCGTGGGCGCGAAGCTCTCCTGGCATATGAAGCGCGAGCGGCTGTCGGCTCGGGCGACGACGCAATGGAAAGAGCTGATCGTGGTCCACTAGTGCGGACTCCTCGCGTCGAGCCGATATCTCTCGCTGTTGAACATCCGATTTCAGGAAAAAAATTCATTCGACGATTGATGCAATTGTATTTTGTGGAATGGTTTAATTCGGGAATTGAATTATCGTTGCCTTGCGGCTGTCTCATATAGTATAATTTCGAGCTCAGGGAGCCAGACTATGTACAATCGCAATGAAGCGCTTTCAAAATTGCTGAAATGGCGTGATCATGACTTGATCAAGGTCGTGACGGGGATTCGCCGCTGCGGGAAGTCCGTTGTCCTGCAGATGGCGCGTGATGCGATTCTGGCGTCAGGAGTTGCACGTGATCGTGTCGCCTTCATAGACTTCGAGGGGCGTGCCGCAGTCGATTTGACGACCCCCGAGAAGGTCTGGGCGGAACTTGACCATCAGTTGACGGGTGAAGGGAAGAAGTACGTTTTTCTTGACGAGGTACAACGGGTCGAGGGGTTTGAGCGTCTGGTCGACTCCATCTATGCGGACAAACAATACGACTGCTATGTCACCGGATCGAATGCCTGGATGTTGTCGGGAGAACTCGCGACCTACCTGTCTGGGCGTTATGTCGAACTGCATTTGACGCCGTTCTCCTTTTACGAGTTTGCGGATGGAATGAAGAGGGATCGTCGCGATGTCTGGCTCGATTACTGCCGTTACGGATCGTTTCCGTATGTGCGGCGTCTTCTGGAGTGTGGAGAGCAGGAGGGGGTCGGCCAATATCTCGAGGGTATCTTCAACACGGTTCTCGTCAAGGACGTTGCCTCGCGCGTCAAGATGTCCGATGCAGGAACGATCCGCCGAATCGCCGCCTATCTTTTTGACAACATCGGCAACCTGACGAACGTCAAGCGCATCTGCGACGTGTTGTCGTCCGTCGGCGGCAAGGTCTCGTATCCGTCCGTGGCGACCTATGTGACGCAGCTTTGCGAGGCGTTCCTGTTCTATCGCTGCGATCGGGTGGACGTACGAGGTCTGGAGTTGCTCAAGGCTGGGGCCAAGTACTATGCGGTAGATCCCGGCATCCGGTATCATCTGAACGGAAATCGCGCGGGTGATTCGGGTCGGGTACTGGAGAATGTCGTCTATCTGGAGCTGATGCGTCGTCATCGGGCGGTCTTCGTCGGGACGACGCGTACTGGACGGGAAGTTGATTTCGTTACGCGCGATGGCGACCAAATCGCTTATTACCAGGTGGCGGAGACGGTCAAGGACCCCGAAACGCTCGTCCGGGAATTGCGCTCGCTCGAGGACATCGACGACAATTATCCGAAGACGCTAATCACGGCCGACGACACCAATCCCGTGATGCACAACGGCATTCGTCAGGTCTGCATCTATGACTTCCTGTCAGGGCGGGACGCCCTGTCTACGATGTGATTCCGCTTGTTTCCCGACCACTTTTCGCGTATAATACCATTCTAGTTTTCTGCAGACCGGCGAAGGATCGGTCCGCAAACCAGCCAGAAGGAGTTAGAGATGAAGAAGTACGTGTGCCCGATCTGCGGCTATGTCCATGAAGGCGACGCCGCCCCCGAGAAGTGCCCCCAGTGCGGATGCGCCGGTGCGAAGTTCCTCGTGAAGGAGACCGAGGGCAAGATGTCGTGGGCGTGCGAGCACGAGGTTGGTTCGGCGAAGGGTCTTGACGCCGAGGTCGTGAAGGGCCTCGAGATGAACTTCACGGGCGAGTGCACGGAAGTTGGCATGTACCTCGCGATGAGCCGCCAGGCCGAGCGCGAGGGCTATCCCGAAGTCGCGGACGCGTTCAAGCGCTACGCCTTCGAGGAGGCCGAGCACGCGGCGAAGTTCGCCGAGCTCCTGGGCGACGTCCTCACGAAGTCCACGAAGAAGAACCTCGAGCTGCGCGCGGCGGCCGAGCAGGGCGCGTGCGCCGGCAAGCTCGAGCTCGCGAAGCTCGCGAAGAAGCTCGACTACGACGCCGTGCACGACACGGTGCACGAGATGGCCAAGGACGAGGCCCGCCACGGCGCCGGCTTCGAGGGCCTGCTCAAGCGCTATTTCTCCAAGTGATTTGAACGTAAACTAAAAGGAACACAAAATGGTATACTCGACCGAAGTGGAGCACCAGTGCCCGTTGGCCAAGGGGTGCAATCACGGTCCTGCCCCGATCCCGGAAGAGGGTAAGTGGGTTCAGGCCAAGCAGATCAAGGACATCAGCGGCTACACGCACGGCGTGGGCTGGTGCGCGCCGCAGCAGGGCGCGTGCAAGCTTTCGCTGAACGTCAAGAACGGCATCATCGAGGAGGCGCTCGTCGAGACGATCGGCTGCTCGGGCATGACGCACTCCGCGGCGATGGCGTCCGAGATCCTCGTCGGCAAGACGCTCCTCGAGGCGCTCAACACCGACCTCGTCTGCGACGCGATCAACACCGCGATGCGCGAGCTCTTCCTCCAGATCGTCTACGGCCGCACGCAGAGCGCGTTCTCCGACGGCGGTCTCGTGATCGGCGCGGGCCTCGAGGACCTCGGCAAGGGTCTCCGTTCGATGGTCGGCACGATGTACGCGACGAAGGCGAAGGGCCCCCGCTACCTCGAGATGACGGAAGGCTACTGCACGCGCATGGCCCTCAACAAGGACGGCGAGGTCATTGGCTACGAGTTCGTCTCGCTCGGCAAGATGACCGACTTCATCAAGAAGGGCGATGACCCGAACACGGCGTGGGAGAAGGCCAAGGGCCACTACGGTCAGTTCGAGGGCGCGGCCAAGTACATTGATCCTCGCAAGGAATAATCTAGAATCTAGCAATCCTAGAATACCTAGAACGACTAGAACGACTAGATATCTAGAAAGGAATCTTTAAAATGGCTACTAAGAAGACTGCTACCAAGAAGGCCGCCGCCCCCAAGGCCGCCGCCGCCGAGAAGCTGTTCGAAGGCTACGAGCGTCGCGAGGCGAAGATCCTCGCCGCCCTCAAGCCCTACGGCATCAAGTCCATCCTCGAGTGCAAGGAAATCTGCGACAAGGCCGGCATCGACCCCTACAAGATCGTCGAAGAGACGCAGCCGATCTGCTTCGAGAACGCGAAGTGGGCGTACACGGTCGGCGCCGCGATGGCGATCAAGAAGGGCTGCACGAAGGCGAAGGACGCCGCCGCCGAGATCGGCGTGGGCCTCCAGGCGTTCTGCATTCCCGGCTCCGTGGCCGAGAACCGCCAGGTCGGCCGTGGCCACGGCAACCTGGGCGCGATGCTCCTCGACGACGCGACCGAGTGCTTCGCGTTCCTCGCGGGCCACGAGTCGTTCGCCGCCGCCGAAGGCGCCATCAAGATCGCCCTCAACGCGAACAAGGTCCGCAAGACGAACCTCCGCGTGATCCTGAACGGCCTCGGCAAGGACGCCGCCTACATCATCAGCCGCATCAACGGCTTCACCTACTGCAAGACCTCCTTCAACAACAAGACGGAGAAGGTCAAGGTCGTCGAGCGCAAGGCGTTCTCGAAGGGCCCGCGCGCGGCCGTCAACTGCTACGGCGCGGACAACGTGCCGGAAGGCGTCGAGATCATGAAGCTCGAGAACGTGGGCGTCTCCATCACGGGCAACTCCACGAACCCGACCCGCTTCCAGCATCCGGTCGCCGGCACCTACAAGAAATGGTGCATCGAGAACGGCAAGAAGTACTTCTCCGTCGCCTCCGGCGGTGGTACGGGCCGTACGCTCCACCCGGACAACATGGCCGCCGGTCCGTCCTCCTATGGCATGACGGACACGATGGGCCGCATGCACTCCGACGCGCAGTTCGCGGGCTCCTCGTCCGTGCCGGCGCACGTCGAGATGATGGGCCTCATCGGCATGGGCAACAACCCGATGGTCGGCGCGACCGTCGCGGTGGCCGTGGCCGTCGAGGAGAGCTTCAAGAAGTAAGCCTTCCTCCAGGCTCGGCCGAAGGGCGCCGCGGATTCTCCGCGACGCCCTTTGTTCGTCTCCCGTTTCAAGCAAACATTCTGAGATTCCTCCATTCAGGCGTTCTCCCGTTTTGCTATACTTCCCCGTCGGGCGGACGCGTGTCCGCGAGACGATTGCTCTTTGGTGTCGGCGGGGACAGGAGAAAAACAAGGACGGGTACGCGGCGATGACACGAAAATCATTTTGGATATGCCTGGCAATTTTCGCGGCGTCATACTTGGCGCTGCGTCTCCTGTGGTTGACGGGAGATCCGGGGATTCCGTCGGTCTGGGAATACGGATACAATGCAACCGACGAAGGCTACTATCTGGCTGGCGGCAAGGAGAAGTTCCTGTGGAACTGCTTCGTCGATCTTGCGCGGACCGAAGCGTTCACCTATGGTTTTTCGCCCGGCACGCACTGGCTGAGCTATCTGTCGCATCTGGTGTTCGGATTGTCGACGTGGGCGTGGCGCATCCCGTTCCTTTCAATCGCCTGTCTCGCCTGGCTCGTTTTGTTCGTCCATCTGTCGAGAAGATCCTCCCCCGTCAATGCGCTGCTCCTCTGCACGGCCGCCTCGTCGATACCGATGCTGATCGCCTATGAACGGACGGCAAGCAATGACGTCCTGATTGGCGCGTTGGCGGTGATTGCCTATGTGACGGGAACGGGGAAAAGCAGGTGGCGTCTGTTTGCCGCCGCGTTTCTGACGAGTCTCATCGTGCTGGTCAAGCCGTCCGTGTGGGTCCTGATCCCCGTTGTCGCCGCGGGCGTCCTGCAGGTCTCCAAATTCCGGAAACACTGGATTGATGGTGTCTGCTACGTGGTCGTCAGCGTGGCGTGCGTGTTCTTCCTCAAGCTTCTTGTCGCGTGGACGGTTCTCCCGGAAGCCCATCAGGCCAATGTCAGCGCATGGGAGATCGTGCGGAGGACCACGACTCACTACCCCTTGCCGAACCTGACCGACTTTGCCTCCCACTTCAGGGGATTGTCCGCATTCCCGAGGGACCCGTCTTACGCCCTGCTTGGCGTGACCACCGTATTCGTGTTTCTCCTGCCGATTTGCATGGCCATGAAGAATCTGGTGAACTTGCGGTTCAGCGGAAACACCTTGCTGTTCATCTCGATTCCCGCCTACATCGCGGCGATCAACGTGATGAACACGCACTATACGCACTACTTCATTCCCGCCCTGATGTTCCTGCCCGTCGTCGTGGATGCGGCGGCCGACGAAATCGAAATGGACCTTCATGACGGCAAGGCTCGAATCAAGGAGGTTCTGCCGGTACTCGTTTTCATCGCCGCCGCGTGCGTGATCGGCCTGCTTTCCCTTTCGGGCTTCTCGCTGTCGCCGCAGCTCGCGAATCAATAGAGAGGTAATTGCAAAACCTCGGCGTTGACGGCTTGTCCGTCCGCCTGACGGCG
>JAUNMP010000017.1 GCA_030537465.1 bacterium
CGGGTGGCAGGGCCGGCGACAGGGTGTCCGAGGGGTTTTGCAATTACCTCATGAAGACAACTTCACACGCCACCTCCACCCTACTCGTCGGGGCGATTGCGTCTCTCGTTCTGACCGTGAAGGGGATCGATGTCTATCAAGTCAACACGAGTGTCTCCTCGGGGGGCATCGACCTCGTGGGTGGCGGCTATGCGACGGATGCGCTCAAAGGACCGTCCGCCGCAGGCTGGGTCGCGGTCACGGGCACGGTGACGCATGCCGCCGATCTGTCGGCGGCGCATCCGTTTGCAATCGAGATGCCGACTGCGAGTGCCAAGCTGACGCTGAAGGACTCGGGGCTTCTCGGTTCGGTGCCGGTCTGCGTGACGGGTCCCGGGTCGGGTACGGTCTATTTCGACGGCGACACGCTGAACGTGGACGAGACGACGGACGCTTCGATCCTCTCCTGGAAGAGCGTCAATCTCCAGATCGACAACCTCACGGTGTCGTCCAAGGCGGGACCCGCTGCCTGGCACTGCACGAATGCGACGTTCTACGTGCGGCACAACACGCGCATCGGCTACGATGGCGGCACGGGCACGGTCGTCATGACCCAGAACGGTCTCGGCCGGACGAATACGTCGGAAGAGCCCGGCCTCGGGCAGCGCGGGACCGCGAACGTCTTCCTCGGCGATTCCTCTGCGACCGGACTCGGCGTCTCCTCGGGGACGCTGCAGATCAAGGGCGGGACGACGTCCGCCTGGAACGTCTATCTGGGCAGCGATAAGGTCGTGGATCCCGGCGACGGTTCCGCCGGCGTGCCCAATCTCATCCAGCTGGACGGCGGCGGCCTGACGACCCTCTATTATTACATGCGCGGCTCGCTCTCGGCGAAGATCGCCTTCAACGGCGGGCGCCTCAACAGCCACGGCTGGGGTAACTTCTTCAATTTCAGCGCCAACTCGTCCGGCGATCTGATCCTTGAAGGACTGAACGGCAAGCCGATTGACATCAATTTCAACAAGTTTGCCCAGTTCGTGACCTGGGGCTCCGGGGCCACGGGGCGTCTCATCTTCCGCGGCGATTCGGACGTCTATCTCTACGGCGGTGACTACAACACTGGACATACCTACGCCCAACAGTGCCTTGAAGGCTCCCAGTTCAAGAATCGCGCGGACGGGCAGGGCATTGTCTGGGAGCAGACAGGCGACCTCTACTTCAAGCCGAGCTACCAGACGGCGATTCTGCGCTGCCTGATCCAGTCCGACGACTTCCTCCCGCACGGTCCCGCCAACGGCGGCGTCGCGGTCATGCCGAGCGCCATGCTCTTCACCGTCGACCTGATGGGCACGACGCAGAGCTGCAACTCGCTCTTCGGTGGCGGACTCGTCACCAACACCTCTCCGAACACGGCGACTCTGAACATCGGCGAGAACGGCAATCCCTGTGTGTTCGACGTGCAGATCTGCGCGAATTCGGCCATCGACGTGAACAAACTCGGCGCGGGCGAAATCACGGTCAAGAAGCCGATTCCCGGCACGTTCAACGTCCAGTCCGGTCGCGTCGCCGTGACGGATGCCACGGGCGCCGTGACCTTTGGTGCACTGTCGATGGCCGAAGGCACGGTCGTGTCGGTTCGCGGGGGCGTGTTTGCGCCGCCGGCGTCTTTCGATCTCTCGGCGTCGGGCACGGGTGACTTCGAGCTTCTGGACGGCGGCGTACTGCGTGTCGGCGGCGATGCCGATCAGACGCTTGACCTCTCGCGCGTGACGAGCGATCTCTCGGGCGTGATCGAGAAGGTTGGCACGGGAACGCTCACGCTGGTCGGCGCGTCTTCGTTCCGCGGCGTGCTCCGCGTGGCCGCCGGTACGGTGGCCGTCGCGGAAGGGGCGTCCATGAACACCTTGGCAGAGATTGCCGTGGCCGATGGCGCGACGCTCGACCTTGCGTCCGGCGTCGCCCTCAACACATACGCGCTGAAGATTCGCGGCGTGGATGGCGTCCAGGACGCGTCCTATTCGGGCTCCGCCGAGGGTGCACAGGCACTGGCGGGCCTCACGGGCGTGGGTACGGTCGTCGTGGTGGCGCGCACGGCGCTTTGGACGGGCGCGGTCGACGACGACGCGACGAACGTTGGGAACTGGCAGGGCATTCCTGTGGCGCCGGACGTGACGGGCGGTTCGTTCTCGCCGGTCTTCGCAGCCGCTTCCGACAACGGCGGCTCGATGGACGTCGCGGCGGGCTACGCCTTCAACGGACTCTCCTTCACCTCGGACATCACCGCGTTCACGTTCAAGGCCCTGGGGGCGGATTCGACTCTCGGCCTCGGCACGGGCGGCATTACGCTTCCGGATGACACGACAACGCGCACGGTCACGTTCGACACGCCGCTCGCCGTTGACGAGGGGAACCAGACCTGGACTGTGCCGACCAACGCGACGCTCAACGTGAACGGTCCGTTGGTCGACGCGTTCACCAGCGACGCCAAGGTGACGGTGACGGGCGATGGCAAGGTCTACTTCCGTTCCACGAACTCCACCTACACGGGGTCGATCGTGATCGACGTGGACCGCGCGTATGCATACGGCGACGAACCGTTTGGCCCGTCCAATGCGACGGACACCGCCGAGGTTCGCGTCATGCAGCGGAAGGGCGAGCGCCTGACGATGTCCAACACGCGGGTTTCGAAGAAGGTCGTGCTGGACTTCTCGAAGGGATCCAGTCTGCGCCAGTCGATTGGCTATGCGGCCAATACGACGAACATCTACTATGGACCGGTTGTTCCGGCGATTGCAAATTCCGTCGACGCCTTCTCGCTTCCGTCCTCCTCCACAGTGGTCTTCGCGGGCGGCTACGGCACGCCAGACAAGAAGTTCTACATCAACTGGGGCACGGAGGGCATGGTGGTCGTTTCGAACAAGCCGTTCTACGGTTCTACGTGGGAGTGTGGCGCGAAGAAGCTGCATCTCCACTGCCCGGGAAACACCTATGGCAACATGGCGTCCTGGAGCAACAACCAGGTTGAGAACTACAATCCCTACAATCCCGTCGCGGTGAGCGTTGACTTCTTCTGCGACTGGGGCTTCGATCTGCCGACGTCCAAGACGTGCATCTACGGTACGTGGGACCTGCATGGCTATGCGCAGCGCGTGGGTGCGTTCCACGCGAACGCGAATGCGACGATCCAGAGCTTCGACGGCCCCGCCACATTCTACGTGAACCAGCACAAATGGAACGCGAACTATCCCTACGTCAATGGCAGCTTCCCGAAGACGGCGTATCCGATTCCGCCTTCGCGCTGTGCGATCAAGGGCGAGGTGAGCCTCTACAAGACGGGGCCGCTTGAGTTCGGCATCACGAACCGCGTCATCGAGGCCACGGGCACGGTGACGGTGGCGGAGGGTCCATTCACGCTCTGGCAGGGTACGACCTGGCTGGGGGCGACGAACATCGTCGTCTCGGGCGGCACGTTCCGTCTCACGGAGAAGAACCAGCTGAGTCCGGATGCCGACTACCATCTGGCGGCGGGTGAACTGCAGCTGGACGAAGGCGCGACGCAGAAGGCGCGCTACCTCTGGCTCGACGATGCCGAGACGCCAATCAAGCAGGGCGTGTGGGGCGCACTCGACAATGCGTCTGTCCCCGCGTCCCATCGTACGGCCCGTATTACGGGTGCCGGTACGCTGTTTGTCCGCGGCGACGGTATGGGATTGACGCTTATTCTCAGGTAGGATTCGATGAAGACACGTGCGTTTGCCGCGCTGGCCGGACTGCTGGCTTCAATGACATGTGCGGGGGGCGCGGGCGTCGACCGTGCCTTCCTCGATGGTCTCCTGCGCATCCCGAGCCAATGCGGCGACGAGCCGCAGCTGGCACGGGTGGTCGACTACACGCGCGACTGGCTGACGGCGCGCGGCGTGTGCTGCACAGTGGAGACGAACGACGTGGGGCGCGTGGCGCTCTACGCGGCGACGACGCCGGGGAAGGTGCACGACTATCTCTTCGTCTCGCATCTGGACGTGGTGGTGGCGCCTGAGAAGATGTTCGAGCCGCGCTACGAGGGCGACAAGGTGTTCGCCCGTGGTGCATGCGACACGAAGGGCAATGCGGCGGCAATGTGCCAGGTGCTGGTGAACCTCGTCGGGAAGGCGTCCGTGGGGATGTTCCTCGCGACGGACGAAGACGGCGGCGGACGTGGCATCCGCACCCCGCAGATGATGATCGACCGGGGCTATCTGCCGCGGAAGATGATTCTCGTGGGCGATTCGGCGGGCGAGGCGCCAGGACAGCTCTTCGTGGCGGAGAAGGGCCACTCGCGCATTCAGCTCGTCGCGCATGGAAAGGGTGGACACGCCTCGCGTCCGTGGGCGCTCGACAATCCGCTGCCGAAGCTGATGGAGGGCTATCACCGCTTCGCGGCCGCCTGGGCCGCGCAGGAGACGGATACGAACACGACCTGGCGCACGTTCGTCTCCCCCACGATGATCGAGGGGAGCGAAGCCGTGAACCAGATCGCCGACAGGGCGTCGCTGTGGTTTTCGTGCCGCTACATCAGCGTGGAGGACCTCGAACGCGTCAAAAGGACGATGATCGAGACGACGGGGCTTGAGGTGCATGTGCCGACAGGACGCCTTCCGCTCGTGAACCGTCCGGATGATCCCGAAATCGCCCGTCTGTTGCAGGCGATGAAGCGGGATCTTTTGGGCGGCATCGTCGAGGGGCGGATGAGCGCCGCGACGGATGCGTCGTACTATGTGGCGGCCGGCGTGAAGACGCCGATCGTCATCTTCGCCGCGACGGGCGGCGAGCCGCACAGCGACCGCGAATGGGGCTCTCTCTCGAGCCTTGACGACTATACGCGGTTCTTCACGCGCTATCTGTCGTTCCGGCAGTGAAATAAATGGAATAAGGAGGTCTTTTCGTGCCTCCGCAAGACGCCATTGCCGCTGAACCGCCAGGTTGATGTCCAGCCTGCACCGAGCTGAGGCCGGCGGAGCTCCGCGACCCGAACGCCCTGCTCGACCTCGACAAGGGCTGGGTCTGGATCAAGATGTCCTTGCCCGACCCTGCCCACGTGAAGGAGCCTCGCCTCTGGGAGATCGTCATCGACGAGCCCGAGGATTAGGCGTTCTCTTCACATGCCATTTGCATCCTGACAAAGACCTTTATTTCCAACGGGAGGCATTAAGGTGCGCTCTGTGCCGCGGGGGCGCGCGCGGCCGAGTGGGGGAAAGTGGGGGTGTTTTTCAGAATTTTTCGCCCGAGGACCTGGGAGAGGGACGAACATTGAATCAGGTGCGGGCATGCATCCAAGAGGATGTGTTTAAACTACGATTATCGCAAGTTCTTTGCGGTAATCGTTTTGTTTTGTTGCAACTAGGCTAGAGGTTGAGCAGAACGAGCCTCTAGAAACAGCTCAAGTTTCGCCAAGACACGCAAAAAAACTTCACATTTTTTTGTGTTTTCGCATTGACTTCGGGTGGGGAAAAGTGTTTACTAGTGTCAACAAATGTCAGAACCAGGCAAACAGAGTACCGAGAATACGGCCAGAAAGGGATCCATCGCCTTGATGGGTCGCTTTGACCGCACCCTCGATCCGAAGAAGCGCCTAACGATTCCTAGCGTCTGGCGCGATGCTCTGGGCCCTGACTGCGTCTATGTGATGCCGGATACTCAGCGTCCGTGTCTCCAGCTCATCCCCAAGGATATGATGGAGTCGCGTCTCGAGGAGCTGAAGAAAAAGCCCATCTCGAGCGCCGAGTTGAATGCGTTGCTGGATGCAATCGGGGAAAATTCGGAAATGCTGGAGTTCGACGTTCAGGGACGTATCCGCATCAGCGACCGGCTGCTTGCGTATGCGAAACTGAAAGGAGCCGTCGTGATGAAGGGTGCGGTTCGAATGGCCACAATCTGGCCGGCCGAAGAAACACCCGCCGAATCGGCGGTGGATGTGGCCAAGCTGGGCGCCGCGATGGCGAAACTGCAGTTCTAAGGGCAGGACGGAATGCATATTCCCGTTCTACTCAAGGAGACTGTGGACTCCCTCGCGGTGAAACCCGGTGGCGTCTACGTCGACGGGACACTAGGGCGTGCCGGCCATGCGAGCGAGGTTCTCTCGCGGGCGGGTGACGGTGCGACCCTGGTGGGTGTCGACAGGGATGAGCAGGCGCTTCGCGAGAGCTCAGGCCGTTTGGCCGAGTTCGCGGGAGCCAGGGTTGAACTTGTACATGGGCGACATGGCGATCTCGCGGAGATCGCACGTGAGAAGGGATTTGGTGAAGTCGATGGGATTCTGCTTGATCTGGGCGTTTCGAGCCCTCAGCTGGACGAATCGGACAGAGGATTCAGCTTCCGGGCCGATGGACCCCTTGACATGCGCATGGACCGGTCGCGGGGTTTGACTGCGGCCGATCTGGTGGCGACGAAGGACGAGAATGAGCTGACGGAGACGTTTCGCACGTTGGGCGAGGAGCCGAACGCGCGGCGGATCGCACGGGCCATTGTCCGCGAGAGGTCTCATGGGACCATCGTGACGACGGGGCAGTTGGCGGCTCTGGTGGAGAGGACGATTGGGCGCCGTGGGGCGCACCATCCGGCGACGCGGGTGTTCCAGGCGCTGCGGATGGAGGTGAACGACGAGATTGGAGAGCTGGAACGCGCGCTCGAGGGCGGACTGGGGCTGTTGAAGCCCGGGGGCCGTTTCGCGGTCATCACCTTCGAGAGCATTACAGACCGGATTGTGAAGCGGTTCTTCGCCGCGCATGCCGGGAAGATGGTTTCGCTCCAGCAGGGCGGGGAGCGCTGGGAGGGTGTCCTCCCGAGGGTCCGCCTCGTGACGCGTCATGCGGTCACGGCGACGGACGAGGAATTGAATTTGAATCCACGGTCGCGCAGCGCAAAGCTACGCACAGCGGAAAGGGTGTGAAATGAGAAGGAACAAGAAGATCAAGAAGAACTCCGTGCTCACGTCGGGCACGGTGGGGGTCGCTTCCTTGATTGTCTCAGCTCTGATCATGGCGATGATCTACTACGTTCTCGACTCGAGATGCGACCTGATCAACAACGACATCGGGAAGGCCGAGAGGAGACTCAAGGCGCTTGAGTCGGAATGCGTGCGCGAGGCTGCCCGCTGGGATGAAATGAAGATCCCGGAACGTCTCAACGAGAAGCTCACGCGCTTCGGACTCGAAATGCGCTATCCCCGCCAGGACCAGATTGTGCAGATGAACGCCGACGGGCGTGCCATCGAGGGCCTTGCCGTCAAGCGTAGGCAGCAGCGGAACAAGATTGGCGACCTCGCGTTGAATTCCGTTCCCCCCGCCACCGCTCGTTCGTCGGGCAAGCGGGGATCCGGCCTGCCGTCGACGAAGCATCTGGCCCGCCGATGAGGAGGTAGCGAGTGACGCCGGCCGGCCGGAACGAAATCATCCGTTTCGCATTGCCGATCACCTGCCTGGGAATGGGAGTGGTCGGCCTTGCCGTTCGTTTGGTCTATCTCCATTGTGATCTGGTCTCGTCGAAGCCGGCGACGCCCAAGTACGACTTTGAGCGTGTCATCCAGGGACAGCGAGGATCCATTATTTCGTCGAGCAGCGTCACGCTTGCGAAGACGACCTCCGTGTGGGAATATCACTTGGATCCTGTTGAGGCAGCGAAGGACCCGATCAACCCCAAGCGCCCGATTTCCGCGATCAGGCGAATGGAGAAGATGAAGATGGTGTCGGACAACCTCGGCATCCCGTTGCCGAAGGTGATGGATGCCTATGCCCGCCTCGGCAACCGCTACCAGCTTCTGGCCCGAAGCGCCGACCAGGGTGTACACGATGTCATTGCCGCCTCGACGAACCACCTCCACGAGATCACGATCGAGGAAAAGCAGGTTCGTGTCTATCCGCAGGGACACCGACTTTCGCACGTGCTGGGCTTCGTGAGCAAGGATCCGATGAATTCCGTTGGCGGAGCGGGTCTCGAGCTTCGGTATGAACGCCTGTTGAAGGGGACCCCGGGGCAGATCCACGGCAAGAGGACTGCAGTGGGGGGCGAGGTTCGTGGGCGACGCGAGCTTGATGTCGATGCCAGTCCCGGCTGCGACGTGTACATCACGATCGATCCCAACGTCCAGTATGAAGTGGAGAAGGCTCTTGCGGCTGGCATCAAGAGGCACCGCGCGGAACGTGCGTGGGCCGTGGTTCTCCAGGTGAAGACGGGGGCCGTCCTCGCGATGGCCTCCCTGCCGGACTATGATCCGGAGAACTACAACAAGTATTCGGACGACGCGAAGATCAACCGGGTGATTTCCGAGTGCTATGAGCCGGGCAGCGTGATGAAGACGATCACCGCGTGCGCCGTGCTGAACGAGGGCCGCCGCACGCCCGACTCGATGATCAGCACCGCGAAGAATGATCCGAACTACTACCGTCTGCCGGGCGACGCGGGCCACAAGTGGGAGGAATACATGAGCGTGCGCGAGGCGCTCGTTCATTCCTCCAACATCGTTTTCGGCAAGCTTGGATACGATCTGGGTCCGCACAAGCTTTGGGACTACATGACGCAGTTCGGTCTGGGCCGCAAGAGCGGAATCGAGCTTCCCGGCGAGGAAACGGGCATCATCCCCAATTGGCAACGGTGGGACAAGGTCAAATGGTCCCGTGCGCCGATTGGTCAGGGCATCGCCGTGACGGCACTTCAGCTGGCCGCGGCCTATGCCGCCATCGGCAACGACGGTGAACTCCTGCGTCCCTATCTGGTCGAGAAAGTGGTTGATCATGATGGCGAGGAGGTCTACCGCCATCATCGCGACGTGCTAGGGCATCCGATCACCCCCTCCGTGGCGCAGAAGGTGCGCGACATGATGACGGGCGTTGCGAAGAAGGGTGGCACGGCGAAGCGTGCGGCGGTGCCGGGCTATACGGTGGCGGGAAAGACCGGTACAGCGCAGATGAAGGAGGGGCGTGGCTATTCCTCGACGAACTACAATGCGTCCTTCATCGGCATCGTCCCGGCCACGCAACCGGAGATCGTCATCCTCGTCACCTACCAGAAACCGTTCTACTGCCGTAGCAAGGCGACCTCCGAGGCGGCAGGCGTTCCGCTCTTCAACCACCAGGGAGGTCTCTGCGCCGCACCGACCTTCAGGGACATCGCCCAGGTCGTGCTGCGCTATCTCGTGGTTCCGCCGGAAATTCCCGTGGACATTCCCGTGGAGGAGGATGAGGAGGAGCCTCTACGATGAAGATCTTTGGCATCACCGGTACAAACGGAAAAACCACCACGACGTGGATTCTACGCGAATTTCTCGGTGGCGGCGGCATCGTCACCACGGTCGAGGTGGATACCGGCACGCGCCATTTCTCCTCCGGCTACACCACGCCTCCGCTTAAGGTCCTCAAGGAGATCTTCGCGGAGATGGAGGCGAACGGCCTCGCAAACTGCGTGATGGAGGTTTCCAGCCACGCCATCCACCAGCACCGCACGGGCGACACCGTGTTCGCCGGCTGCGGCTTTACGAACCTCACGGAGGACCATCTCGACTACCACAAGACGATGGAGGCCTACTTCGAGGCGAAGGCCGATCTCTTCCGTCGTCTCGCCGTGGCGAATCCGGGGGCGCCGGCGGCAATCTGCGTCGATGGCGAATATGGCCGTCGTCTGGCGGCGATGTGTCGGACGCTACCGCTGAAGACGATCGAATGCGGGTTCACGGCGTCTGACCCCGAACTGGTGAAGGCCGTCCAGGAGACGTGTCCACTGGTTGGGCGCTATAATGTGCAGAACGTGCTGCTGGCCGCGGCTCTGGCCGAGGGGGCAGGCGTCCCGCGCGCGACGATCCTCGCGAAGATCTCCGATCTGACGCCGCGCTGGGGGCGTCTCGAACGCGTGAAGACGCGCAGCGCCGCCGAGGTGTTCGTGGACTACGCACATACGGACGATGCGCTCGCAAACGTGCTCTCGACGGTGAAGGAGTTCGCGAAGGGGAAGGTCTGGGCCGTCTTCGGCGCCGGTGGCGATCGCGACACGAAGAAGCGTCCGCTGATGGGCGCCGCGGCCGCGCGTTTCGCCGACCGGCTTGTCGTGACGAGCGACAATCCCCGCAGCGAGGATCCGAACGCCATCATCGCCCAGATCGTCGTGGGCATTCCCGCGGGAACTGATTTCATCGTCGAGCCCGACCGGCGCACAGCCATCTTCCGCGCTCTGGCGGAGGCCGCCGCGGGCGACGTCGTCGTGGTGTGCGGCAAGGGACACGAGACGACGCAGACAATCGGAGACCAGGTCCTGCCGTTCGATGACCGTAAGGTCTGTGCCGCGTACGGAGAATGAGACTTTGAGGACGGTTGCCACACTGCTGCTGGGGACGCTGCTTCTCGCGGGATGCGAGACGCAGAACTTTCCCTGGGTGTGGGGCTCAATCGAGCATGGCATGCCGAAACTCACGGAGAAGTTCCCGTCTGATGCGGCATTTTTCGTCGACAAGACCGAGAAGCGTGTGAAGAGGGCGTTCGAGGAGGCCCTGAAGGCTCGGGGTTTTGTGGTCGCGGAGAAAGAGGAGGAGTGTGATTTCGTCATCAAGGCGGATGTCAACTCCTGGGAGTTCAACGACGCGGGCTTTGGCGGGATGGGGCGTGACCGCGACGACATGGAGCTGTCCGTCTCCGTCACGGACAGGCGGAAGAAACGTGTCAAGGACCGAGCGAACATCTCCGTGCGGTCGGATTTCAGGATCATCAAGAAGTACATCGATGAATTTTAAACTCGAGTTTGCGCTGTGGCAGGCGACGGAGACGACGCCGAAGCCGGATGTCTCGTTCGTCCCTCCGCTGGAGCGCCGACGTCTGACGGGCGTCGAGCGGGCGGCCCTGTCGACCGCCTGGCAGGTGAAGGGGGAATGTGCAGTTCCCGTGGTCTTCGCGTCCCGCTGGGGCGAGATCGGCGTGACGGCGAAGCTGATGAAGCAGTTCCATGCGGATGGCGAGATGTCCCCGGCGGGCTTCTCCGCCTCTGTGCACAACGCCGCGCCGGGTGCGTTCTCCCTGTTGACGAAGAACAAGGCTCCCTACACGGCGATCGCCGCGCGGGACCGCTCGCTGGAGGCTGGCTTGCTGGAAGCACTGGCGCTGCAGACGGAGGTCGTGTTCGTCTATGCCGAAGAGGCGACGCCGGAGCTCTATCAGGGCGAATTCCAGGATGAGCAGGTGGGATGTTCCGTGGCGCTGCGGATGACACCAAGCGAAGACGGTGACGTCGCGGTCGAATTCCGCCACCGGGAAATGCCGCCGGCGACCTTCAGTTCGCTGGCCGCGTTCCTCGAGGGCCGCGAGCCGGCCTTTGCGACGAACGACTTCGTGTTGACCCGCACGGTCTAGTCTATGGACCGCCGACTCTGGATACGCGTGCCGCGAAGTCTGCTGGGGGGCAGCTTCTTCGTGCTGTACGGCATCGGGTCGCTGGTCATTGGCGGGTTGTTGTTCCCTCCTCTTCTCCTGTGCGGGGCGCGGAGACTGATGCGCAGGCTCGTCCGTGCCAGCTGGAAGCTCTTCGTGTGGGGCGGACGCTGGACGGGACTTTTCCGCGTCGACATCTCGCCGGAGGACCGTGCAAAGCTTGCGGCGACACGGGGCCGTGTCATCGTCGCCAACCACCTCACGCTCATCGACATCGTCGTGCTCACGGTCTTTCTGCCGGACGCGACGGCCATCGCCAAGGCGGCCGCGAAGGGCAACTTCTTCTATTCGCTCATCGTGAAGGGCATGTTCCTCGTGAACGACGACCCTCTGCGCGTGATGGACGAGGCGGGGACTCTGCTGGGCCAGGGCGTGGACCTGGTCGTCTTTCCGCAGGGGACGCGCGTGCCTGCAGGGACACCGAAATGTCCGCTGCGTCGTGGCGCAGCCCAGATTGCCCTCCACGCGGGGGCGCCCGTCCTTCCTGTGTCGATTACCTGCAGTCCCCCCGTCCTTGCCAAGGGACAGCCCTGGTACCAGGTTGGAGACCGCGTCATCGTCTACACGCTCAAGGCTGGAGATGAGATCTCCGTCGTTCGGGCGGAGGGATCCGGAACCCATGCCGCCGCCGTCGCGTTGACGAAACAGATCGGCGCCGCGTTGGACATCTAGTCGACTGGTGATGGGGACGGGTTGGGGGACTGTGCGGTCTTCCGCCATTCCCGCATGGATTTGCCGAATCGCCGGCGAAATTGGTTCTTGAGATAATTCGCGTCCCGATAGCCACAGCGTGCGGCGATGAGAGAGATGGGGAACGTCGTCGTCTCGAGGAGGCGCCTGACCTCGCCGAGACGCCGGGTGAGGATAGCGTCCAGAACGGACATGTTGAACGCTGCACGGAACCGAAGATCGAGAAGACTGCGCGAAACGTTGAGATGCTGGACGACATCGGGCGGCGTGATTCCGGCGAGCGCATGCTGTTCGATGTACTGCAGCGCGCGGTTCGCAAGGGCATTCGACGGATTGTCGTTCCAAGTGCTGGACCGGACGACGACTTCCCGGATGCCGCAGGGAATGACGGTTCGAACGGGTCTGCGGCGGCGTAGCATCATGGCCTGAAGTTCGCGTGCGGCAGAGTAGCCATGGGCTTCAAAGTCGACGGCAATGCTGCTGAGCTGGGGCGCGACCATCTCACAGACGAGTTCGTCATTGCCGATGCCAAGAACGGAGACCTCATCGGGAACTTTGATACCGAGGGTTCGACAGGCTTCGAGGACATCACGCGCACGATCGTCGTAGGCGGCGAGAATCCCCGCCGGTTTGGGGAGGTTCCGGATCCATTCCGTCAAGTGGTCGCGGCTGCCATCCGCCCCCGCGTAGGTCTCGACGGTGCGCCGCCGGCGGATGCATTCGTGGATGAAAGCCTCGCACCGTGCATTCGACCAGGGGGACGGGGTGCGCGTGGGGACGAAGGCAAGGGTTCTCAGCGCCCCATGCGTGGTGAAGTGTCCAATGGCGGCTCGGACGATGGCCTTGACATCGTCCATGATGAAGACGCCCATCTGCCGTTGTTCCAGAATTCCAGGCTGGGGATTGGCGATATAGACCGATGGAACCGCGAAGTCCTGGTGGAGCCGGCGGACGAGCGATCCATTCTGCGTGGAGGCGATGAGACCGTCGATGTCGGAGTCCGCCTGAAGGGATGACCACTGCTCGACCAGGGAGGCGTCGCTGCGAACCAGCTCAAGATTCCAGTCGTGCCCCTCGTTCAGGAAGCGGTGGATGCCGTTGAGTTTCTTCCGTCCAGCCGCCGTTTCGAGCGGAAGAGACACAAGCACGCGGAAATGTCGCTGGATCTTCATGGGTCAAGTATAGCATATGAATTGGTTGATATGTACGATATGTTTGGTGTATGTGTACGGTTCGGCTTGCGGAGGTTTGGTATAATTCTGTCGTTATGGGTAAATGGTACAAATGGTCGATGCTGGCGATGCTCAGCGGGGCGTTCTTCTTCCATCAGGCGGATCGTGCGCTCTTCGGGCTGCTGACGATTCCGATTCAGAAGGAGCTGGGGCTCACCGATGTGGAAATCGGATGGATCAACACGGCGTTGAGCTGGACGCTCGCGGGCATGGCGTTCCTCGCGGGGCCGGTTGGCGACCGCTTCTCGCGGAAGTGGATCATCACGCTCTCGCTTCTCTCCTGGTCGTTCATGACGTTCATGATGGGCTTTGTCGGAACCTGGACGATCTGCGGACTCGTCCTGCCGGCCTTCTGGGTGGTGCTCTTCTTCCGCTCGATCGCGACAGGCGTCGGCGAGAGCTTCTATACGCCGTGCTATCCGGCGCTCATTGCCGCGTTCCATACGAAGACGCGGTCCATCGCCCTGTCGATCCATCAGGGGGCGTTGTATTTCGGGTTGATGTCGTCCGGCATCATCACCGCCTGGGCGCTCGGCGTGCTCGGCACGTGGCGCCATGTGTTCATGGCGTTTGGCGGCGCGGGCTTTCTGCTGGGGCTCTATTTTGCCGTCGCCTTGAAGGATGCGCCGTCGGGTTCGGTCTCGACGGAGCGTCGGAAGGAGGGGCTGTTTGCGGGCTTCGCCTGTTTCTTCCGGACGCCCTCGGCGCTTCTCGCCATGGCGGGCTTCATCGCCATCGTCTTCGTCAACAACGCCTACCTCTTCTGGGCGCCGAAGTACATGGCGATGAAATTCGACATATCGATCGGCGCGGCGGGATCGATGGCGATGCTCTGGCATCACCTGTTCGCATTCGGGGCGATCATGCTCTGCGGCTGGCTGACGGACCATTTTGTCCAGAAGCGTCCGCGCTTTCGTCTAGGACTTCAGATCGGCGCGCTCCTCTGCGGGGTGCCCTGTCTGCTGATGATCGGCCGCGGGGAGACGGTGGTCGCCGTCATTGCCATGACCTCGGCCTACGGCCTCTGCCGCGGGGCGTTCGAGGTGAACACGCACGCGTCGCTCTTCGACGTGATTCCGCCGCAGCATCGGTCGACGGCGGTGGGGATCTTCACCGTCTTCGCCTTCTTCGTCGGCGGCCTCTCGGGCGTTCTGATGGGCGCGCTGTCGCAGCACGCGGGCGTGAAGGGGTTTGAATACGGATTTGCCCTGATGGCGGCGGCCTATGGCCTCGCCGCGCTGCTGATGCTGATTTCCTTCTTCAGGACCTTCGCGAAGGACCGGATCCACGAGGAAGGCTGAACTTTCAATTCGAGAGAGGACATATGAACAAATTGACCATTACCGAACGCGCAAAATCGCTCGCGCGCGATTTCATCGACAACGAGAAGCAGTTCCAGCTCGGCTTTCTGCCGACGGAGCAGTCGAACCCGATCACGGCGACGCTGGAGGAGGACTTCAAGCGCTCGACCTGGGCGGGCGTCCAATGCCTTCAGCGCGGCGACCGGCAGATGCCGATCACGATGCGCCACGTCTTTTCCTCGCCGCAGTTCCGCGCGCTGGTCGACTCGATGGTGGAGACGGTGACGGGTCCGAAAGGCCGCATCATCTTCTCCGGCTGCGGCGCGACGGGACGCCTCTCGATCCTTCTCGAGTCGATGTGGCGCGACTTCTTCCATCGGCGCGCGGCGGAACTCACGCCGGAGGAACTGAAGCTCGCGGACCGTTCGGCGTCCATCATGACCGGCGGCGACTTCGCGCTCATTCGTTCGGTGGAGTTCTTCGAGGACTATGCCGAGGGCGGTCGCCGTCAGGCCGAGGCCCTGCGGGTGGGCGAAGGGGACACCTTCGTCGCGATCACGGAGGGGGGCGAGACGTCGTCGGTTCTCGGAACGCTCAAGTACGCGGCGGAACATGGGGCGCGCTGCTTCCTCGTCTTCAACAACCCGGCCGATCTTCTGCGTGGATTCCTGGACCGCTGCCGCGAGGCGATTGACAATCCGAAAGTCACGGTGATCGACCTCTACTGCGGGTCGATGTCCGTGGCCGGCTCGACGCGCATGCAGGCGACGAGTTCGGAGCAGCTGCTCGGGTCCTGCGCGCTCGAGGCCGCGCTTTGCCGCGTGCTGCCGCGCTTCGCGAAGGAGACGGCGGCGGACTACACGCTCGCCTTCGAGAAGCTGCTCGCGGGACTCGAATCCGATGCGGGCCGCCAGATGATCGCCGACCAGATCGCCTTTGAGAAGGGTGTCTACGAGGCGGGCGGACGGATCACCTATCTTGCGGACAAGTGCATGCTCGACCTCTTCACGGACACGACGGAACGTGCGCCGACGTTCATGATCCCGCCGCTGCGCTCCAGCCGCGAGAAGGGCTTCTCCCAGAGCTGGGCGTTCGTGAAGAATCCCCTCCATGCGACGGAGGAATGCTGGTCTGAGATGATGCGCCGCCGTCCGCGCTGCCTCGAGTTCACGGCGGACGACGCCCGTTCGCTGGGGATGCCGCAGAGCTTCATCGACCATCCGCCGCTGATCAAGTACTCCGATCTCGTCACCTACATGATCGGCAACGAACCGGCCCCCGAGCGCATCGAGGGCTATCCCCGCGCCGCGGCGGTCGTGCTGAACGTGCCGGGCGCGGATCCGTCGTTCGCGGCGGCGGCGAAGCAGATGGCGTCCGCCTGGCCGGAACAGCGTGATTTCACGTTCGCGTTCCCGATCGACGACTCGCCGCTGGAAATCTGGAAGCACCTCGCGGTGAAGCTCGCCTTCAACTGCCTGTCGACTGGGACGATGGCGGCGATGGGGCGCATCGCCGGCAACTGGATGAGCTGGGTGTCGATGTCGAACAAGAAGCTGATCGACCGCTGCATCCGGCTGCTCGTCGAGTTGGGCAAGGTCGACTACGAGACGGCGGCGCAGACGATCTTCGCCGCACAGGAGTGGATTGCCGCGCAGGACTGGTCGAAGTCCGAGGAGCCGTCCCCCGTGCAGGTAGCGCTCGCCGCGCTTCGCCGGGCATAATGTTGTGCACGTGGAAGGAGTGACGATGGTCAAGAGGGGATTCATTCTGTGCGGACTGTCTCTCGCGGTGGCCGCTGCGTGGGCGGCGGAGCCGTTCCGTCTAGGGGATGCGGAACTCGGGTTCTCCATCCGCTTGTCGACGTTCGGCAGTTCGAATCGCGTCGAGCAGTCCGCGCGGCCGGAATCGATGCGGACGCGGACGGTCACGGTTGCGGGAGACCGCACGACCGTGACGTGGAAGGGGCATCCCGTATTCGGCGCGGAGTTCGCCGTCGTTGTGACGTTGGACCTGCTTGAGGAGGGGTGCTGGCGGTACGCGCTGTCGTGGCGGGACAACGTCTGCCCGCTCCCCGGGGCGGAGGTCAAATTCCCGATGCTGACCGTTCCGCGAACGGACGAGACGCGGCTCTTCGTACCGGACCACAACGGCAAGATCCTCATCCCCGACTGGACAGACGCGAAACCGGGCAAGTGCCTTGCGCGGAACCGTCCCTACGGCATCCACTTCGCCGCGGCGTTGACGCCGAGGGCAAGCTGGTATGTCGACCAGCGCGGCGACGCCCGTCTCGAATCGGCCTTCTTCGAGCTACGGAACGGAACGGCGCCCCATCAAGTCTGTGTAAGTGCAGGCTGGGAGCCGCCCGCGCGCGCCTCCTCGGCGGGGGAACTGCCGTTCACGGGCGTCATCGCACGGCTCTCCCGGCCCAGCTGGTGGGAGGCGACGATGCGCTATGCGGCCTGGGCGCGCCGGCAGCCGTGGGTTGCGGCGGCGAAGTCCCGTGACTTCTCGCGTCTGCGCGACATCGGCTTCTGGTTCTGGAACCGGGGCGCCGCGGAGAAGGTCATCTCCCCGGTCGAGCGCTTCCAGAAGGATTCCGGCGTCCCCTGCGCGCTGGACTGGTACTGGTGGCACGACATCCCCTATGATTCCTATTTTCCGAATTTCTGGCCGCCGCGCGAGGGCGAAGAGACGTTTCGCGCGGCAATTGCGCGCTGCGCGAAGGCGGGGATCTTCCTGCAGGTGTACACGAATGGCGTGACGTGGGACATGGACGACGAGAGCTGGCACGAAGGCGGCGAAGAGGGCGTCGTCCGCAAGGCGGACGGCAGCGTCTACGCCCGTGCGTTCAATCGCTTCAACCGTCACCGGCTCTCCTGGATGTGCGCGACGAACACCCGCTTCCAGGATCGGCTCTGCGGGGTCTATCGGAAACTTGCCGCGGCGGGGCTTCCAGGCATCTACATGGATATGATCGGGTGCGCCACGTATGAACCGTGCTTTGCGACGGATCACGGCCATGTTCCCGGCGGCGGCCGCTACATGGCCGACGGCTATCGGGCGTTCGCGCGACGCGTGCGGCTTGAGAATCCCGGCGTGATCCTCTCGACGGAAGAACCGAACGAGACGTATCTCGAAACGTTCGACGCGGTCATCTCCCTGCAGACGAATGGCGAGCGGTTCAGAAATGCCGACGACCGTCGCGTCTTCGTGCCGGCGCATCACGCCGTCTACCATGGCGCCCAGGCGCTTTTCGGGTCCTTCGCCATGGTGCACGGCGTCCCCGCCTTCGACGAGAAGTGGCCGAAGGACGGGAAGTGGAAGGTGGAGAAGGACTGGAAGGCGCTCTTTCCCGACCAGTTCGCGATCGAAGTGGCGCGCGGCGTGACCTGGGGCATGCAGCCGATGGTGCACAATTTCCTGCCCGAGAACGCGGACGATCCGCGTTACGCGGAGGACTACAAGCTGATGGTCGAGACGGCACGCTTCTATTGGGCGAACCGCGATCTGCTGTTCGACGGCGAGATGCTGGATCCCGGGGAACTGACCTGTGCCACGCACCCCGTGGACTTCCTCAGCCGCAGCACCTATGCGCGCGAAGGAGAGTACAAGGTGACGCACCGGGACGGCCTGGAGTCCGTTCTGCATTCCGTGTGGCGTGCGCCGTCCGGACGCAAGGCCGTCATTCTGTTCAACTGGACGCGGAAGGAACAGTCTTTCAGCTTGAAGACGCCGGACGTCGAGTCGTCGGGACGGATTCTGGCGCGGAGTTGGAAAATCGTGGCATTTTGATGGTTTCGGAGAGGTCTAAAAAAGGGAGCATTGATATGAAGATGAAATGGACATTCGTCGTGGCGCTGGCCGCCACCGCGGTTTTTGCCGATTCTTCTTTGGAGTGGACGGTCGATCAGTCCGGCAGTCTGGAACTGGACGGCACGGTCACCATCACGGTCCCCGCAGGAAAGAGCGTCATCTGCTCGGGCGTGCTCTCCGGCACCGGAAAGCTCGTCAAGGAAGGAGCGGGGAACTTGACGCTCTCCGCCAACAACACCTATTCGGGCGGCACGCAGATCAACGAGGGCAAGCTCTTTGGCACAAGCGACAATCCGTTCGGTTCCGATCACGCGAACAATCCGATCTTCGTGAATACGGATTTGACCGACGGTCGGAATTGCAGCAGCGACACCTCGACGGCCGTCGTCTTCGCAAAGGCCGGAACAAAGGATAAATACCAGACCTACGGCTATCCGATCACCTGTTCGGCCTGGTCGCGGCATGGCGCCCGGCCGGGGAGCAAGGACAACGCGGGACGCGGATCGGGAACCCTCTACAACATCGCCTTTGGCGAGGGCTACATTCAGTTGACGGGCGACATCACGGGGGGCGACATTTCAATCCGCTGTGGCACGATCGGAACGAGCTGGGCGGGCAATCCGCCCCTCAAGAACACGCCGAAGATTTCGGGCAACGTGACAGCAGAGGGGGGCGCATTGGCGCTGTCTTCCCGTGCCCAGGAGTTCGGATTCTCCGGTGTCGTCAAGGTCGGCGCGGTCTACCATCCGATTTCAGCCGACTATCCGACCGTCTCCAAGTTCTCGAATGCCGCAAATGAAATCGGCTGGGTCGACTGTGGACGCTTCAATTCCGGCGGTGGCGTGACCGCGGCCGCCGCCGGGGCGTTGAAGGGTGCCATTCTCATCTCGACAACCGAGAACTTCACATTTGACACCGAGCGTCAACGTTCGCAGAATTTCACTCTCGGAAACTACGACCAGACCATCAACTATCCGACAATCGATTTTGTGGGTGCAACGCCGCGCCTCCCGTCGGCATCTGTTGGAATGCCCGGCTCCATCCATACGATTGCGTGTGGAAAGACGCTGACGATGGCGGCCACCGCGACGGCCACAAACGACTGGCTCTTCTCCTCCACGGCCGCCGCCGCCTCGCTGGTGTGGGATCCGCAGGGCGATTTTTGGCTCCACAATGTGTCGCGCGCCCATGCCATCGGCGGCACGATCACGGTCAATCGCGGCGGTTTCTCGATGGACGAGAACTGTACCTTCTCGAATGTCACGGCGATTGTCGTAGGGGAGAATGCGGTCTTTTCGAACGTCTGCGCCTTTGCTGGATCCCTCAAGAAATTGACCTCCTTGGCATTGGGGACGGGGGCGAAGGTCTACCTGCCATCCCAGTCCATCGTGCCGGGCTCCGTTTCGTTGAGCCTGCAGTCGAGTTCCGAAGTGATTTTCGAGGAGGGAACGCCGTCCGTGGTCTTCAATGACGTCAAACGTGATGGAAGCTTCCTTCCCGCCGGCACCTTTTCGCCGACATCGCTTCCACAGGTCAGAGGTGCCGAGACCGTCGTCGTCGCCAATGGGGCCGGAGCCGTCGACGCTGTTTGGGATGGCGGCGGTGGCGACGACCGAAAAATGACCACGGCCGCGAACTGGGAGGGGGACGTGGCTCCCAATTTCAACGAATCGACCGTCAATGCGACCTTTGCGGCGGAGGGGACCGAGGCCGTCGTCGAGACGGACACGTCGCTGAACAGAATCGTCTTCGACGCGCCCGGAGATTTCACGCTCTCGTCTTCGTCTGCCGACGCCCATGTCCAGGTGATGGCCGGCATCCTGGGTGTCGACAAGCCACAGGAACAGACGTGCACGTACACGCTCGCCACGCCGTTGATGCTTCCGTTCAACCAGGACTGGGTCTTCGGAACGAATGCCTGTCTGGTCGTCGACGGACCGGTTTCCGATTTGGGAGTGGAGGGCGTTTCCGTCACGATCAATGTCTCCTGCTTCAATCCCATCTGGTTCAAGGGACATGGCGAGACGGGGTTCAAAGGGACGTGGAACTTCCCCAACAGGAGATATCCCGAAGATTCTCGAAACTACTATACGCCGTGTGTTTTCGCCACGGGCGTCGAGCCCTTTGGCGGTTCACAGGCTACCGTGTCGATTGCCGGAGGCCTCCAGAGCGGAACGATTCTGAACTCTTCGGCTCTGACGACGGGATCGGCGGCCGCCTATTCGCTGGTCGCCTCGAACGCGACCATTTCGTCGAAGATCGCCTACCCGTATTCGTCGAACGAAGATCGCTATGGGGCGCGGATTCGGAGTCTGCACAACACGACCAATGTGTTCAACGGCCCGATTGTCAACGTCCGCGATATCGTGTATGGTGAAAATTCCTGCCTGACCTTCAACGGCCCGGTTTCAATCCACAAGAACGACATCGGTACAGACCACTCGCTGTGCTTCAAATTCAATACGTCTGGCGGTTCCGACGCGAACTTGAAGAAGTCGAAGGTCATTTTCAATGGGCGCGTCGTCTTCCCGGATGGAACGCAGCGTCAGGCGGACATGAACCAGATGGAGTACGCGGAATTCCAGTTCAATGCCGCGAGCAACGTGATGGCCAGAATCGGAAATGCGGATCGCTATTTTCAGGTTCGCACAGGTTGTGATTATGCCCTTGCGGATGGTCGCACGGCAATCGACTTCCGCAAAAACGAAATCTCCTGTCTCCATTTGGACGGCCACTCTCAGCACCTCGGCAACCTCTCCGCCGGACATGCCAAAACGGAAATCACGACGACGGCGCCGTGCGAGCTGCGCATCTCCCAGACGAACGACGTCACCTATCTGGGCAAGTTCGACGATCGGATCACCTTGGCGAAGGACGGTTCGGCGACGCTGACCTGGAAGCAGTCGCTGGGCGCCTCCCTGCGTCTCCTCGACGGCACGCTGGCCCTCGACGGAGGCGTCTCCCCGGCTGCGGCGACCAATTCGGTCGTGACCTTTGCCGGCGGCCGTCTTTCGCTGGCGTCGGACGCTAGGGTGTTCAAGGCCTACTACAGGGATGCCGATGGCGAAATCAAACCGCTCAAGGTGGGCTCATACCACGCCGGGGACGCTTCCGCAATCGGCAACTGCCTTCTTGGCGAAGGGAATCTGGTCGTGAAGAAGTCCGACATCCCCTCCGGCTTCCTGATTCTCTTCAAATAATTCCTGTCTGAAGGGAGCGTTCTGTTGTTGGAAGGAGATTGAGCTCAAGGTATGAAGACGCTGAAAGTCATGAGCGAGGCCCAGTTCCTCGCGGGCGAGGACGCCCGCGGCGTTCTCGTCGTGCTGGAGCCGGAGACGGAGCTGACAAACGGGCATCTCGACGCCCTGGTGGCGCGCGACGTTGTGGGCTTTGTGAGCGATTTCACCGCGGATCGATTTGAAAAGCCGGACGAGACACCGGTCTTGTCCTATGACAAGGCGCGTTATGCGAATCTGCTCGCGATATCCGTCTCGCCGCGGCAAGGCGTCCACCTGCGGACGCTCGCCGGCACCGGCTTCCTCAAGCTGACGGTTGACGGTGCGAATATCATCGAGACCGTGATGCCGCCGGCATCGCCGAAGCGCGACCGCAGTCGTGATCCCGAAATCGACGGCGCCGCGATTCGCGCCGCCCTTGAAAGCGTGGGCGTGAAGAAGGGCGATACGCTACTCGTCCATTCGTCGCTTTCGGCCTGTGGGCACATCGTCGGCGGCGCGCAGACGATCATCACGGCGTTGATCGACACCGTCGGACCGGACGGCAACTTCTTCGTGCCGACGTTTCAACGCTCCGAGTGCTATCTGAATGGCATCAACAAACGCTGGGACCATCGACCGAGCGACCGGAACGATCGGTCGAGCGAGGCGATCCGCTGGGTCGGCACGTTGCCGCTCGAGTTCCTGCGGCTTTATCCCGAAGCCCCGCGCGGCGTGCATCTTTCGCATTCCTGGGCGGGCTGGGGACCGCGGGCGGCGGATGTCCTCGCGCGCCAGGTCGAGGACGAGCCGCCGTTTTCGGACAATTCCTGTCCGATGGTCGTGAAGGAGATGGGGGGCAAGATCCTGCTCTTCGGTTCTCCGGTCGGGCATACTTCGTTTGTCCATTGCTTCGAGACGCATTTCAACCTGCCGGGGCTGGGGCCGTCCTACTACGACACGCGCCTCGCCGACGGTACCATCACGTGGAAGTTCGTCCCGAAGGGTCTGCCGGGTCCACGCGAGTTCTACTCGAAGGACGAAAACGCCCGATTTTTCCGCGAAGCCGTCGCGAGGGGGCTGGAGATCCGCCGGACGCCGCTGGGCGTTGGACGGTTGGCGCTGATGGACTGCCGGCAGTTCTGGGAAATCGGCTCCGCGCTCGTCACGGAAGACCCGCGCATCATCATCGGGGACCTCTAAGGAGAAGGAAATGAAAAAAAGGCTCTTCGGGTATAAGTGTGGGTCTGTCTGGGCACTTGGAACGTCCAATTTAGTACGCAGATGCGGAGCATACGCAGATTTTCGACCGAATCGACGTGGCTACAACGCCCGCGCCAATGACTTGAATTTGACAATTCTGAGACTTGATTTTGACGCGCGGGCTACGCCACGGTCGATTCGGTCGACGATGCGTCCTGGACCAAGACCTTCTGGATGTACGATCTTGGCGAAATCCGATTCCGGCGTAACCCGCGCGCAGATTTCAAGGCCTTGAGATGCCATTGTACAGTCCACGGCGCGGGCGTTGCCGGATTGGATTTCGCCAAATTCTGCGTATGCGAAGCATCCGCGTACTTCATAAAGCCTTCAAAGGCGAAAGGAGACCCACAGTTATGCCTGAAGCCCCGAAAAAAATCTCGATTCTGGCTATCGCCGCTGCCGCGGCACTTTCGACGACGGCGGGCACGATTCGGCCCGTGGAGACGGATGAGGCGCTGATCAACCCCGGCATGGGACTCACCCAGTACCATATGGCTGGACGCATGTGGGCGTACGGGGCGACGATCCCCCCCGGCGATACGCTGGCGTGGTTCCCGGGCGTGTCGACGGTCTATTTCCGTTTCCTCTGGAGCGAGATCGAACCGCAGGAAGGCGTGTTCCGCTGGGATCTCATCGACGCGATCGCCAATACCTGGGCGCAGGCCGGCAAGCAGATCTGCCTTCGGGTCATCTGCTGCAACCATACCAAGAACGCGTGCCCCGATTTCGTCCGCGAGGCGGGGGCCAAGGGCTCCTGGTTCCGCTACCGGAAGCATGGCGTGCCGAAGGACTTCCCGCTCCGCTGGGAGCCGATCTACGACGACCCGGTCTTCCTCGAGAAGTACTCGAATTTCCTCAAGGCGTTCGCAAAGCGCTATGACGGCAATCCCGCCGTCGCCTTCGTGGACATCGGATCCTTCGGCATGTACGGCGAGGGGCACACCGGCGGCGGTTCGCATCCGCTCGACAAGGCGGCGACCGATCGCATCACGCGGCTGCACATGGACCTCCACCGTCGCCTGCTGCCGAACACGCAGCTCGTCATCTCGGACGACGTCGCGGGTTCCGGTGGACAGGAGGCCGAGGCCCCGCTGATGAAGTACGCCCGCGAACACGGCGTTGGCTATCGCGACGATTCGATCTTCTGCATGGGGCCGGCCACCAATTCCTACGCCCGCGAAGGGTCCTGGGCGCACAGCCACTGGGCGCGCAACTTCGCCCCCGAGTCACCGGTCGTCATCGAGCCGGGTCACTGGGTCTCCTGCGACAGCAAGGGGACGTGGATCAAGGACCGCATTGTCACGTGCATCGAGAAGCACCAGGCGAGCTATTTCGGCATCCACGGCTTCCCCCGTCCGTTCTTCGAGGCCCACAAGGACGTGCTGCCGGCGATCAACCGCCGCCTCGGCTACCGCTTCGCGCTGCTGGAGGCGTCCTGGCCGGACACGGTGCGTCCCGATGAACCGGTGACCATCGTCTCGAAGTGGATCAACCGCGGCGTTTCGTGGCTTCACAAGGGTGCGTCGCTCACCTGGAACCTCGTCGACGCGCAGGGCAACGTCTGCTGGAGCAGCACTGACGGCCGCTTCGACTTCAAGACGCTCGATCCGACGCTGGACGGCGTGGAGAAGCCGCAGACCGTGGAGAGCCGCTGCTTCTTCGGGCACAATGAGCCGGTGCTGCCGTTCGACAACGTCGCGCGGGCTGTCCGCGCGGTCCGACAGGACCCCGGCGAGACCTACGTGATGC
Organism: bacterium; assembly: GCA_030537465.1. Lineage (GTDB taxonomy): Bacteria > Verrucomicrobiota > Kiritimatiellia > RFP12 > UBA1067 > RUG572. Next base: position 24,684 of record JAUNMP010000017.1, read on the forward strand.
TCAAGCCGGGCCGGTATCGTCTGGCCGTCTCCGTCGGAAAGGGTGACGGCATGCCCGAAATCGCGCTGCCGCTGGAAGGCCAGATCGGCACAACCCGCCGCTATGTCGTCGGCGAAGTGACCGTTGAGAAAAAGTAAGCCTTATGTATAAGTGTAGGTCTCCTCTTGTTTTTCAAGGTTTAATGAAGTACGCAGATGCTTCGCATACGCAGTATCTGCCGAAAACCGTTGTGGCTACAACGCCCTCGCCCAGTCACAGTTCATTAACAAAACGGAGAACCCCATCTGCGGCGAGGGCTACGCCACAAACGGTTTTCGGCAAGTTCGCGCATTGGAGGGTTGATTCCTTTCAGACGCGGATTGCTGAAAATGTAAGCGTCTTTTCGACTGATTTTCTCCCACTGCAACATGCTAGAATACACCCATGCACCCTCTCTATTTGAAAGCAGACGCCCTTACCGGCGAAGTGATCGAAGCCGCCATCGAAGTCCAGAAGCACTTCGGCATCGGTCTTCTCGAGAATATCTACAAAATGTCCCTCGCGCAGGAGATGCGCGTGCGGGGACACGAGGCGCTTACGGAAGTGGAGATCCCGATCACCTATAAGGGCTTCACCTTCGAGGAGAAACTCCGCCTGGACTGTTTCGTTGACAAGTGTCTGATCGTTGAGTGCAAATCGCTGGACGAAGACAAGGTCAACATGCCTCGGCACAAAGCGCAGCAGCTCTCCTACATGAAGCTCATGAACATCCCCCTCGGGCTCGTCATAAACTTCGGGGACTACCGCCTGGGCAAGCGTGGAATCGGCCGCGTGATTCTCAAGGGAGCCGACGATTCGTGCATCTTGGCGAAATCCGATTCCGGCGTAGCCCGCGCGTAAATTGACTGCCAATAATTGCCATAGAAGTGCTTATGGTGCGGGCGTCGTAGCCGGATCGGATTTCGCCAAAACCGCGTATGCCAAAGGCATCTGCGTACAAGATTTGATGCCCCCATCCATGGATAGCTCAACACTTATACTCGAAAAACAGAAAAAGTAAGGATCGGTTATGCGCGTTTGGACAAAAGGATTCTGCGTACTGACTACAGTTGGATGGTTCCTTGTCGCCGGAGGCGAGACCCTGTTCGAGAACTGGACGGATGCGACTGCGGTTGTGCGGATCGATGCCGACGGCAAGGCGGGGTGGATCAACGCCGCGCCGGAGAAGGGGCAGAAGAAAGGGCGCTTCCTCGGGATGTTCGGTTCCAAACTCGCCGACCTCACGAAGGTGAAGCTGGGGTTCCATGCGGGCCGGCTGGTCGTGGACACGACGGCCTGCGACCTCTCGAAGCCCAAGGCGTTCATTCGCGTCTGCTTTGCGATGCCCGTCAAGGATCTGCCGAACGGGCCCCAGGTGGATTTTGTCGCGGAGATGAAGGCGTCTCCGGGAGCGCGCTGGTTGATCGGGCATAATGGCCGTTTCAGCGAAGAGACCGCGCCGGAGGACAAACTGAAGGGGATGAAAATCCCCCATTATTGGAACAACCGTCCGGTGATGGCCGAAGACGACGCCGTGCATCCCCAGGTCTACAGCCACGTCGTGCCGCCGGGGCTGAAGAACCTCCAGTTTGACATTCGGCTCGAAACACCGGGAATCTTCGAGTTCGGCCGGATTTCGTGGGATCTTGCCAAGGTCGTCGAGTTCGGCTCCGTCGATCCGAAACGGAATCTGCTGATCAACGGCGGCGCCGAGCGCGGCTGGTACGGCACGGCGATGGCGAACACGATCACCTATTCGGAGACGGGGAAGTACTTGGGGCAGGACGGGCACTGGTTCACGACCTCGACCGAACCGGCCCTCGACACGGACGAGAAGCACACGGGGCGCGCCTCCTTCCGCTTCCACGTCGACCACGACCGCGACGTGATTCCCGCCTGGGGACCGTACAACATGGAGTTCAACCAGATTCCGGTCGTTCCCGGCAAGCCGCTCGTCTTCACCTGCTGGGCGAAGGCGGACAAGAACGGACGCCGTCTGAATCTGCGCCTGAACACCTCGAGCGGTGGAACGGGGGCCTACATCGGCAATCTGAAGTTGACGACCACCTGGAAGCGCTACAAGCTGCTTGTGAAGAGCGTCGGGCAGAAGCAGAGCGGGTGCTATGGCGATCTGCAGCCGGGGTTCGGGCTGGTCACGCCGCGTCTGGACATCGTCTCCCCGGGCACGTTCTGGGTCGACGACTGCGGCGTCTTCCAGGCCGAGGACGGCGATGCCGCGCTCGAGCCGATCTGCGTGAGCGGCACGATCAACAAGAAGTCGGCCGTCTACCACGTCGGCGAGAAGATCGAGGCCCGGCTCAAGCTGGCCAATGGTCTCGGATTCTCGATCCCCCGCGTGAATCTCCGCTCCCAGGTGCTGGATTTCCGCGGACAGTGCGTCGCGGAGACGCCGGTCCGCGTGGTCGACCTCGTGGAGGGCGGGGCGGAGATCGTCGAACCGCTCACCCTGCCGGAGAACTTCCGCGGACCCGTCCAGTGGCTGTTCACGGCAACGGCGGGGCAGGTCACGCAGGAGACTGGCTTCAACTTCGGCGTGATCGATGCGCCTCGGCCCGCGCTCAAGCGGATGGGCTACAACATCCCCGGCAACGTCAACATGGACCGGCTCATTGATCTGATGCGGGATTTCCGTGTGGGCTCGGTCCGCCTCTGGGACGGCAAGCTCTCCACGGAGGAGAACCTTCAGAAGATCGACATGTTCCACCGAAACGGCATCGACGTGCTCTACTGCTTCCAGAACGCGGGCGTGCTGCCGCGGAATCTGCGCTATCTCGTGGTGAAGGATCCGACGGAGTGGCAGAACCACATCGCGCATATCGTGACCAACGCGCTCGGGAAGGTGGCGGGGTACGAGATCCTCAACGAACCGAACGCCCGGTCCGGAATGGGCCGCAATCCCGATCCCGGCAAATACGACCTGATCACGACCGAGACGGACGCGTGGTGCATCAAGGTCGCCGCGGAGACGATCCGGAAATATGATCCGAAGACGTTGGTCGTCGGCCCCACCACCTGCCACACCGATCTCAGCTGGACGCTGGATGTGCTGGGGCGCGGGGCGGCGCAGGATCTGGACGTCCTCTCCGAACATCCCTACTGCGCGTTCCCCGAAGTCCCGGACTACCGTCGGCAGGTGGAGACGCTCGTGCGGGAGGGAACGCGCATGAAGGGACGTCCGATGCCGAGCTGGGCCACCGAGCGCGGCAAGACGACGCCGTCGAATCCGGAGAACGGGTGCATCTATCCGAAGGACATCGAGGGGGCCTCGACGATTGTTCGGACGATGATCGTCGGTTTCGCCGGAGGCAGCGAACGCTACTTCGACTTCCAGCTCGGCACGCACAACTGCATGATCAGCTACATCAACAACCACAACGGCAATCCGGACAACGACTACCTGTCGCGTCCGAGCTGCCTGCCCTACGCCCAGCGCGCGCTGATGGACCTCATCGAGGAGGCGCCGATGGTGAAGGAGCTCGAGGTCGGCATCGCCTCGCGCGCCTACGTGTTCGACCGCGGCGACCATCGTGTCGTCGCGTTCTGGAAGTTCCAGGGCGAGCCGCGCACGGTGACCCTGCCGCAGGCGGAGACGGTGGCCGACTTCATGGGCGTGCGCCGGTCGTTGCGCGAACTGCGGGTCGACAAGTTCCCGCAGTACCTGATCACGACGCGGAACGCCGAGGAGCTCGTGCGGCTCTTCGCCGGGCTGGACTTCGGGCCGAAAGCCGCCGCCCAGCCGGTCGAGGTGCGCGAACAGACGAAGGTGCCCTATTTCGAAAAGGAGGTCGACTGGTCGAAGACGCCCGTTCTCGCGCTTCGTCCCATGGCGGAGGACGTAAAGCTGGGACAGCCGAAGCCGGGAGACGCCGCCGAAGTGCGCCTCGCCTGGAACCGGACTGGCCTCAAAATGCGCGTCGTCGTGAAGAAGGCGGGGTTCCTTCCGAACGGAGATGCGCTGACGACGCTCTGGAAGGGCGACTCCCTGCAAGTCGCGTTCGACACGATGAAGAATGCGAACGCCGTCTCCACGGGATATGACGACGAGGATTTCGAGTACGATCTCGCCTCCTACAAGGGCAAGCCGTCCGTCTACCGCCGCCATGCCTCGCTGCCGTACCACGATTCGCTGCACAAGCCGCTGGGGCTGGTCGAGGACGTCCAGCTGGAGATCGACGTCAAGCCGGGCGAGACGGTCTACACGGTCAACTTCGCCCCGCAGGCGGTGAGCCCGTTCCGGCTTGGGAAGGGCGAGTCGATGCGCCTCTCGGTCGGCGCGAACCTCGGCGACGGAGTGAAGCGCTACGGCGCTCTCGCGTTGACGCCGGGCCTGCTGGTGGCCAAGAAGCATCCGTACGACTTCCTCGAAATCGTTTTGGACGAGTGAACGGCAAGAACACGGTCTACGGGTGTGCTTTGCCGCCACGGTGGGTTGCGCCGCGAACCTGCTTTCCCCAAAAATCGGCACACAGGATTGACTCGATCGAGGATTTTGATATATACTGTTCGTGTTAAAAAAAAACGAACAAATGATTAATATTCGTTTTTTCTAAAACGAAGTTGGGTGCGTATGACAGACTCTGACATCTCAATCATCCTTGAAACTTCTGACCGACTGACGGCAGACGCTTCACTTGGTTTTCACCGATATTTGTACGAAAAGATCGATTGGGATGAAGATTTGTTGTGCATAAAGGGGCCGAAAGGGACCGGTAAGACGACTTTGATTCTTCAGCACATCAAGGAGACCTTCGGAGTCGCTTCCGGCACGGCGGTCTATTTTTCCTTGGACAACGTCTGGTTCGCCGATCATCGTCCAATTGAGGCCATCGACTATTTCTACAAGAACGGCTACACCCATCTGTTCATAGATGAAGTCCATCATTGCCCGGAATGGTCGCGTTTAATCAAGACGGCCATAGATTCATATCCGGGGATGAAGATCGTCTATAGCGGCTCTTCGATTCTGAAGATGGACAAGGGACAGGCCGACTTGTCACGGCGACAGACGGTCTACAATTTGAAGGGAATGTCGTTTCGGGAGTTTCTGGAATATGATGGACAGGGAAAATTCCCGGTTGTCGATTATCTGGAGCTCAAGGGGACGCATCGAAAACTCGCGTCCGGCATCTGTGGGAATCTGAAGATCATTCCTCTTTTCAAACGTTATCTGAAAAGTGGTTACTACCCGTTCTACAAGCAGAGTCCCAACCATTTCCCGGATCGTCTGACGGAAGTCGTGAACAATGTCATTTCGGTTGATCTGCCAGCAGTCGAGGGGGTAACGCCTCCCACAGTTCGCAAGGCCCGCAAGATGTTAATGGTATTGGCAAAGAGTTGCCCTCAGCAACCGAATATGTCCGAGTTGTATCGGCAGCTTGAAACGGAGCGTAACATGGGGCTTCGACTTCTGGAGGCCTTGGAGAGGGCGGAGCTGTTCACGGGCGTGGATGTTGGTTCTCTGAAGCTCAAGCACTTGACTCGTCCGAAGAAGATTTTTCTGGGGGATACGAATCTGATGAATGCATTGGTGCCTCAGCCGGATATTGGTGCGTTGCGGGAAACCTTTTTCGTCAATCAGCTTCGAGCTGCCGGACATGTCCTGTCGGCCCCCGAAAAAGGGGACTTCGTGGTCGATGAGGCGTCCTTGTTTGAAATTGGCGGCGAACGAAAGGGCTTCGGACAGATCAAGGATGTAGCCGATTCCTTTGTCGTGAATGATGACACGGAAGTCGGCATCGGTAATAAGATTCCCCTTTGGCTTTTCGGATTCCTGTATTGAGATGCGGCATGGTGTTTTGGAAGAATGGTTAACGGAGGAGTTGGCGATGAAATATGCGAAAGTGATTGGTTTCGGTTGTGCGTTCGCGTTCTCTGCGTTTGCCGGGAATGTGACGGTTAATCCCCGGGCGACCGACGAGGCGCTGGTCAATCCCGACATGGGCTGGTGCTTCTACAAGTATTCGAACCGGCTCTGGGCCTACGGCATCAACACGCCGACGGAGGACACGCTCGACTGGTTCCCGGGGTGCTCGACGGTGTATCTGCGCGTGCTCTGGAACGACATCGAACCCGAGGAAGGGGACTTCCGCTGGGATCTCTTCGATTCGCTCGCGCAGAACTGGATCGCCAAGGGCAAGAAGATCGCCATTCGCATCATCTGCTGCAACCAGACGGAAACGGCCACGCCGCAGTTCGTCCGCGACGCGGGGGCGAAGGGGTACTGGTTCGAGTATGCGACCGAGACGACGAAGTCCGGCAAGCTGCCGCCCCGCTGGGAGCCCATCTACGACGACCCCGTCTTTCTCGCAAAGCTCACGAACTTCATCAAGGCGTTTGCGCGCCGCTACGACGGCAATCCCGATGTGGCGTTCGTCGACGTGGGGTCCTACGGCATCTACGGCGAGGCGCACCACTGGAACACCTCCCAGCAGGCGCTGCACAATCCCGAGAACCGCGCCGAGTTCGTGCGCCTGGCCAAGATCCACCTCAATCTCTGGAAGAAGCACCTGCCCAACACCTATCTGGTCGTCTCGGACGATCTGGACGGCGGATGGAGCCGGGAGCCGGACCCCGAGATGATGCGCTACTGCCGGGAGATCGGCATCGGCTTCCGGGACGATTCGATCTTCTGCTTCCCGCCGCCCGGGACGAATCCGAAATGTCCGTTCAAATACTGGGCCCACGATGGCAGGGCACGCAAATTCGCGCCGAAGTTCCCCGTCGTCGTCGAGACGGGGCACGCTACGGTCCTCCAGGAAGGGGCCCGCAAGGCGAGCTGGAACAACGAGGCGTATGTCGAATGCGTGGAGGCCTACCAGTGCTCCTACATGTCGATCCACGACTTCCCCGACGTGCATCTGAAGCTGAACCGTTCCGTCGTCGACCGCATCAACAAGATCCTCGGCTACCGCTTCGAGCTGCGCGAGGTCTCGTTCCCCGAGTCCGTCAAGTCGAATGCGAAATTCGAAATCGCCTCGACCTGGGTCAATGTGGGCGTGGCGCCGCGGACGAAGGAGACGACGCTCGCCTGGTCGCTGCTGAACGCCGATGGCACGGTCGCCTGGTGCGTGACGGACAACGCCTTCGACTTCCGTTCGCTCGAACCGAAGCTGAAGGGCGTCGAGAAGCCGCTTTCGGTCAGGACGCCCTGCCGCTTCGGATTCGTCAAGCGCATTCCCGAGCCGGACAACGCCGTCACGTGGGCGCGCGAGGTTGGCCGCCAGTTCCCCGACACGATGTCGTATCTGAAGCCCGGCACGTATACGCTGGCCGTCTCGGTCGGGCGAGCGGATGGAGCCCCGGCGATCGCCCTGCCGCTGGCGGGGCAGATCGGCCAGACGCGGCGGTATGCGATTGGCCAGATTGCCGTCCGTCCTTGATCGGGTTTGCCTCAAGGACGCTTTCGGCATTGACGCGTGCCGAAAGGCGGGGTATAATCGGGGTCATGCGTACGAAAATAGTGAAGTTTGGGCTCCTCGCCGGTGTCTGTGCGGCGATGGGGGGAACCATTGCTGCGACAAGCGTGATCGAGCCTCTGCCGGGCGAGCGGTGGTGGGGGGGCGTCCCCAATGACGGAGCCAAGGAGGAGTTCCCCTATGTGTCGACATCGAAACCCGTCGATCTTTCGCGCTACAACCACGGGGGCACGACGAGTCCGCTGCTCGTCTCGACGATGGGGCGCTATGTGTGGAGCGATCGTCCTTTCACCTACGCCTTCACCAACGGCACGCTCTATGTGACATCCTCGACCGAGAAGGTCGAGCCCGTCGTCGCGGGCACGACGCTGAAGGAGGCCTACCTTGCCGCCTGCCGGAAGCACTTCCCGTTCTCGGGGACGATTCCCGCGGATCTGCTCTTCACGAAGCCGCAGTGGAACAACTGGATCGAGATCGCCATCCAGGGCTGGAACCAGAAGGTGGTCGACGCCTACACCGACGCCATCGCGGCGAACGACTTCCCCTGCGGCGTCTACATGATGGACGGAGGCTGGTTCTCGCACCAGGGCAGCTACAAGCCCGATCTCGACCTCTTCCCGGACATGAAGGCGATGTTCCGCCGCGTCCACGACCACGGCTGGAAGGCGATGATCTGGACGGCCCACTTCATGTCGCCGGACAGCATCGACCACAAGCTGCTCCGCCACGGAAAGGGCTATATGCGCGATGGGGCCGACTTCCTCGCCTACAAGCGCTACACGGAGGGACAGGAGAAGAAGTCCAAGGCCGTGGGCGTGATCTGGTGGTGGAGCGGCGTGAGCGCCACCTGGGATCTCACCTACAGGCCCGCCTGGGAACACTACGCCACGACCCTTGAGAACTTCGCGAAGGAATACGGCGTGGACGGCTTCAAGTTCGACGCCGGCGACCCCGCCCGTCTCTTCGAGGTCCGCTTCCACGATGACAGGAAGGAACCAGTCGACTTCTCGCACGAGTATGTGCGCGTGGGCGCGGAACGCTTCAAATACAACGAATACCGCAGCGGATTCTGCACGGGCGGCTGGCCGGTGATGCAGCGTCTGCACGACCAGGGGCACACCTGGGTGGCGCTCAAGCGCATCAACGCCTGCATGCTGGCGGAGGGCTTGATTGGTTCGCCGTACTGCGTGGCGGACATGGTGGGCGGCGGACTCGCCGGATCGTACCGTCCGAGCCCGACCCGCTTCTTCAGCGAAAAGCTCTTCGTGCGTCTCTGCGCCCAGCAGGCGCTTCACCCGATGATGCAGTTCTCGGCGGCGCCGTGGCGCTACCTCTCGAAGGAGGGCGTGGCCGCTTGCCGCACGCTCGCGAATCTGCACGTGAAGTTCGGCCCGTATATCCTCGAACAGGCGCGCCATGCGTCGAAGTCCGGCGAACCGATCATGCGCGCGATGGAGTACGAGTTCCCGCACGCGGGCTTCGAGGGCGAGAACATCCAGTACATGCTGGGTTCAAAATACCTTGTGGCGCCCGTGGTCGAAGAGGACGATTCCGTGGTCGTGAAGCTGCCGGCGGGTACCTGGACCGACGATCTCGGCGAAAGGCACGTGGGTCCGAAGACGCTGAAGCTTGAGAAGGTGCCGCTGGACCGTCTGCCGTGGTTCGCGCGTGAGGGTAAATGAGGAACTGGACGATGAAACTCCTGAAGCTGCTTCCCGTTCTCGCTCTGCTCGTGGGTGGTTGCACCACGACTCTGGAGCGCGCGGCGCCGCAGGCGGTGCGCCTCGGCGAGGCGAAGCTCGAGACGACGGCCCTTGTCGAGGCTTTGCTCGCACGGAAAGGAACGACCGTGCAGGCCGTGAATGGTTCCTGGCGCGACCAGACGTTCCAGGCGCAGTGCGTGATGAAGGGCGACGGCGAGAAGCTGACGGTTGTTTTCCTCGCCCCCCAGCTGCGCCTCGTGACGATCACCGTGACGAAGCCGCACGCGATCCGCTACGAACGCGCGCCCCGGATCCCGTCCGTCTTCGAGCCTGAGTATGCGCTGGCCGACTTGGCGTTCGTCAATCTGGACGCGGAAACGCTGAGGCGTGCGGTGTCGCCCGCCCTGCGGGTCGTCGACGACGGTGTCAGGCGTCGGATCGAGACCTCCGCCGGCGAGGGGGTCGCAGAGGTTGTTCGTACTGCGTCCGGCACGCAGACGTTCAAGAACCTCCTGCATGGCTACCAGTACGAACTGAAGAACATTCAGTAGGAATGTTTGAATGTATGAATGATCGAATGTTTGAATGGTGGGGCGATGATTGAGCTGAAGAATCTCAAAATCGAGGCGGTCTGGGGCTGTGTGCCGGCGAATACGGTGGACAACCTTGAACTGTGCACGGCTCTCGTGGGGGCTGCGAAGGCGGCGTCCATCGTGAAGTCGACGGGCTTCGCGCACCGCCGCGCGGCCGAGCCGGGGAAGACGCTGATGGACCTGGTGCTGCCCGCCGCGCGAAAGGCGCTGGAGGGCGTGGATGCCGCGTCGATCGGCGGCGTGGTGGTGGTGACCTTCTCGGCGGAGAGCCGTTTCCCTGCGCTCTCGATTCGGCTTCAGCACGCGCTGGGGCTCGCGAAGGACGTGGTGGCGCTCGATCTGCAGCTGGCCTGCGGGGGGTATCCCTACGGACTCCTGGTGGCGGGGCAGATCGCCGCCGCGACGGGACGGAAGGTTCTGCTGGTGGACGGCGACGTGCAGTCCGCCCATGTGGACGCCGCGGACGTGAACACGCTCGCGGTGATGTCCGACGCGGCGACGGCCACGCTCGTCTCCGCCTCGGGCGGTCCGGCGCAGTTCGCGGTCTACACGGATGGTTCCGGCGCAGACGTGCTGAAGTGTGGAGTCGACGGCAAGATCCGCATGGACGGCTTTGGGGTCTTCAGATTCGTGGCAGGACCGGTGGCGGAGTTCCTGAAGGGCTTTCTGGCGTCCACTGCCGTGACCCCCGATCTTTTCGTGCCGCACCAGGCGAATATGTACATGGTGCGGCAACTGGCGAAATCGCTCGGGCTCGAGGACCGTCTGCTGACGAGTGGTGAACGTTTCGCGAATCCGGGCTCCTGCTCGATTGCGCTGACGTTGGCGGCGAACGCGGGAACAGGGCGTGCGCTGCTGGCTGGTTTCGGTGCGGGGCTCGCCGCCGCTGCCGCGTGCGTCGATGTCCCGGCCGACTGCAGAAGGGGCGTGCTCGAGGTATGAAGATCGCCGTTCTCGGGAATGTGACGCTCGACTTCTTCGCCCAGGACTTCCGCAGGTCCGGCGACGAGGTCTATCTCGCACCAGGCTTCGATGCCTGGCGGCAGGAGGCGTTGGATCCCGCAAGTGGGCTCCACGCGTTCACCCCCGAGTCCATTCTGCTCGTCCTGGAGGGCGGCGCGTCCGAAGGCGACGTCGCGCTGCTGCGTGAACGTTTCCCGGGATCCGCCGTGATCGCCCCGAACCTCGCGAAGCTCGCGGAGGAGACGCCGAATTTCTGGGACGAACGGATGCGGAAACTGGCGGCGATGCCGTTCTCCCTGGCGGGCATCAAGGCGGTCGAGGAGGAATTCCGTTTCCTGCTGGAGGCGTCGCCGAAGAAGATCCTTGCCGTCGATGCGGACAACACGCTCTGGGACGGCATCATCTCGGAGGATAGCGCCGAGGACGTCACGCCCTTCACCGGATTCCAGAAGGGGCTTCTCGCGCTGCGGGACCGCGGCGTGCTGCTCGTGCTGCTCTCGAAGAACGATCCGCCGAGTGGTGATGCGCAGGTCGACCGGGTGTTCGCCCGGGAGGATGTTCCGCTGACGTTGAAGGACTTCTCGGCGGTCGGCGTGAGCTGGTCCCCAAAGGCGGGAACCCTGCTTGAGATCTGCAGGAGGCTGAACCTCGGCGTCGACTCGGTCGTCTTCGTGGACGACAATCCGCACGAGCGGGTGCAGATGAAGGCGCATCTGCCGATGGTGACGGTGCCGCCGTTCCCGGCGGACCTGACGCGTCCGGCCCAGTTCCTTCGTCGGCTCGACACGGCGTTCTTCGCCGGGATCGGCGGCACGGAGGAGGATCGCGCGCGGGCGGGAATGTACCGCGCCGAGGCGGCACGACAGACGATGGCCGCCCAGGCGGCGACGCTGGAGGACTATCTGGACGGACTCAAGCTCACCTGTAGTCCCGCACGGGCGGCGAGCGAGGACGTCCCGCGCCTCGCGCAGATGGCGGGGAAGACGAACCAGTTCAACGCGACGACGATCCGCCGGAGCGCCGAGGAGATGTCCGCGCTGATCGCGGACCCGGCCAAGCGCGTCTGGGTCTTCCGTTCCGGCGACGCCTTCGGCGAGATGGGGCTCGTGTGCTATGTGATCTACGATGTCGCGTCGGCGCGGATCACGGACTTCGTGATGAGCTGTCGGGCGATGGGACGCACGCTTGAACACTTCGCCTTGAACCACGTGCGGCATGAGCTTGCCGCGGAGGGCCTGGCCCTGGCGGGGATCGATTTCGCTCCGACGGCGAAGAACGGTCCGTTCAAGGCGTTCCTTGACAGAGTCGATTTTCGGCATGACGCGGTGACGCACGTTCATCTGCGTGGGTGACGGAGAAGGGGGACGGCGTGGGTGACGATGGATTCAAGATGACGCGGCGCTGTGCGCTGGTCCTGGCGGGGGCCGGGGCGGCCTGTGGCGCGGGCTGGGCGCTGTCCCGAAAGGGCCTGCTGCGGGCGCTGGACGAGGACGCCGAGGACCCGAATCCGATTCAGGTGATGCGGCGTCCGTTCGCCGCGGATCCGTCGCGGGAGATTTCCCTGCTGGGATATGGCGGCATCCGTCTGCCCACGCGCAACCGGTCCGACAAGGACATGGACCTGGATCTGGGACGAAAACTGGTCGACTACGCGCTGCGGCATGGCGTGAACGCCTTCGACACGGGGTGGGTCTACCACAAGGGCGAAGGGGAGAAGTTCTGGGGCGCGCTGCTGCCGCAGGAGCGCCGTGCCGAGTATTTCCTCTCGGACAAGATGTGCACCTGGGAGCTGAAGAGCCTCGACGACGCGAAGAAGATGTTCCAGGCGCAGTTGGACAAGTGCCGCACGCCCTACTTCGACCAGTACTTCCTCCATTCGCTTTCGGACGAAAAGCAGTATCACCGCGTCTATCACGAATACGGCGTGCTGAAGTATCTGGAGGAGGAGCGGGCACGGGGCCGCATCAAGTACCTGGGCTTCTCGTTCCATGGCAAGCATGATTTCCTGAAGCGGCTCGTCGACGAGCGGAAATGGGACTTTGCGATGATCGTCTTCAATGCGCTCACCTACAAGGGCGAGAACGGGTCGAAGGCGTTCTATGACCTGCTGGCGGGGGCGAAGATCCCGGTGTTCGTGATGGAACCGCTGGGAGGCGGACGTCTTGCGCGGTTCAACGGCCCGGCGAAGAAGATCCTCACGGACGCGAAACGTGATCGTAGCGCCGCGTCGTGGAGCCTGAAGTTCGCGGCGTCCTTCCCCGCCATCCAGACGATCTACAGTGGCATGGGACGCTTTGAGCATGTGCGCGAGAACATCCGGTCGCTCGCCACCGACTTCAAGCCGTTCTCCAAGGAAGAGACGGACGTCTACTGGAAGGCGGTCGACGAATACCGCCGCTATCCGACAGTGGGCTGCACGGGGTGCCGGTATTGCCTGCCGTGTCCGTATGGCGTGGAAATCCCCGAGGTGTTCACCTGGTGGAACTCGTTCGCGGGGGCGGGACAGATTCCCGCGCGCAAGGGACCGAACGATTCACAGGGCCTGCGGCGGCGGTTCCTCGCGTCGTACACGCATGCGGTGACGCCGGGGCATGGCGCCGAACGGTGCATTGGCTGCAAGAAGTGCACGGTGCCATGTCCGCAGTGGATCTTCCGCATTCCCAAGGAAATGGCGAAGATCGACAAGGTGTTGACCGAGGTCCGGGCCGACTACGTGGCGAAGGGCGGCCGGTTCTAGATAAATCCCTTCACCGTCGCTGTTTCACGCAGCGCGGCAATTCACTTGATCTTGGATAAGTTTTTCCCATGGCGAAATCGTGGATAGGAATCGTTTTTCTGGTCTCGTTGCCCGTCTTCGCGGGTGTGTCCGGGGGCGACATGGAGTCGGTCCTGTCTGGGCAGGACGTGCGGACGATCGACGTGCGGACGACGCAGGAACTGTTTGCGGCGCGTGACGCGCTGCGGAAAGAAAAACCGTCCGTGCCCGTTGACGTGCGGATTGCTCCGGGGGAGTATTTTCTTGAGAAGCCGTTTGCGCTGACGGCGGTGGATTCGGGAACCGAGACGGCGCCGATCCGTTATCGGTGTGCGGACGGGAAAGCCGTCTTCACGGCGGCGAAGCGCGTGCCCTCCGCGCGGTTTCGCCCCTGGAAGGACGGCATCCTCGTCGCGGACATCGCCGACCTCGGCATCCGCTTCCCGAACGAGCGGCAGATCCGCGGCGTCACGCAGTGTCCGCCCCCCGTCCCCGAGCTCTTCGTCGACGGTACGCGCTATGAGATGGCGAGCTGGCCGAACGATCGGCAATGGACGACGTTCACGAATGTCGTCGTCATGGGTGCGGGCTGGGGCGACAAAGGCGTCACCAACCGGCAGGGACGGCTCAACGTGCCGGGCACGTTCGGCTATGACGGCGATCGTCCGTCCCGCTGGACGGAAGCGCCGTATGTCTGGATGCACGGCTATTTCCGTTGGGACTGGCGCGACAATCTGCTGCCGATCGGGAAGATCGACCCGAAGGCGCACACCATCGCCCTTGGCACCCGCGCGACATACGGTCTCGCCCGAGGCAACCCCTCGCCGCGCCGTTGGCGCGTCGTCCATCTGCTTGAGGAACTCGACATCCCGGGCGAGTATTATGTCGACTTTGCGGGAAAGACGCTCTATCTGAAGCCGTTGAAGCCGCTCACGGCGGAGTCCCGCGTCGACATCGTCGCAGGCGCGGGGACGCTGGTCACCGCCGAGGGCGTGAAGAACGTCGTCTTCGAAAACCTGAAGCTCTGCTGTGCCAACCAGGCGATGAAGGGCAAGGACTGCACGCGTCTCGTCCTGAGGGGACTGGAGGTCGAAAACATCCGCGGCGACGGCGTGACGCTGGACGATGCCGCGAACGTTCTCGTCGCGACGTGTGACTTCAAGGCGATCGGCTCTCTCTGCCTGAATCTGAACGGTGGCGACCGACGGACGCTGGTCTCGGCGGGAAACCGCGTGACGGACTGCGACTTCGGTCCGGCGGGCATTCACGCGAAGACGGGCTGCGCAGGGTTCTATACCTATGGCGTCGGGACGGTCTTCGACCACAATTTCGTCCATGACATGCCGCATCACGCCCTCGGCATCGGCTATCAGGGCGGCAACGACTGCGTCTTTTCGCACAACATCGTCTCGAACTGCTGCAACGAGTCGGACGATGCGGCGGCATTCTACAAGGGACGCAACCCGTCCGCCTGCGGCAATGTCCTCGAGGGCAACGTATTCGTCGACTGCGGCAAGAACGGCAAGCATGGGACGATGGCGGTCTATTTCGACGATGGCGACTGCGGCGACACGGTGCGCGACTGTCTATTCATCCGTTGCGGCAACAAGCCCTACGGCGGTGCGAAGTTCACGCATGGCGCGCTGTTCTACAACGCCGGCTACGCCTTCGTCACGGAAGGCAACGTCTTCATCGACTGTCCGGCAGGGAACCGCACGAGCGGGGCGGACGACTGGGCGACGGATGCGTGGTGGCGCAAGCACCTGAAGGGACTCAACACGCGTCTGACGGAAGAGGTCGCGGTGACCGGCGCTGTCTACAAGGCACATTATCCGTGGATTGCCGACCTTCTGCCGGGGCTTCCCGACGGCGCGCGCACGAACTATCTGAAGCGTTGCACGTTCATCAATGTGAAAGTGCCGGTTGCGGGGCGCTCGCACTGTCTGCCGGATTGCAGATTCCTTGACCATGATGACGGGACCCGTCCTGCAGCCTGCCGCACGGCGGGACTCCTGACGGAAAGGAAATGAGGGAATGATGATGAGAACGAGACTCGCATTGGCAATGGGCCTGTTCGCGTTTGCGGCGTTCGGCGTGCGGACGAATTTCGACCTCGACTGGGAGTTCGCATTGAAGGACTTCAACCTGTCCTTTGGCAAGGTCGGCCTCTGCAGACCGCAGAACAACGCGAACGACAACGGAATCCCGCGAGTCGCCGCCGACACGAACGGTTGGGAGAAGGTCGATCTGCCCCACGACTGGGCGTTGCGCCTGCCATTGGCGGAGAAAGGATCGCGCAACGGCTTCCGCGCCGTTGGCAGGGGATTCCCCGAGAACAGCATCGGCTGGTACCGCAAGCGCTTCGGCATTCCCGCTTCGGCTGACGGTTCACGAATCTTCCTGCAGTTCGATGGCGTCTACCGTGACGCGATGTTCTGGGTGAACGGCATCTATCTGGGGCGCAACGATTCGGGCTACATCGGCCGACGCTTTGAGATCACCGACCTCCTCAAGTACGGCGCAGAGGACAATCTTGTCACCGTTCGCGTCGATGCGGGCAAGGACGAAGGCTGGTGGTACGACGGCGCGGGCATCAACCGCCATGTCTGGCTGGACGTGCGTCCCGCCGATGGCCTTGTTCCTGATTCCGTGCGCATCTCCCTCAAAGAGCTCAAGGATGGCCAGGCGACGATGCATGTTGACTATGCGACGTTCACGGAGGGGGCGGCGGCCTACGACTTCACGGTCGCCAATCCTTGCCTCTGGTCCCCGGACGATCCCCACCTCTACACGCTCGAACTGAAGGGCGAGTCGTTCGCCTATGGAATCCGCACGGTGGTTTTCGATCCGGAGCGTGGACTGCTCGTCAATGGACGGCGCGTTCCCGTGAATGGCGTCTGCTGCCATCAGGACCACGCCGGCGTCGGCACGGCTGTCCCGGACGGGGTCGTCGACTACCGCATCCGTCGACTGAAGGCGATGGGCGTCAACGCCTACCGGACTTCGCACAATCCGCCGTCTCCCGAGCTGCTGGACGCCTGCGACCGGTACGGTATCCTGGTGATGGACGAACAGCGGTTCTTCTCCGCGTCGGATGAGGGGCTCGACCAGCTGCGCCGTCTTGTCCTGCGCGACCGCAATCATCCCTCGGTCATCGCGTGGAGCTTCGGAAACGAGGAGCACAATGTGCAGGGCGGCGACCTGGGCCGCCGCATGGCCAAACGGATGAAGGCGCTGCAACGCGAACTCGACCCCACGCGACCGTGCACGTTTGGCGGCAACAACGGACAGACCTTCAAGGGCGTCAACGAGATTGTCGACGTGCGGGGTGTCAACTACGTGCGCCTGATGGGCGAGGGGGCTGCGAAGAAGATGTGCCATGGCACGGACGACTACCACGCCGACCATCCGAACCAGCCCATCTGGGGCAGCGAGGAGGCGTCGACCCTGCTCACGCGCGGCGGCGAAGGGCAGTTGGGCCAGCGGCACGTGATGCCGGATACGGATCTCCCCGAAAACCGTCCGATGTGCTGGGCGCTGACGGCGGAGGAGTGGACGAGTTTTCTTGACGGGCGCGACTGGTTCGCCGGAGCCTTTGCATGGACGGGTTTCGACTACCGCGGCGAATGCCATTGGCCGGCGACGATCTGCAACTTCGGCATCCTTGATCTTTGTGGCTACGCCAAGAGCAATTTCCATTACTATCGTGCGCGCTGGACGGACGAAGACGTCCTGCACGTCTATCCGAACTGGAACCAGCCGCGGACAAACCTCTGGATCAACACGAACTGCGACGAGGTCGAACTTTTCGTGAATGGAAGGTCCCTGGGGCGGCAGAAGCGCGGCGCCAAGAGCTTTCGCCTGAACGTTCCCGTTGTCTACGAGCCTGGCATGGTCGAGGCGAAAGGGCGCCGTGGGGGGCGCGAGGTGGCGTTCAGAATGGCGACGACGGGCACGGCCGTTGCATTGAAACTAGTTCCCGATCGTGTCCGGTTGGTCGCCGATGGCCGCGATGCGACGGTTGTGGACGTCATCGCGCTGGACGCCGCAGGGAACGAGGTGCCGGACGCCTGCGGACCGGTTCAGTTCGCCTTCGCGGGTGCGGGACGCATCGCCGGTGTCGGAAACGGCGATCCGATGAGCCACGAGGAGGATGTCTGCAAGGACGGCGAGTGGACGCGGCGTCTGTTCAACGGACGCTGTCAGGTCGTTGTCAAAGCGAACCGCGAGCCGGGAACTTTTCGTCTGAAAGCCTGGCTGTCGCCGATACAGATGTACGAGGCGACACTGGAAGTAAAATGATGCAAATCATCTTAAGATTGGGGCGCATATGATGTTGGAACCGATGAAGTTTGATTGGAAATGGATTGCCGGTGTGGGGGCGTGGTCGCGTCTCGCGGTTTGTCTGTGTGTGCTTTCGAGTTGGGGGCAAGAGACGGGGACCATTCCTGTCGGTTTTAGTCGGCAATGCGAACGGCAGCTGTGGGTCACGTATCGGAGCTTCAACAAGGAACTGGAACGGACGGGGCAGTTCGGCGCGATGGGCGTGACGAACCGCTGCTTCTTCGCGGCGAATACGATCAACAGCGGCGGCAATCCCTACTGCGAGTACCCGCTGATCTGGAAGGGGTTCCGGAACTACGACTGGTCCGCCCTCGACGCCCAGGCCGGGGAGCTCGTCAAGGCGAGCCCGCACGCGCGGTTCATGGTGATGATCGACCTGAACACGCCCTATTGGGCCACGCACAAGTTTTGGCTCGATTCGTTCACGGACGTCACGCATGCCGCCTGCGATCCCAATTGGCGGAGGCAGACCAAGACCTGGATGCTCGATTTCATCGCCGAGGCCGAGAAACGCTGGGGTGACCGCATCGGGGCCTACATCCTCTCCGGCGGCGGAACGAGCGAATGGTACGAATACGACCGCGGGCGCACGAGTGCGAACAAGGACGCCGCCTGGGTGAAATGGTGCCAGGCGAAAGGCGTCGATTATGGCCCGAGCGTGCCGATCCGTCCGGCGCTTGCGACGGCGGCCTTCGAGAATCTCGTCTATGATCCGAAAACCGAGCCCGAGAAGATCGAATACTGGAAGTTCCACAACTCGCTCCCTGCTGATGCGCTGCTGGAATTCGCGGCCGCCGCGCGCACGGCGATCCCCAGATCCAAGGAAATTGGCGCGTTCTTCGGCTACTTCCTTGTGAGCAGCGTACGACACACGTCGTTCGGACATCTGGACTATCCGCGGGTCTTCGCGTCGCCCGACATCGATTTCTTCATCGCGCCCGGCAACTACTCCGACCGTCGGATCGGCGGTGGTTCGGGCAGCCAGCTCGTCCATGGCACGGCGCTGCGCCATGGCAAGCGATTCCTGCATGAGATCGACTTCGGACCGCACGACCAGACCCGGTGGGGCAAAGGCATCTGGAAGACGTTGGCGGACGACCTGGCCGGCAACACGCGCGAGGCCGCCTTTGCGATGGCGAACAACGCGAGCTACTGGTGGTTCGACATGTGGGGCGCCTTCTACCGCGATCCGGCGATGCGTGCGCGCATCGCGGCGCTCAAAAAGGTGCAGGACGGTCTGAAGCCCGCACCGTCGACGGCGGAGATCCTGCTTGTGGTCGATCCCGAGTCGATGTACCACGTCAACGAACGCTGCGACCTCGAACGGGCATTTGGACAGCATCTGCGGAACAATCTCTCGCAGATCGGCGCGCCGCACGACGTCTACTCGTTCGACGATCTGCCCGTGCTCGACCTCGACCGCTACAAACTCGTCTGCCTCAACTCGACCCTGCTGATCACGCCGGAACGGGCGAAGTTCCTGCGCGAGAGGGTCTGCACGAAGGGACGCACGGTGCTGTGGACATATGCTCCGGGCGTGACGGATGGCAAGTCCCTTGATGCGGCCCGTGTGGCGGAATGGACCGGTGTCCCGTTCAAGACGCCGGGCGTCTCCGAGAGGGACAGGAAGACCTGGCGCAGCGTGTACGCCTATGACTACAATCTCTACAATCCTGCGGTGTTGGCGCGCATTGCCGAGACGGCCGGCGTCCATCGCTATGTCAAGGAATGTTCGCCCGTCTTCGCCAATGAACGCTTTCTCGCCGTCCATGTGGTCCAGGGGGGCGAACGAGTCATCCATCTGCCCCGCACGCTCGCGCGCGTGACCGATCTGCTCACGGGCGAGGTGCTGGGGACGCAGGTCAACGCGTTCTCCTGTCGTTTCGCCTCGCCCGATACGAAGCTGTTCGGGCTCGAACTGGAATGAGGGCGCGCAGATCGGGGGCGAAACGACGTAATCCATTCGCGATTTGACGCAATGCGGTGGAATATGGTAAAGTTTTCTTGGAATTACCCCATTTTTTGAGGGGCTCAATGTAGCGAAGTCCTGTAAATA
>JAUNMP010000208.1 GCA_030537465.1 bacterium
TGCCGAGCGCGCGGCGCATCTCGATCTGGAGGTCGATGATCTTCTCGACTTCCTCGTGCGCGCGCTTGAGGGCGGCGATGAAGTCCTCGTCGGAGATTTCCGAGGCCGAGCCCTCCATCATGAGGAACTTGCCGCGGAGACCGGCGTAGAGGAGGTCGATGTCGCTCTTGGCCTTCTGCTCGTGCGTGGGGTTGATCACCCACTGGCCGTCCACGCGGCCGATGCGGACGCAGCCGATCGGGCCCATGAACGGAATCTCGCTGATGTGGAGCGCCGCCGAGGAGGCGTTCACGGCGAGGAAGTCGGCCTCACGCGTGCCATCCGACTGGATGAGCGTGGAGTTGACCTGCACGTCGTTGTAGTAGCCGTCGGGGAAGAGCGGACGGATCGGACGGTCGCACATGCGGGCCGTGAGGATCTCCTTGCTCGTCGGACGCGCCTCGCGCTTGAAGAAGCCGCCCGGGAACTTGCCCGCGGCGTAGAACTTCTCGCGGTACTCGCACTGGAGCGGGAAGAAGTCGATGCCCTCACGGGGCGTGTCGGTGTTGGTGACGGCCGTGAAGACCGTCGTGTCGCCATACGAGCACGTCACCGCGCCCGCGGCCTGCATCGCGAGGAGCCCCGTCTCGAAGACGAGGTCCTGGCCCGCGATGTTGACTTTGAACTGCTTTGCACCTTGCATGGGATGGTTCCAGTCCTGTTAGCGGCGGAGACCAAGCTTCGCGATGATGTCCTTGTACTTCGCCTCGTCCTCGCGCTTGAGGTAGTCGAGGAGCTTGCGGCGGTTGTTGACCATGCGCAGGAGGCCATAGCGGCTCGAGTGGTCCTGCTTGTTGGCCTTGAGGTGCTGCGTGAGCAGCTGGATCTTCTTCGTCAACGTGGCAATCTGAACCTCGGAGGAACCCGTGTCACGATCGTGACGCTGGAACTCGGAACGGACTGCGGCCTTGTCAATCTGACTCATTTTGTTCGAACTTTCTTGTGTTTTTAAACGCCTGGAACCATCCGACGCTACCCGGTGCGCGCGTGCGCAAGTTCGAACATCCGCAGAAACTGGCGGACGCCCGCAACGGGGAGATGTCTCCTAAGACGGTCGCAGGAATGGGTGGTAGTTTATCAGAAGACGGGGGCGAAGTCAACGGGAGGACGATGATTTTTCAAGTTTCGCCACCGGTCTCACGTTGATCGTCAGTTCGCGCGCCCCCCATTTCCGCGCCTCCCCGTGCGATGGGAACCACACGTCGATGTGCCGCCCCTGAACCGAGCCGCCGACATCCTCGACGACACCCTCGCCATAACCTGGCACAACCAGGCGCGTACCGAACGGAAACATCTTCGGGTCCGCGGCGATCGTCCCCATCTTCGCCTGCGTACCACGCGCCGTCACACCGACCTTCTTCGGACGCCCCTTCAAAGCCCCCCGCGAATAGACCGGTTGCCCCAGCCCAAACCAGCTTTGCCGCCAACCGCAGCACTCCCCGCAGTTGCAGTACCCCGTCACCCGCACGACCATCTGCGTCGGCTCCGCGACCGTGACCGCCGCGTCTTCCTTCACCCGGGCACCACCGACGGAACCGACCGTCAGATCAACCCAGTCATAGAGCCGCCAGGCTCCGTTGACGACGTCGGCGTAGAACGCAGTCCGCCCATCATCCTCGAACATCGCACGCCAGGACGGCGGAGGTTCCTCGAACGAGGTCGCCGCGAACACCTCAGGCGCCGTCTTCGCCGCATGCGCGAGCGGAATCGCCGCACGTCCCACCGAGACGGCCTCGACCGCCGACGCGCCACTGGCCTTCGCCCACGCCCGCGCCAGACGGATCGCGTCCTCGGCACGGAGCGAGACGAGATTCCGTCCGCACAGATACGTCATCACCGCCACGCCTTCCTCCTGATAGGCGCTGCCGTAGAAACGATGCCCCTTCCGCCCCGTCTCGCCGAAACCGCGCAGATCCGCGACCAACACGCGCCGACCGTTCTTCAGAAACTCGATCACCCGCGCGGCAACCGATTCCCGTCCCTCGGACGGCAGAAGCAGGACCGGCGCCCCCGTCGTCGCCCCCTCGGGGCGCAGCTCGACGGCAGTCAACGTCACGCCGTCGTCCACGTCGAGCGTCCACGGTACGGACACATAGCCATCCGCCTTCGACGCCAGATGCTTCACCGGCTCCCGCACGCCAAGCTCCGCGACCGGACGGATGCCCGCCACGGACCGCACGCCCTCGGCCGTCAGCGCGGGACGAGCCGTCTCCTGCCGGACTGCCTCCGCGCGCATCAGGTCGTACGCCGTCACCGCGCCGGGCAGATTACGGACGTTGCCACCGGGCGACACCTCAAAGCCGGGATTGAGTCCGAAGTCCACCGCCGTGAGCTTGAATCCCGCGTCCTTGGCGATGAAGGCCTCGTAACGGTCTTCGCCGAAGGCATCCGGCTCGTCCTTCAGCCATCTCCGCATCCAGGCGACGGACGCCGTACGCGTCGACTCCGCCCATCCGTGTCCACCCGGCGCCACGAACATCGCACAGGCCTCGGCGAGCCCCGCCGCCATGTAGACGTCTCCCGCCAGTTTCCGCGTCTCCCGCGCGCCGCGAATCGGGAAGAAGTCCTTCTCCTTGCACACCATCAGCGTCGCCCGCGGCGCGCGCAGCGCGACGTAGCCCAGGTGGTTGAGCCCGAACGCGAGCTGTCCGAAAATGTTCTGCTCAGCGTCCTGCGGTCCACAGTCCTCGCACACGGCGCGCAGCGTCGACAGATAGCACGACGGCGCGGCCGCGCGGATACGGCCGTCGAGGGCCATCGTCAGGGACGTGAGCGTGCCGCCACCAGAGTTGCCCATGAAACCGAGGCGGCCCGTATCGACGTCCGAACGCGACGCCAGATAGTCGAGCGCGCGCATCGCGTCCCACACGCGGAAACGCGCCATGCTCCAGCCGAGCAATGCGGCCCGGATGCCGATGCGGTTGTGCCCGTGCACGTTCCCGCCATCCGCCAGCTGGATGCGCTCACCCTGGTCCACGGGGTCGTAGATGAACGCGGCGATGCCCGCCTGCACAAGCTGCACGCACGCACGCTGATAGTCCCGCGCGCCCTTGCCGTTGCCGCTGTGCCCGCATGCGATCGCCACCGCGGGGAACGGTCCCGGTCCCTCCGGACGGTAGAACAGGCCCGTTTCGTAGAACTTCGGCAGGCTTTCAAAGTAGACCTTCTCGACGCGGTAGCCGTCACGGGGCACGACGTCCGTCACCTGGGCGTTCAAAGGCGTCCGGTCGGGGAAACCGCCGATCGCGTCGGTCATGCGCCGATGCAGGTCGGCCTGCAGACTCTGAACCGCCGCGGCGTCGCGGCAGGCCGTCCACTTCGCATCCGCCGCACGGTCCAGTCGCGTCAGATCCGCCAGCGTCGCGTCCCAGACCATCTTCTCCGCGTTCGCGAGCACGGGACGGGACAAGTCCGCCCGGACGCGGGCGACGATGTCCCCGCCCTTCTTCGCGACGATCCGAGCCGGGCCGGACTTCGCCGACACGGAGGCGGACGGTTTCGGATCCCCCTCCTGTCCACCGATCTTCGGGCAGTCCACCCCCTGCGGCGGTTCCTCGACCCGATAACCGCCCACGCGCAGGTTCTTGACGTTGACCGCATCGAAGACGCGTTGCGTGACACGTCCGATGTCCAGCTCCTCGATCGTGACATCCTCGGCCGGCTGCTGCGGATCGCCGTGGAGCTCAATTCCGACCGCGGCCTCCTTCACGCGCACCCGACTGACACGCACGCCCTGAATTGGCGTGCGGTGCAGGTTCTTCGTCCCCGGACGGGGGCGGTACCAGTAGTTCGCGGTCAGGCTCACGACGGCATCCCGCACGGCGTCCGCCTCAACGTCCTCGACCACGACGTTCCGCATGTACCCACCCCGCTTGGCGTTCGTCTTCAGGAAGACCAGTCGGTGCACCTCGCCCCGGACGCGGCAACGGCGCAGCGTGACGTCGCGGACGCCACCGCCCACCTCGCTGCCGATGCCGAGCAGAGTGTGCCCCCGCTTCACCGTGCAGTCCTCCACCAGCACGTCCGCCGTGGGGATGCCGCGCCGAATGCCGTCCTCGTCGCGTCCGGACTTGAGGACGATCGCGTCGTCGGACTGGTCGAATGTGCAGCCGACGATCCGGACGCGGCTCGAGCATTCGACGTCGATGCCGTCCGAATTCATCATCCCGAGCCCCGTGGAATCGAAAGCGGAGACATCCAGCCCCTTCACCAGCACGTCGTCGGTCCGATAGAGGTGGATCGTCCAGAACGGCGACCCGCGCACCTTGAAGTCCTCCAGCCGGACGTCCTTGCAGAGGAAGAACTGGATGAACTGCGGACGGAGCCGTCCGCCCTTCGCCTTGAACCAGGTCTTCCACGGACCATTCTCCGTCTTCAGCGTGCCCGTGCCGGTGATCGCCGCATTGGTGACGCCGTACGCGTAGACGAGTGGGGAGAGGCCCTCCATCTCCTCGCCCTGCCAGCTCGTCTTCACCTTCGGCAGGTAATCGTCCGGATTCGTCGAGAAGTCCAGAACCGCACCCTCCGCGAGGTGTAGTTCCACGCCGCTGCGCAGATGGATCGGCCCCGTCCGCCACGTTCCGGCCGGCACCGTCGCCCGCCCGCCGCCCTTCGCCGCGGCCGCGTCGACGAGTCCCTGGACATCAAGCGTATCGGCGCCCGCGCACAGTGCGGCACATGCGACCAGCGCGAACAACATGCATCTGATCTTCATGTTCCCACTCACTCTTCGACGAGACACACGCGGAAGCCGGTGTCGACCCCCTTGCTCTTCTCGGGCGTGATATCGCTCGAAGAGCGCTGGGTCAGAACCATGCCGCCGGCGACCGACTGGCCTGCACAGCCGCCCTTGATGCCGCGATAGGTGCCGGAGACGGGTCCCTCCCAGTCCGTCAACGTCGCACCGGCGGTGATGTTGCCCGACGCGTACCAGTCGAGGACGATCTCGCGCGCGTTGCCGAGCATGTCGTAGAGGCCGAAACCGTTCGGCAGATAGCGGCCAACGAGCGCCGTTCCACCCATCGGAAAACCACTCGTCGAGCTGTTCGGACTGCACCGCCCCAGTGTCTGCGCCAGGGTCTCGCACGTGAGACCGTTGTAGTATTTCGTTCCCTTCGACCCGGCATAGCCCGCAATCGCCCACCGGGATTCCGTCGGCAGGTCGAATGCGAGACCCGTCAGCGTCCGCAGCTTGCCCATGAACGAGTTCGGATCGACCTTCCGCCCCGTCGGCCAGTCGTAGTCGGCATTCTCCGCCGCCTTTCCGCGAATCGTGTTGTACGTCACCTGCGTCGTCTCGCCGGCGGGACGCGTCATGTACGAGTTCGACAGGTTCCCGCCGGTGACGCGGTTCCACTGATCGAAGGTGATCTCGAACACGCCGATCCAGTAGTCCTTCGTCTGTACCTCCGTGTGGATCGGAAAGTCGTCGCTGGTTCCGGTTCCGGTTCCGATTTCGTATGAACCGGCCTTGATCTTCCGCAGCAGCAGCTTGTCGGTCACGAGCGTCGTGTCGTTCGTGATGCCGGTGAGGAACAGGTTCGCGGGGCCAAGCACGGCATTGACGCTGCCGTCCAGCCAGGCCGGCTGCGTCTCGTAGTCGCCATACAGACGGTCGAGGATATCCGCCCGCGTCACGTCCACGTACGTATTCGGCTTCGTGAGATCGACGATGCGGTACAGTGTCTCGTCCGCATGGGCAAGCGTCGACGTGTCCACCGACACCGCCACGCGGAAGTTCTCCATGACGCCGTAGTCCGCGAACCGGCAACGGGACGGGTCGATCGTCACACGATACGTGCCGGCCGTCTTCACCGCATGGCGCGGCCCGACCAGGGCCACGTCGGGGACGACGCCCAGATCCGTGCCGCCGCTGTAGGCGTGGACGTTCACCTCGACGGCCTCCGTCACGTCCGCCAACGTGTAGTCGACATTGATCTTGTCCGACCACGGCCAGTGCTGGCTCACCTGCACGTCACGCACCGTCACACCCGAACACGCCACCGCGGTCATCGCCGCCGCAAAGAGCATATGCTTCATTTCAAGAGTCTCTCTTTTGAAAAACGATCAGACAAAAACCTCGCCCTACTTCTCCGTCAGGCAGACACGGAAGCCCGTGGCGGCCGCGCACTCGTTGGGAAAGATATCCTCCGTCGAGGCGCGACCGGTCAACTTGAGCCCGCCGCCGGTCGACTGCGACGCACAGCCCCCCTTGATGCCGCGGTTCGTGCCGGACGTCGCGCCCTCCCAGTCCGTCAGCGTCGCACCGGCAATGATGTTGCCCGCCTTGTACCAGTCGAGCACCATCTCGCGCACGTTGCCGAGGATGTCGTAGAGGCCGTAGCCGTTCGGCCAGTAGCTACCCGGCAGCGCCGTGCCGCCGGATGGCGTACCCGTGGTCGTGCCGTTGGCTGCACTCCGCCCCAGATACCAGGCCGGATTGCTCGCGTCATTGGCGGAACTGGAGGATCCGTCGTAGTGCGTCGCTCCCGCGGCGCCGGCGAATGCGGCCGCGGCCCACTGTTCCTCGGTTGGCAGGTCGAAATCCAGCCCCGTCAGCGTCCGCAGCTTGCCCATGAACGAGCCGGGAGCCACCTGCCGTCCCGTCGGCCAGTCGTAGTCGGGGTTGTCCGCCGCCTTGCCACGGACCGTGTCATACGTCACCGTCTTCTGGCCCTGGGCGGGCCGCGTCGGATAGGTGTCGGAGAGCGAACCGCCAGTGACGCGGTTCCACTGGGTAAAGGTGATCTCGAACACACCGATCCAGTAGTCCTTCGTGAAGGCCGCGTTGTGGACGGGATAGCCCGTGCTCACCGTCGCGCCGACGGCATACGTGCCGGCCTTCATCCGCCGCAGCAGCAGCTTGTCGGTCACGAACGAGGTGTCGTTCGTGATGCCGGTGAGGAACAGCGTCGATCCGCCGAGCGCGGTGACGACCTTGTCCTGCAACCAGGCCGGATGCGTCTCGAACGCCCCGTAACGACCGTTCACCACGTCCGTCTCCGTGATGTCGCGGTGCGAGCCGTCCGTCAGGTCGACGATGCGGTACAGCGGTTCGGCGCGGTACGGCGAATCCGTCGCCGTGAAGGCCACGCGGAAATCCCGGATGCGCCCGTGCGCCGCAAATGGACACCGCGCCGGATCGATCTCGACATGGTATGTGCGCTCTGCGTCGAACGCCGTCCGCCAGCCGGAGATGGCATCCGCCGGAATCTCCCCGAGTTCGGACGCGCCGTCATACGCCCGCGCCGTCAGCGCGGCGGCACCGTTCGGGGACAAGCCCGACAACGTGAACTCGACGGCGATCTTCGCGGACCAAGGACGCAGCTGCCGGATCAGCTGGACGTTCACGACGGGATCGGCACTCGCGCAGGCTGCGCCGACCAGCGCGGACAACAGGACAAGTTTCTTCATTTCGAAGCCTTTCACCACCGACTACCTCAAAATCACCGTGAGCCCCGTGCTGGTACGCGTAATGCTCACATCCGAAGACAACTCGCCAGCGAGCGAAAGCGAGATGGATGCCCCCACCTGCAGTGCGGGCAGTGCGACCCACCCCGGCACATGCGTGAGTTCCAGCGTACGCTCCCCCGCAGTGACCGATGCCGTTCCCTCGGGAACAGGCAGCACGGGGGTGCGACAATCCACCAGCGACCAGCGTGCATTCGCGGTCCCTGTCGGCAACACATCGGCCCCTGCGCCACCAGTTCCTCCCACAAGCCCAACACCACGGGCGACCAGTCCCGCGCCGACCTGGGATTCCGTACCGCCTTCCGCGGCAAAGAACGCGACCGAAAACTCGAGCACGGCCTCGTCGGCCGGCTTCATCGGGCACGGGAGATCCAACGGACAGGCCCCCTCGCGCGCCGTTCCCTCCCGGTCGATACGCCTTTCCACGTCTGTGCCATCCGAGCGTCGAATCCGCACAACGGCGAAACGGGCGCCTTCAGGCCAATCCCAGCTGGGGACGCGTCCGTCACCAGGGACAATCGTATTCCAGCTCAGCGTATCACATCCGGTCGTGACCCGGACATCGGCCGACTCGGCCGTGACGGCGCCATATCCCGACAGACACGCCACCATCATGGCAAACAGCGCTACCCGCGCACACATGGATCGCCCAGTTCTTCTTATGGTGGTCATTTCCGAGAACCCCTTTGAGCTACGAGGTAATTGCAAAACCCTCCTCGGT
Organism: bacterium; assembly: GCA_030537465.1. Classification (GTDB taxonomy): domain Bacteria; phylum Verrucomicrobiota; class Kiritimatiellia; order RFP12; family UBA1067; genus RUG572. Next base: position 8,231 of record JAUNMP010000208.1, read on the forward strand.
TGAACATTCCGGCGACTCCGTCGCCTGAT
>JAUNMP010000209.1 GCA_030537465.1 bacterium
ATATAACAGTTATAATCCGGAGAAGCGCCATCGTTTTCAGAGTTATTCAGCGTGGAAACTGACATACCACATCGTTCAGGAGAACGAATTGAAAAACCCAGATACGGGAAATATCGTGAAATTTCTCTTCCCAGAGGATATGGAGTTGTCCGTTGAAAATATTTCCCAAAGGTTGAAGACTGTAATCGACGATCTGTTGGATTTGAAGGCATTTGATTGGGTACAGTGATTGGGTCTGCATGGATTATATCCATATGAAAAGTCTTATCCATTTCAAATGGGTAAGACTTTTTTATGACTGTCTTGTAAGTTGACGGAGATGATTGCGTATTACAAATAGAGAGTTCAAATCAAAAAAGGATTGAAGAGATGGAAATGCTGACATGCTACAATGCGAAGGTTGAACGGATTGAGGGCGCTCCGTGTGGAAGCCAGGAGGAGGTGCTTGCATGGGCCGAGGAAAAGTATGGAAAGCTGATTGATGATTCGGACAGGGAAACGCTTCTGGCGGCCTGGTTCTTCGCAGACAATCCGCCGAAGATTCATGCCGAATACCGGACTGAAGATGGCATGTATATCGCTCTTGCCGAGGTTCAGTGACTCTGGACAGGGAGGTTTGAGATGAGCACATCTGTCAGTTCGGATGGGAGTCTGCTGATTCGGCCTCATCTTTCGGAAGAATTTGTCGAGAAGATCCGGGAGACGGACGTTCTGTCCGTCTTCCACATCGACGAGACGGATGACGACGGGGAGATGTCGCATGACCAATACTTGCAGTACCTCGACGAAAATCCCCGGGGACCGAATTGTCCCGAGGGGGATTATTCCACGGTTTTCCTGACAGACTGCGATCGCGGTCTGGGGGCGGGTGAAATGCCCTATTGCCTGGCGCGACCGGAACAGATGTTGAAGAGCCTCATTTTACTTCTGAAAAGGTTTCTGGTCCCAGGTGGATATGTTCTTGACGGGCATTATTGGTATCATCCTTGGGATTTTCGGGAAATCTACCATTTTGAGGTGAAGAAAAACAAGATCGTCAGCTTTCTTGTAGACCCTTTTGAGATGGAACGTGCTCGAAAGGCTTTCCGCGAGGAATTGGGACTTTCGCCAGACGAGGAAGTCGATGACGATGACGTCTATTCGCACTACCTGGACGAATGCGAGGGCTTCTATGCCAGGACGTGCAGGAAATTCGGCGAACGCCAGATTAAAGCCTACAATGAGTGGTTGAAGGGACTGCGGAACCAGAAAAAGAAGAGGTCGTCTGCGAAGCCCCCCGGGAGTTATACTTGACTTTTACATGAACTCAGTGGTAAGGGAAATGGAATGATTGGTGCAATTGTTGGTGACATTGTCGGTTCTCGGTTCGAGTTCGACAACGTCAAGTCGAAGGACTTCGTGTTCTTTCATCCAGACTGTTGTCCGACCGATGACTCGGTCATGACGCTTGCGGTCGGGGATGCGCTTCTCGAGCATCGGGAGAAGGGCGTCGACCTTGCCGAAGCCGCGGCCCGCAAGATGCAGGCATGGGGCCGCCGCTATCCCGACGCGGGATACGGCGGCATGTTCGTGGACTGGCTGGAGGAGAAGTGTCCGAAGCCCTATCAGTCGTGGGGAAATGGCGCGGCGATGCGCGTGAGCTTCTGCGGATGGGCGGCGAAGACCCTACGGGAGGCCGTTTGGATGGCGCATGAGGTGACACGCGTGACGCATGACCATCCCGAGGGACTCGCAGGAGCGGAGATTGTGGCGGCGCTGGTCTTCCTGGCCCGCCGCGGAATCGGCAAGGAGAAGCTGCGCGCGTATGCGGAAGCGCATTACCGTCCGCTGGACTTCACGTTGGACGCGATCCGCCCGGGCTACGCGTTCGACGAATCGTGTCAGGGGACCGTCCCCCAGGCGATCGTGGCGTTCCTCGAATCGCGCAGCTTCACGGACACCATTCGCAATGCGATTTCGATTGGCGGCGATTCCGATACGCTCGGGGCGATCACGGGGGCGATTGCCGAGGCCTACTACGGCGTGCCGGAAGAGATTCGGGATGTGGCATTGTCTTATCTCGATCCCGAGCAGAAGGCGGCCCTATTGGCGTGCGAGAAGGGTCTTTTCAACCTTCATGTCACGGGCAGCGGTTGGGAGTCGCTTGATGCGGAGGGGAACATGATCGCCTGGGTCGATTCCGAACTCGCGCTGGAGATGGGCTTGATCCCGACGCTGGAGCAGCTGATGACGGAGGAGGAATAGGATTGACAAGCTCCTTGTGTTTGTAGTAAAACACTAGAAATTTGAAATGTTGGTGTTATGACAGAAACGACGAATCTTGATTTGTTTGCGTGCGCGCCTATTCTTGGGGTTGTCGGCACGCTTGAATACAAAGACCGTGAGGCCTTTTGGTGGAAGCATTTCCCGGGAGGTGACAGTGTCCGCGTGCTGACCGCACCGCGCGGGCGACATACGGCCCGGGAACGTGCCGCGGCCTGGTATAACATCATCTCGCGTGGTGAGCTATGGGGCCTAGCCTGGCTGGTCGTCAAGACGCGCATGAAGGGGTGGGAGGATGTTCGTAACTTCGATGCAGAATTTTTCGAGTCCTCGGAGAAGGCGAATGGGAATAAGTCATTCGCCCTTAAGCTAGCTGCGGGAAAGGTCCTTGCGGGGACGGATGCGCGTCGGGGCTGCGAGGAGTTTATTCGGAACTACGAGAAGATCAAGGCGGTGTTCCCCGTGCGTGAGATGCTTCTGTATGCCATTGTGCATGCGAGGTCCTGTGCACACTTCAAATGGGTTGTTTCGTTTTTGGGCAAGGATCTCAGGAAGTGCTGGCAGGCGGACGGTCTCGGCCTGACACCGTACTTTTACCTGTCCTTTCGTGGGTACGACGAGGCGTCCGCCTTCTGTGACGTGTTGGAATCGCTGGGCGGACGGATGGACCGGAAGTGTGCGTACGGCTTTTCCTGGAAGGATTATGTCGCGTTCGTCCGGGAGCTGTCGGAAAAGTCGACGCAGTGGCCTTCGCTTGACGAGTCCAAGGCGAAGGTCGATCTCAGACCGGTTCCGGAACTCGCGGAGATTCCGCAGCTGCTCAAGAACGATCCAGAGTCGGGAATTGTCTGTCTTGCGGCACAGCGCTATCGTCCGTCGTCGCCAGAGGATCCGTTCGGTCCGGCCGAGCTGCTACTTGACAAGGCGCTGACTGACCGGTCGCTACCGAGGGAAACGCGGTCACTTCTGTTTCGCACTTTTGTGCTCGGGCGGTTCCCGATCGACTGTGTGGTGCAAAGGATGAAGCGCGTCCCAGAAGGACTGCTAGACCTCCCGTCCGCCAGGCGCTGGTACTGCGAGAACCAGAAGCCGGGCTGGGAATACGTGCGGTGTTCGGACGCCGGATTGTTTCTGAAGGGCGCGGGCAGGAATCCGAAGCCGGCTGAAGCGGCGCTTGACGAGGCGATGCGGAAGGACAATGTTTCGCAGTTTGCCTTGAACATGACCTTGACCGGGCGGAAGCCGACTGCGCGCGTGCTGGTGGCCCTTCTCCACGAACAATCCTGTCGCATTCTGTTTTATCTCATTCGCACGGACAAGGCGTTCGCCAAGCAATTTGACGAGAAGGCGCTCCTGTTCTATGCGTGTGCACATTGGCCGACGAAAGTCGTCCGATCCGTGCTGGCCGAGGCCGAGAAGGCGAATCCCGGAATCTGCCGGGACTGTGTCGACCGCCAGGGCCGGAACCTGTTGTGGTATCTGACATATCGGCCGAATTATTGTTACGCGAGTTTTCGTGACGAACTGGAGCCGATACTGAAGACGTTCGGTTGCACCCCCGATCAGGAAACGACATGGGGCCTGTCGTTCCGTGACATTCGCGAAGGAGGACGCGGCCTTCCGTACGAAGTCCATACGATCGGCGGACAGGGAAGTGTCCGCCGATCGTACGGTCTCGTTATCGCGTCCGGCGGCTACGATGTCGGGTCATGCGGTTACATTTCGCATGAAATGGTGGACGATGTGAAGTCGGCGAGCAGTAAGACCTTTGAAGACACTCACTTCGAGTTGAGATGGTCGGACGAGTTGGATTGGAGGGCGAATAACCCGATTCGTTACAACAGGGTCGGCTGGTTTGAATTTGTCAAGTACCAGGGCGTGGTATCTTGAGGACTGATCGTACATTCAGTGTTAAGGACAGACTATGGAAACTAAAATCGATACTCATAACAAGATCTCTGGAAGCCAGCTCGAGCACATCCTCAAGCTGCAGCTTCAGGCCCTCGAGAACAAGCCCGAGCTTGCGAAGGTCCTCCCTCCGCTGATGGTCTGGGGTGCTCCCGGCCTCGGCAAGTCGTCGATCCTCCGGCAGGTTGCGAAAGACCTCGGCATCGGGTTCATCGACGTCCGTCTCGCCCAGCGCGAGCCGGTTGACATTCGCGGACTTCCGGTCCCGAAGGACGATCGCGTCGAATGGCTCGTCTCCGCGGACTGGCCTCGGGATCCGAAGTCCCGCGGCGTCATTCTCTTCGACGAGATCACGGCGGCGGACCGATCCCTGCAGGTCGCGGCCTACGAATTCATCCTGGACCGCCGGCTTGGCGATCTGTACACGGTTCCGGACGGCTGGTACATCTGCGCGGCCGGCAACCGCACCGAGGACCGCGCCGTCGCGACGACCATGTCGTCCGCCCTCGCCAATCGCTTCATGCACGTCGAACTGTCCGAGGACGTCGAGAGCTGGGTTTCCTGGGCGCGGGTCTCCGACATCCAGCCGTCCCTCATCGGCTTCCTGCGGTTCCGTCCAGGAATGCTGTTCAACCAGAAGGACGAGAATCTCGAGCGCGGCTGGCCTTCGCCCCGTGCCTGGGAACGCGTCAGTCGGATGCTGGACATCATGGCCGCGGAGCCGGAGGAAATCGTCCGCAAGATGGTCTACGGCCTCGTCGGCAACCGTGCCGGCGTCGAATTCATGGAATTCCGCAAGATGTCCGCGTCGTTCGACGACGCCCTTGAGATGATGTGCAGTCCCGAGAAGGAGATCGCCGTCCCGCAGCGGGCGGACATGAAGTACGCGCTGTGCTCGGCCGTCGCCTACTATGTCTGGCGCGGTACGTCCGACGCGGACGCCGCGCGCCGCCTTGACGGATTCTATCGCATCGCGAAGGCGCTCCCGAGCGATTTCGCGTCGATGCTGATGATGGACGCCATGTCCGGTGGCGGCGTCATTTCGAAGTCGGATGCCTGCGACCGGCTCTTTCTGCACAAGGACTACCAGTCCTGGTCCGACAAGCACGGCAAGGCGCTTCGCAAGCACGTCAGCCTGTGAGGAGCGACATGGCAGAGCCGAAGGAGCTTTCGCGTCTCAGTCCGGCAGAGGTCGACAGGCGCAAGAAAAAGGCCGCTGAGCTCATTGCACAGGACCGGCAGGGGCAGCTGATGAAGATGCCCTTCATCGGCGGCGTACTGATGCGCCTCGACATTGTTCCGGTCTACGACGAACGCCTGGAGACGGCGGCGACAGACGGCGACCGGATCTATTTCGACGTCGAGTTCTATTCCCGTCTTGGGAAGGACGAGCGTCTGTTCGTGCTGGCGCACGAGGCCTGGCATTGCGTGCTGCTGCATTTCGCGCGTCGGCAGGACCGCGATCCGGAACTCTTCAACGTCGCGGCGGATCTGGAGATCCACTTCATTCTCACGGACGCGAAGCTCAAGGCGCCCTTTGTGCTTCCGCACGATCCGTATTGGAGGGGGCTGTCGGCCGAAGAGATCTACGAGCGGTACCCTCGGTTCGCCAAGGGGCAGCTCGACGCTTGGGCGAATTCCCAGACGAGCGGCGCGCACGAGTCGGCACACATCCATCGCGGCGAGGGCGGAAGCTTTGACAGCCACCTGGAAAAGAACGGCGGGGACGCGTCCGACGCCCTTCCCGGACGGGAGGGGATCGGGCGGGATCCCGAATATGATCCGCAGGTCAAGCCCGGGACTGAGGAACGGTGCCGCGAGCGTCTGACGTCGGTGGTGCAGCAGTACGAGCGTACGCGAGGGACCCTGCCGGGACATCTCGCCGGACTTGTCGGGCAGATTCTCAAGCCCGAGATCGATTGGCGCGAGCTGCTCGCGCAGTTCGTCACCAGCTGCTATGGGGGGAGTCGGCGGTGGTTGCCGCCCGCGAGACGCCATGTCTGGCAGGGGCTCTACCTTCAGAGTCAGCGCACGGAGTGTCTGCGGGCCGTGGTGGCGGTGGATACGAGCGGATCGACTGTAGGAGACCTGCCGAGGTTCTTCTCCGAGCTGAACGGTCTGCTCGGTTCCTTTGGTGCGTACGAGCTGACGGTGATTCAGTGCGACGCGAAGATCGGCAAGGTCGAGAAGTTCGACGACTGCCATCCGTTCGATCCTGCCGGCGAACGGGAAGTGACCGGCGGCGGAGGAACGGATTTCCGTCCGGTCTTCGAATATGTCGACGAGCATCCCGAGATTGAACCCAGCCTTCTGATCTATCTCACCGACGGCGACGGCACCTACCCCGAGCATGCGCCGTCCTATCCTGTGATGTGGGTGCTGACCAGTGACGGGAATTGTGCCGTTGATTGGGGAACCCGTGTCAGCATGAGGTGATTAAGAGGCCGACGGTCATGGATGGCCCGCTCCTGAGCACGCGCCACAGTGGAGGAGGGCTAAGGTGTCGCCTTTGAACTTGGCTATCCAGACTTTGGATTTTTGGTATAATGTTGCAAAGTGAACAAGTGAGGGATGCTTAAAATGAGTACGAAATGTAGGCATTGCGGGTTGACCTCGATCGACTCCGGCTGCGTCCACAGCCCCACGGGCCGGCATGAGAAGTAAGGAGACAAAAACATGAAAGAGCATAGTGAGATATGTTGGCGTCAGGGTTCGTTAGACCAGGAGTTGGCAAATGATTACGATGACGTAACACTGGCTAACGCATTGAGGGAGATGACGAAAGGTGAGCTGGTGAAACGCCTAAGAGGATATCCCGATAGATTGTCCCCGCTCTGCAATCGGTTCTGTGAATTAACGGTAGATGATTGGTATTATTTGCTTTCTCATCGTTCAAACAGCAAGGTGCTGGCCGAGAAGTGTGATAAGTGGGATCAATTTCAAGTAGAGGACCTTTGTTCGTTGTTTTGCCAGAGTCCACAACTGAGTTCGCGTTGCCCCGTGGAAGTGTTTAAGAAGTTCAGGTGTGGACATTGGGCGATGATGATCTGTTCGTCGCATGAACTGGGTAAGAAGTTAGACGAACTCGGTTTGACCGAAAGCGTGTCGATGGGATGGTGCTGTCAGTATCACTGGGCTGAAGAATACAACTCAATATTTGAAGTGCGATGTGCCGCGGCAACCTTGGATGAAGATCAGATTAAGCGCATTGCTGAAAGGTCTGCCTTGAATCCGCATTTTGATGGACTCGGAAGGGGGACCCGGTTTTCAACAGACCCGGCAGCTCATTTACGGTGGGTCGCTTCCGTGGCAAAGGATTGTGCGGACATGGCAGAGCTTGCCGCATCCTGCGCTGCGAGGGCTGCTTCAGAGGCGGAACGCGCCGCATCTGAGAAGGATGACGAACGCGCTGAACTGGCCAAGAAGCATGCCGAAGAAGCAGAAGCTCGTGCTAAAAGGTACTTGCTGATCGCTAAATCGGCAGAATATGCAACGCATGTTTATGCATAATTGATTCGAGTTTTGTGGCACGAATTCTGACATGTGATGGTACTATAATTTCGACCTGAATCCTCTCGAAGACAAGACGGCTCGACGGATAAATCCGCAGCTTCAGACCGCGATGATGCTGGCGCGGTCGATCGGCCTGTGGGCGGCGGCGCGTTGTCCTGAAAAGACCGTTTGCGAGGTTCAGGCGGACTTATATCTCAAGCCACGCAAGGCGGTTCATCTGTTTGCGAAAAGGGGCATGCTGTGACATAGCGAAAGGAAAAGATGACGCAGTCATTTTGGGCGGCCTCGATGAGAGTTCCGTTGTCTTGGACAGGTGTCCTGATAGGCCCTGAATGGATGACGAATGGCGCTTTGAGGCGGTTCTTGACGGAAGGAAGGGCTGGGTTCCGAGTTCCGGGCAGGGATGGTGATTGCGAGGAGTAGGCCAAAACCATAAAAGGTGCTGGCAAACGAAGTTATGACTCACCATTTAAAAACGCCATGCGCTCTAGAGCGGCTGATTGAACTTCTGGACTATCCCCAAATCTGAGTCGGTCGGCAGTTCTGGAACCTG
>JAUNMP010000210.1 GCA_030537465.1 bacterium
CTGGGATTACCTGTCGATTTGGGATAAGGGAATGTTCGAGGCGCATTTCAAGTCGCTTGATTTTGTTGGGACATTGGAGTTCGTGTATCGTGCTCTGACAAAACGCATCGTGCTTCTACTTGAATCGCACGGTGAAGAGTCCGCAAAGGCGACGATGTTGCGAAAGCTCTCAATGCTACAATTGTTTTTGGGAATCAAACTTAAGTCTTATGGTGTTGATGATGAGACAATTCAGCGCCAGGTATTGAAAGAAGTTGGGGTTTATGTTGAATAGATCCAGTTCATTGCACTTATCCCTTGTGTCGGAAGTTGTCATTGATGGGGGGGCTCTGCTATGCTTTGCCTTGCTTTCCCCAGCACTCACTCTACAACTTACTGCCCTACAAATTTCAACTTCTCTCTCCGCCACTCCTGTACCAAATATGATACAATAGGGCCCGATGAATACCGCAAATAAAGTCGGCTCGCTGTTTTTGCGCTGCATTCTCCTTCGGATGAAGGAGCTGGGCGTCTCGCAGACCGAGCTTGCGAGATGCGTTGAGACGGCGCCTCTCGCTGCTTTTGTAACGGTATTGGGGAGGGCTGAGCCATGAAGACTCGTTCGAACTTGCTTTCAACTTTTGATGGTCGGCGTATACACTTCGCCGTGATGGCAATTGAGTCCGCTGCGAGTAAGCTCGGAATCACGAGTCGTGAGATGCATGATCGGCTCAAGGCGCAGAATTTGATCCACAATCGCCTGATCAGGCGTTACGAAGTGCTCCACACCCAAAGTCGCGAATGGATCACCGAAGACATCATCGAGACTCTGCTGAATTGGGAGGAGGGACGATGATCGACGCATTTCTCACGTTCAGGGGGAGCTCGCCCGTGAAGTCGAAGGGGGCCCGTCATGCGTGACAACGTCCTTTGGCGTAAGCAGTCGACGATCATCATGATGTTGGCGAAAGAGCTCTCCGTTTCGCCCGAGCGTGCACTCGATATCTTCTACTCGACAAAGGTCTTCCGCCAGTTGACGGAGCCCAGGACCGGGCTTCAGTTGATGAGTGACGCCTATGTATTGGAGGATGTTCTCTCCGAGCTGCGAGAACGGAATCCGTGAACTCAAAACCTACTACCCGATGAATACCGCAAATAAAGTCGGCTCGCTGTTTCTGCGCTGCATTCTCCTTCGGATGAAGGAGCTGGGGGTGTCACAGACCGAGCTCGCGAAACGCATGAACGCCTCGCGCCCCTACGTCGTGAAGGTGCTCCATGGTGACGTCAACATCACCCTCGGCTCCGCCGCCCGCTTCGCGAAGGCCCTCCAACTCGACTTCTTCCCCGACCTCCGTGACGAACAGGGCAATCTCTACGCCCCGGAACTCTCGGAAGCTTAATCTGGTCTTATTTTGAATTCCTCACTGTCCAGAGACTGGTATGTTCTCCATGTGAAACCGCGTACCGAGAAGAAGGTGGAGGCTCTTCTCGTCGGCTATCACTATCTTCACTACCTGCCGACGTGGGTGAAGGTCACGAAAGTGCAGCGGCGCAAGGTTCGAACGGAACTGCCGCTGTTCCCCGGCTATGTCTTCACGCGGCTCGATCCCGATGCCCGCCGGAAGATGCTGCAGTCGAATCTGCTCGTCCGGACCATTCCCATTTTCAATCCCCGCGAGACTGTCCATCAGCTTCGTCAGATATCACGTGCGGCGCGGAATGCGCCAGAATTGCGGACCGTCAACCCGTTCAAGAAGGGTGACCTTGTTCGGGTCAAGTCCGGACCTTTCCGTGGTCTTGAGGGATTCATCAAGCGAGAAGGACCCTCCGCGACCATTGTCATAAATCTTGAGATCCTTGGCCAGGCCATTGAGACGGCAATTTCCCCCGCCGACTGCGAGGCGGTTGAATAGATTCATTTGAGGGTTGAAATCTCGAAACTCTCCCGCGCATTCGCGGGAAATGATATAATCTTCACGCAATATGCGCCTCTTATGGTGCGTGCTCTATGTCTATGACGATTTCGATAGTGACAGCCTGTTTCAACTGCGCCTCAACGCTTCAGACGGCGTTGGCCTCCGTTGCCGCGCAGAAGGGCGTCTCCATAGACTACATTGTTGTCGATGGCGCCAGCACGGACGGTACCGTCGAAATGCTTAAGGCATTCCAGGAGAATCTTGCCGCGAGTTCCAGAGATGATTTGTCTTTCCGTTTCATCTCTGAACGGGATGAGGGAATGTACGACGCCATCAACAAGGGCATAGGAATGGCAAGAGGGGAATTTGTCGGCATCCTCAATGCGGACGACTACCTTGACGGTGATGACGTCATTGCCCGAGTTGCATCTTACCTCAGGAACCAGGAGCAGGCATCTCTGGATTGCGTTTTCGGGAATGTGCGCTTTGTGCGGGAATTTGGCGGAAAGACGCATCGTGTCTGTTTTGCCCGCTTCTGGCGCCCCTGGATGCTTCAGTGGGGATACATGCCCCCTCATCCGGCGATCTTCATCCGAAAGACCCGCTTCGCGGACTGGGGTGGTTATGTGCCCAGTCGTGCGGAATATAGAATCGCCGCGGACTATGAGCTGCTCATTCGGTTCTTCTGTCGGAACCGCATGTCGCATCGCTACATTCCCGTCTGTACGACGGTGATGCGGACAGGAGGCGTCTCCACGCGGGATGTCGACGCACGGCGTAGGCTCAACTCCGAAATCATCAAGGGAAACCGCGCCAACGGTTACTTCTGTTGCTGGCCGATGCTTCTGCCGAAGTATCTCATCAAGATCTGGGAAGTGATCCTTCCTCGTCTGGGGTTGATGAAATGAGGATTCTGATTACAGGCGCATATGGGTTCGTGGGAACCAATCTCTGCCGTTTCCTGACGGAGAAGGGGCATGTCTGCGATGCCTTGGACATCCCCGCCGCGAAAAGGGACGACGTCCCCTATGCGAAGACTTTCGCATGGGATGACCTGGAGGGCTTGTTCTTCGGCTCGACTGTCGCTTCACCTGTATACGACGCGGTGGTCCATCTTGCCGGCAAGGCGCATGATACGCGGAACGTCACGGAGCCGCAGGTCTATTTCGACGTCAACGTCGGATTGACAAAGAGGATCTTCGGGGCGGTTTACCGTAAAGTCCCCCGCTTTGTCTATTTCTCCAGCATCAAGGCGCTGGATGGGGATACGCCCTATGCGCAGTCGAAACGGGAGGCCGAGGTCTTTCTGAATGGTCGCGCCATCGTCCTTGAACCGGCGATGATCCACGGTCCGGGCAACAAGGGGAATCTCAATCTGCTGGTGCAGGTCGTCAAGAAGGGGATTCCCTGGCCTCTCGCGGCTTTCGAGAACCGACGGTCGTTTACTTCCATCGGAAATATCTGCGCAGTCGTCGAGGCTCTATGCCAGCGCGGCGAGAATGGCACCTATCCCATGTGCGACGATACGCCGGTGTCGACGAATCGTCTCATCGAACTCATTGCCGAGGCCTATGGAAAGCCTTCCCGTCTGTGGCGACTGCCACGGGTGCTGATGCGGTGCGCAGCAGTCTTCGGCACGGTGCTGCATCTGCCACTCAATCTGGAGCGGCTCGGGAAGTTGACGGAGAATTCAGTCGTGGACAATTCGCTTCTCAAACGGGCGCTCGGATGGTCCGCCATGCCTGTCGATGCCGAGGAGGGACTGAAGGCCACGTTGAGAAGCTTCAGGGACGAGGAACGGAAGGGGTGATGATCATGCTGGATTTCGACATTGAGCGGTTCGTCCGCAAATACATGACGAAGCGTCCCGAGTCGCTGCTGGCGGCGGACTTCGCGAAGTACTCTGACAGAATGCATGCGGCGATTGACGGCAGGAAAATGCTGGTCATCGGCGGCGCCGGCACGATTGGCAGCAACTACGTCAAGGCGGCATTGAGGCAGTTCCGTCCCGCGGCCATATATGTAGTCGACATTGACGAGAACCAGCTGACCGAACTCACGCGCGAACTCCGATCGGGCTCTGAGTATACGGTTCCCGAGACCTACGTCACGGAGCCAATCGACCTCGGGTCCAGGCTCTTCGAGAAGTTCTTCAAGGCCCATGGTCCGTTCGACATCGTGGCGAACTTCGCGGCGCGCAAGCATGTGCGGGCGGAACGCGATGTCCACTCCATTGAGGCGATGTGCGAGACGAATGTGTTCATGGCGAAGAAGCTGTTGGACCTCCTGCTTGAGAATCCTCCCGCGGCATTCTTCTGCGTGTCGACCGACAAGGCGGCAAATCCCGTGAACGTGATGGGCGCGACGAAGAAGCTGATGGAGGAGACGATCATGGCGTATGCGGACCAGCTGCCCATCAAGACCGCTCGCTTCGCGAATGTCGCGTTCTCGAACGGTTCGCTGCCGATTGGATGGCTCAACCGCATCGCGAAGCATCAGCCTCTGTCGTGCCCGCTCGGCATCCGCCGTTTCTTCGTCTCGCCGATCGAGTCCGGTGAACTCTGCCTTGCAGCCTCGGTGCTGGCGGAATCCGGTGACATCGTCTATCCGAAGCTGGATGAGACGAGGGACATGATTCCCTTTGATGCGGTGGTCAAGGATATGCTCAACGACATGGGGCTCGGATGCCTCGAATGTTCCTCCACAGGCGAAGCCATGTCCGCAATGAAAGAAATCAACGACCACGCTTTTTCACCTCCCACTCCTCCTTCTTCCACCTCAAAAGATCCTTTTTCACTTTCCCCTTTTCCTTTTTCCTTTCCCAAGGGGTATCCGGTCGAATTCTTCGGCAGCGATACCGATGGCGAGAAGACCTTTGAGGAGTTCTACACGAGTCAAGACGAGAAGGACGAGACGACGTTCGTGAACCTGGGTGTCGTGAAGAATGCGAAGCGGCGCCCTGTGGAGGAAGTCGAGGCGATCTTTGCGAATCTCCACGCAGTGTTCGACCGTCCTGGTTCCACAAAGGACGATGTTGTCGAAGCCCTGAAAGAATACCTCCCCAATTTCCATCACATCTCCAAGGGCAAGAGCCTGGATGGGAGAATGTAATGTACAGGTTCATTAAACGCCTTCTTGACATCCTTCTCTCTGGATTTGCGATCCTGGTGCTGTCACCTTTGCTCATTCCCGTCTGCATCATCCTCAAGTGCACGGGCGAGCATGACATCTTCTACGGACAGGACCGCATCGGCTTCCACAACCAGCACTTCAAGATCCTGAAGTTCGCGACGATGCTCCGCAATTCGCCGAATATGGCGGGGGGACTCCACACCACGCACGGCGATCCGCGTGTGCTGCCGTTCGGCAAGTTCCTCCGCAAGACCAAGATCAACGAACTTCCCCAGCTCTTCAACATCTTCCTTGGTGATATGACGATCATCGGACCGCGCCCGCTCGTCGACAAGACCTTTGCGCCATATCCGCAGGAGGTGAAGGACCGCATCTATTCCGTACGCCCCGGTCTTTCGGGACTGGGCAGTGTCGTCTTCCGCGACGAGGAGACGCTCATTTCTGAATCCAAGCTGTCTCCCGACGAATGCTATGCGAAGGTGATTGCCCCCTACAAGGGTGCATTGGAGATGTATTATCTCGAGCACTACGGATTCTGGACGGACTTCAAGTTGTTCTTCCTGACCGCTTGGGTTGTGCTTTTCCCAAAGAGCGGCCTCGTCGGGAAGTGGTTCAAGGCGTTGCCTCAGAGCCCCGATGTAAAGGTCTGAAACTGCTGGGAAGGTCATTCCTCCGAAAGAATGAAGCATAGCCTGTCCATTCGTGTTTTCTTGGCAATTCTGGCATTCGGGATTGTGATGGGGATTGCGCTGATGGCGCCGCACGTGCCGGATATCGATGAAAATGCCTATCGCCACATGACCGAAGGGCACGTCCAGGAGGTGTGCCGCCCCTACTCGAGTCGAATTCTGCACCCGTTTCTTCTACGGGCGCTTGTGGGATTCGGATTGACGCATGAGTCGTGCGGGGTCGTCCTCAATGTTGTCTCGGGCATAGTACTGCTAAGTTGTCTGCTTCTGCTCCTTCGGCGCGTATTCCCGCCCTCTCTGGAAGAATCCACGACCTGCGGGTGGCGAAAATTCGCCTGGGAACTTCATGTTTTCGGATTGCTGTGCGTGCCAATCTGGTGGACCTGGAGTACGGGCCGCTACATGCATGATTTCTTTGCCACGGCGGTTTCTGCGGTTTTGTTCCTGGTCTTGATTCCCCCGAAGTCTGTTGCCAGGGAAGGAGAGAACGAAGGGCACATCTTCGGGGGACGGTTGGCGCTTGTTTTTTGCCTTCTGGTCATCCTGCAGATGACGCGGGAGTCGACGTGGGTTCTGACCATCGTGCTCACTGTATTGGCCATCAGACGTCGTCAGTTTCGTCTCGCCTTGTTGTCGCTCCTGGCTTTGTTTGCAGGATCCGCAGCGGTCGCGTGGGTCTCACATGGTGCACCAGGTCCCGTCACTGGGCTGCCTCTTCCTCTCTACCTGCTGTCGAAGGCGCTGGCGAATGGATGTGCAAACCTCCTGGGCGTGACACCTTGGAACGACGCCTATGCACGGATGCTGCCGCTTATGTATCCCGACGAGCCAGTCTGGCAGATCTCTCTGCCGTTCCAGGTTGGAAACATATCTGCCGTTGGCATCTACTCGTTCTCGCCAAGTGCCGTCTGGCCGACATTTGGGCATTGGCTGCTGGCATTCCCTGGTGCGCTACTCCTATTGGTGTATACCCTGCTTCTGAAGTTTGAGGCCAGGATTTGTGGTAAAGGGGATCTGACCATGAGGAAAAACGTCCCTTTGGGAGTGCAGCTCGCCCTGATCGCCGGATTCATCTACTGGCTCTCCGTTCCCTTTGCCGGTCGAAGCGGCTTCCGCTTGATTGGTTATGCCTGGCCGCTGTTCTGGATTGCAATTCCGTATTTTCATTTCCGTCAGATTGAGTCTCGGAGAGACCCGAAGTGGACATCCGGCGAATGACCGACGAACGCCATTCCATCTGGCTGGATGCTCCCAGCTGGTTCTGCCGCCCGAATTCCACGGACTGGCAGATGAAGCTTTCGTTTGTGCGGGAGTTTCCGGATCTGCATGCATCGGTTGTCGATTCATGGTTCTTCAATCTGGTCTACAGCGCCCTATACGTTTCGATTCATTTCCTGTCCGGCCGTGTCTATGAGTGGTTCACGCACGTGTGTGCCTGTCTTCGGGCCTGGGTGCTGAAACGTAGAGGTGCGGAGATTGTCATCTCACAGGGACTGGAACCTCCGTTGCCGAAGGGGGCGAAGGTCATCTGGGAGACCTTCTTTCTTGACCAGACGCCTGGAGAGGCGGATCCCGAGTTCCGCCGTGGCGGGACCAATCTGTGGATACGGGCGGTTGAACGATTCGGCGGCAGGGTCGCCGTGATTGGCGTTCGCGGTACGGCGAGCGTGAATCTGCTGAGGAGAATGTTCCCGGAGTATGCCGAGAAGGTTCACGACCTCAATTATGTTCATCCCGAGTACGAGCTTCTCACAGATGACGGAATCCGTCGGAAGCAGGAGTCGCCTGGTCCGGTGCGGATTCTTTTTATCGGACGCGCGGCGCGACGGAAGGGATTGATTCCGCTGCTCGAGGCGCTCTCAAAACTGAGAGACGAAGGGCTCCGTGACTTCAGCTTGACGGTGGTGAGCGACTGTGTGGACGGGAAGATTGAATTCCCCGACTGGGTGGACCATAAGGTGTCGGTGCCGCATGAGGAGGCGATGAGGCTGATGCAGTCCGCCCATGTCTTCATCATGCCGTCCTTCATCGAAAGTTATGGACTCGTCTACCTCGAGTCTCTGGCTTCTGGGTGCGTGACCGTGGTGCCGGACCAGGATCCTCAGCGGGAGTTCGTAGATTCTGGAAGGGCGGGGCTTGTGGTCGACCCTCGCGATGTTTCCGAGATGGTCGAGAAGCTTCGTCCGATTCTGCAGGATCAAGATCTTCGCGTGAGACTGTCCGTTGCCGGTCGTCATCATTATGAGGCGGCGCTCTCCCAGCGGGTTGTCCGGGCCAAGTGGCGCCAGGCGATTCAGTCGCTGGGTTGAGGGGAGCGGCAGTAGTCTGAAAAGGTCGTGAAAGGGTAATTTTCTGGCTCTTCGGGCATAAGTGTGGGTCTGTCCAGGCGTTCGAGGTGCCCAATTTGGTACGCAGATGCTTTTATGAGAACAATTGTCAAGGGCCTATCGCGCAGCGATAAC
>JAUNMP010000435.1 GCA_030537465.1 bacterium
GCCACGACGGCCGCGTGGGACGTCATGCCGCCGCGCACCGTGAGGATGCCCTCGGCGGCCTTCATGCCCTCGATGTCCTCGGGGGAGGTCTCAAGACGCACCAGCACGACCTTCTCGCCGCGCTCCTTCCACGCCTTGGCGTCGGCCGCGTTGAAGACGATGCGGCCGCACGCGGCGCCCGGGGAGGCCGGCAGGCCCTTGCCCATCGGCGTCGCCTTCTTGAGGGCGACCGTGTCGAACTGCGGGTGGAGCAGCGTGTCGAGGTTACGCGGCTCGATCATGAGCACCGCTTCCTGTTCCGTGCGCATGCCCTCATCCACGAGATCGCAGGCGATCTTGAGCGCGGCGCGCGCCGTGCGCTTGCCGTTGCGGGTCTGGAGCATGAAGAGCTTCTTGTTCTCGATCGTGAACTCCATGTCCTGCATGTCGCGGTAGTGCTTCTCGAGCGTCGCGCAGATCTTCTGGAACTGCTTGAACACATCGGGCATCACGTCGGCCATCTTGGAGATCGGCATCGGCGTGCGCACGCCGGCGACCACGTCCTCGCCCTGGGCGTTCATCAGGAACTCGCCCATGAGCTTCTTCTCGCCCGTCGCCGGATCGCGCGTGAACGCGACGCCCGTGCCGGAGTTGTCGTTGAGGTTGCCGAACGCCATCATCTGGACGTTGACGGCCGTGCCCCAGCTGTAGGGGATGTCGTTGTCGCGGCGGTAGACGTTCGCGCGCGGATTGTCCCAGCTGCGGAACACGGCCTTGATCGCCTCGACGAGCTGCTCCTTCGGATCATCCGGGAAGTCCTTGCCGAGCGCATTCTTGTACTCGGCCTTGAACTTGCCGGCGAGCGTCTGCAGGTCCTTCGCCGTCAGTTCGACGTCGAGCTTGACGCCCTTCTTCGTCTTCATCTCGTCGATGAGCTTCTCGAAGTGCTTCTTGCCGACTTCCATGACGACGTCGGAGAACATCTGGATGAAGCGGCGGTAGCAGTCCCACGCCCAACGCGGGTTCTTCGTCTGCTTCGCGAGAGAGTTGACGACCGTCTCGTTCAGGCCGAGGTTGAGGATCGTGTCCATCATGCCCGGCATCGACGCGCGGGCGCCGGAGCGCACGGAGACGAGAAGCGGGTTCTTCGCGTCGCCGAACTTCTTGCCGGCGGACTTCTCGAGCTTGCCGACATACTCCATCACCTGGTTCATGATGTCGTCGCCGATCTTGCGGCCGTCGTCGTAGTAGCGCGTGCAGGCTTCGGTGGAGATCGTGAAGCCCTGCGGAACCGGGAGCCCGAGGCTCGCCATCTCGGCGAGGTTCGCGCCCTTGCCGCCGAGGAGATTGCGCATGTCGGCGTTGCCTTCAGTCTGACCCGCGCCGAAGAAGTACACGTACTTGGTTGTTTTTGCCATTAATTTGTTCTGACTTGATGTCAGCCTTTCGTTTTTTCCTTTGGATGGAACAAAGTATAACCTATTTCCACGACAACGGGAAAGATAAAAATGACAAAAAATGTAATCGCCAATGGGGATTCTAGATCAACTAGACATTCTAGAGGTAATTGCAAAACCCTCCTCAGTTGAACATTCCGGCGACTCCGTCGCC
>JAUNMP010000211.1 GCA_030537465.1 bacterium
TTGACGCCGGCGGCGGCGTAGGCGGATTTGGCGGCGGTGGGCGCGGAATTGGTCACAGCTCTTTTCTCCTTTTTTAATTTCAACCACTATGATGGTGAAAAGTGGGAAAATTCTACCAAATTTTTTTTCTAAAGGCAACCCCCTTGACAATTTAGAGAACTAAATGCTATCCTACCCCCTTGACTTTTTGGCATATAATGGAATTGTAGTCTGGAGCTGTCATGGCAACCAAGAAGATTAAGAAGACAAGCGCGCCCGAGAAAACGGCGAAGAAGATTGCGGCGAAGCCGAAGACAGACGAAAAGAAGAATGCGAAACGGAAGAAATCGGACAAAAAAGTAGAAGAAGAGCTTCAGGAAGAGCCCTTTGGCGAGGATTCCACACTCGAAGAGGGCGTGGGGGAGGAGCAGGAGTTCCGCGAGGCGACTGCCGAGGATGAGGCCGAAGCGGAAGAGGCCGAAGCTGAGGCCCGCGATTTGGATATAGAGAAGGTCGCGGGTGAGGCGGATCGTCTGGAGGACGAGGAGCATTCACCTGCGGACGCTGCGGACATGCCCGACGCGGCAGACATCGAGGAGGTCATGCCCCTCGACGACATGATGCCGTTGCCGTCGACCGGTTATGGGGACGAGTTCGATCCCGAAGACATGTCTGGCTACGCGGGGCGCAGCGTGCTTGGCGCGGAGGAGCGCAACGCGGTGATCCAGGAGGTGAAGCAGCGCGCCGAGAAGAACGGCGGCTATGTCACCTACGATGAGCTGAACCAGATTGTGCCGGCCACGGTGCAGGACGAGTCCACGGCCGACGAGTATCTCGCGATTCTGCAGGCGTTGAACGTTGACGTGATTCGTGCCGAGGACGTGGAGACGTACCGTGCGAACAAGGACAAGCAGGGCGATAGCCGTCTGCAGGCCGCGCGGGCGCAGGAGATGTTCGACGATCCGATCCGCATGTACCTCCACCAGATGGGTCAGGTGCCGCTCCTGTCGCGCGAGCAGGAGGTTGACATCTGCCAGCGCATTGAGGAGAGCGAGGCGAAGACGAAGGACATGTTCAACCGCTTCGCCTTCACGCCGGCGATGTACATGGGCCTTCTGGACAAGCTCGAGGGCATGCAGGAGCGCTTTGACCGTGTGGTCACGGATAAGTTCGACGACAATCGCGACGCCTATATGGAGCAGCTTCCGGCGTTTCGCAAGATGCTTCAGGGGGTCTCCCAGCGTCTGGACGAGGCTCAGAGTAAGCTTGCCGCTTTGCTGAAGAACCGCAAGAAGGCGACGCCTCAGCAGCTTCGTGGGGCAGAGAAGGGTGTGCAGAATGCCCGTGCCGCGCTCAAACAGGCCTTCATCGACCTCAACTTCAAGCAGAAGGTGCTCGAGACGCTCTGCATGGAGGCCGATGAGAAAATCTACCTGCCCTATGAGCAATTGTTGAAGCGCAAAATGGAGCTTCTCGGCAAGCCCGAGTCCAAGCGCCGCAACGCGGAACTCGCGGATGTCCGAGTGGAGCTTGAGAAGCGCGAGGCGCAGTTCGGCATGCCTTCGGAGGAGTTCCGCGAGACCTTCAAGGAGCTCCGCACCGTGCTCAAGCGCGGCCAGGAGGCCCGCACGAAGATGGTGGAGGCCAATCTTCGCCTTGTGATTTCGATTGTCAAGAAGTACATGAACCGCGGGCTCAGCTTCCTCGACCTCATCCAGGAGGGCAACACCGGCCTGATGAAGGCGGTCGAGAAGTTCGAGTACAAGCGCGGCTACAAGTTCTCGACCTACGCCACGTGGTGGATTCGGCAGGCGGCCACGCGCGCGATCGCGGACCAGGCCCGCACCATCCGCATCCCCGTGCACATGATCGAGACGATCAACAAGCTCATGCGCGTGCAGAAGAAGCTCATCCAGAAGCTTGGCCGCGAGCCCACCGAGAAGGAGCTCTCCGTCGAAATGGAGATGAAGCCCGAGCAGGTGCGGCAGGTCTACCGCATGGCGCAGCAGCCCATTTCCCTGCAGTCCAAGGTCGGCGACAATGACGACGCCAAGTACGGCGACTTCATCCCCGACACGACGGCGGAGAATCCCTCGGAGCAGACGGCCTACTCGATGCTCCGGGAGCGACTCCAGGAGATTCTGACGACGCTCACCGACCGCGAACGTCAGGTGCTGGACTACCGATTCGGTCTGACCGACGGTTTCTCCCGCACGCTCGAAGAGGTCGGCAAACAGTTCAACGTGACGCGCGAGCGCATCCGCCAGATCGAGGCAAAGGCCCTGCGCAAGCTGCGTCACCCCTCCCGCCTCAAGAAGCTCGACGGATTCCTCGGGGGCTGAGACGGTGTTCCCAAACAGAAAGAAGAGATGAGAAGATGATGATGAGTACGATGATGTTGTTCGCCCAGGCGGCCACCGAGACGGGCAAGGCCTGTGGAAAGTGTCCGCAGCATGCGATCGCGGCACTGATCGGGGCCCTCGTGGTGGGCCTGCTGATTGGTTTCGTCGTGGGCCGCAAGTCCGCGTGCAAGTGCGCTAAGAACTCTCAGCCGCAACCGCAGAAGAAGCGTGAGCAGTCCCGCCGCGAACCCCGTCCTCCGGCTGAACCGCGGCAGCCCATCCCTGCCGGCAGCGTGGAGATCTACGTGGGCAACCTCAGTTACGATCTCACCGAGGAGCAGCTCCGCAAGGAGTTCGAGGCGTTCGGCAAGGTTGATACGGCCCGCGTCGTGACGAACAAGTTCAACGACAAGTCCAAGGGCTTTGGTTTCGTGGTGATGCCGAACCGTCCAGAGGCCGAGGCCGCCATCGCGGCAATGAGCGAGAAGGAAGTGCTCGGCCGCAAGATGCGCGTGAACGAGGCCCGCAACACGATCAAGGAAGAGGCCTGATCGTGAACCACCTCTTCCTCTATGGTCCGCCCGGAAGCGGCAAGTCGACGCTGGGACGTCTGCTCGCGCAGCGGCTCGCGCTTCCGCTCGTCGATCTGGACGCCGAGATCGTGAAGGACGCGGGGCGTCCGATCAGCCAGATCTTCGCAGAGGAGGGGGAGGCGAGTTTCCGCGCACGGGAGCTCCGTGCGTTGGAGAGGGTTTCGGCCCAGCCGCGTAGTCTGGTCGCCCTTGGCGGCGGCGCACTTTTGGCTGATGCGGCGCGTGCCTGTGCGGAGCGGAATGGAACGGTGGTCTGCCTCGACTGTTCCCTCGACGTGCTCCTGGCGCGCATTGAGCGGCAGCCCGGCACGCGACCGCTGGTGAGTGGTGGCGCGTCCGAGGCGGCTCGGCGTCTGACGGCCTTGATGGAGCGTCGGGCGGCCCACTATGCGAGCTTCTCCCGTCGATTGAATGTCTCGACCCGTCGGCCGGAGGAGTTGCTGGACGAAGCCGAGGTTCTGTTTGGTGCCTTCCGCATCGAGTCCGGCGACGTCCCTTCCGATGTTGTCGTCGGGGCGGGGGTGCTGGAGACCATTGGGGCCCACGCTCTTGCCCGCGGCCTTGGACGGCATGCCGTTGTCGTCTCCGACTCGAATACTGCGCCCCTCTATGCGGAGCGGGTGGCGGAGTCGTTGCGTCGCGTCGGCATCCAGGTTTCCTGTGCCTCGATTCCCGCTGGCGAGGAGACGAAGACCCTGGATACGGTTCAGTGCATATGGCGTGCGTTCCAGGAGGCGGGGCTGGGCCGTTCGGACTTCGCCGTCGCCGTTGGTGGCGGCGTGGTGGGGGATTTGACGGGTTTCGCCTCCGCCACGTGGATGCGTGGTCTGCAGTGGATCAACGTCTCCACGTCCCTTTTGTCGATGGTGGACGCCTCGACCGGTGGCAAGACCGGTTGTGATCTGCCGGGTGCCAAGAACATGGTCGGAGCCTTCCATTCGCCATCCGTTGTGCTGGCGGATGTCTCGACTCTCCTGTCCCTGCCTGTCCGTGAATGGCGCTGTGGTCTCGCCGAGGCCGTGAAGCATGCCTTCATTGCGGATCCGGGCCTAAAGGATCTGCTGGGTCTGTTCGACGGTCTGCGGAATCTCGACGACGAGGCGGTCTTTTCTGATGTCGCCGATCTTTCGGCGCTCGCGGGCTTCGTGAGCCGCGCGTTGGCCGTCAAGGTCGGGTTTGTGCGCCGCGACCCCTTCGAGAAGGGGGATCGCGCGAAGCTCAACCTTGGGCATACGGTTGGCCATGCCGTGGAGGTCGCGACAGATTTCCAGGTCAAGCACGGCGAGGCCGTTGCAATTGGCACCGTGGAGGAGGCCCGTTTCGCCGTCCGTCTGGGCATGGTCCCGGGCGAATGGCCAGATCAGGTTGCCGCTGCATTTGCATCCGTGGGTCTGCCGACGGATCTGCCTCAGGGGGTCACTTTTGAATCCCTGGCCGAGGTTATGCGGCGGGATAAAAAGAAAAAGGACGGGAAAGTTCGTTTTGCCCTGCCGTGCGGATGGGGCGACGTACGATTGAACCTTGTCGAGGTTTGATTTTTCCCGCGCCTTCCCGTTGACATTCCCCCCCGAATTCGGTAATATTGACGAGTTTTTCACGGTGGTTCAGCGAATCACCGCACGAAGTTTATTGCTTTTTGACAAAAGAGGAGCGAAAGATTATGGCCATGAACAACGAGCTGTTGGCGATTGTGAGCTTCATCGAGCGTGAGCGTGGTGTCGACCGCGAGATTGTGCTGGTGGCAATCGAGCAGGCTCTCCAGCAGGCGGCGCGCCGCAATCCCGGCGTGACGAATGATCTGCGCGTTGCGATTGACCGTAAGACGCTTTCGCTCCATGTCTACGATACGATGGTTGTCTCCGACGAGGAGACGGGCACTGGCTTCATTTCTCTGGCGCGTGCGCAACGGCTCCAGCCGGGCATCGCCGAGGGGGAGACGATCGAAATCGAGATGCCGGCGTCGAAACTCGGACGCATCGCGGCCCAGACCTCTCGTCAGATGATCATGCAGAAGATCCGCGAGGCGGAGCGGTCGAACACTTTCCGTGAATTCAACGGCCGTATCGGCGAGATCGTCAACGGCACGGTCACTGCGGTGAGTCGTCGCGATCTCTACGTGATGGTGGGGAAGACCGAGATGATCCTGCCGGGCAAGGAACGGATTCCCACGGAGGAATACAGCGTGGGTGATTCGATTCGCGCGATCGTTGACAAGGTGAAGACGTCGGAGGTGCAGGGGCCTGCGGTGACGTTGAGTCGCGCCTCCAGCGAGTTTGTGCGGACGCTCTTTCGTCTTGAAGTCTCCGAGATCGCCGACGGTGTGGTCGAGATCATGGGCGTGGCCCGTGACCCCGGCTACCGTTCGAAGCTGGCCGTGCGCACGCTCGACGACAAAGTCGACCCTGTGGGCGCGTGCGTCGGCCTCAAGGGCGCGCGTGTGCGCAACATCGTGCGCGAGCTCAACGGCGAGAAGATCGACATCGTGCGCTGGAGCGACGACGTGAAGAGCTACGTGGCGCAGGCGCTTGCGCCCGCGAAGCTCGAGTCGGTGGAGCTCGACCCTGACGGCGGCAACACGGTGCATGTGACCGTGGCCCCCGACCAGTATTCGCTGGCGATCGGCAAACGCGGGCAGAATGTGCGGCTCACCTCGAAGCTGACGGGCTGGCATGTGGACGTCACAAAGGCAATGGCGCTGGCGAGTTTCGAGGACCAGAAGGCGGAGGCCATCAAGAACCTTGCCGAGACGTTCAGCGTGTCGAACGCGGTTGCGACGCAGCTCGCCGACGCGGGCTTCCTGACGGTGGAGGGCATTGTCGAGTGTGACGAGGAGGGATTCATCGCCTCGACGGGTCTTGACGAGGTCACCGCGAAGGGATTGTATGCGGCTGCGCAGGCGGTCGCCGAACTGACCGCCCAGGCCGAGCAGGAGGCGTGAGGATTTTGCCATGAGAGTCTACGAATTCGCGAAGAAGGTCGGCGCCACGTGCGCCGCGGTCATGAAGATGGCCGAGGAGGGGGAGGTTGAGGTCTACTCGCCGTTGTCCCAGCTCGAGCCGGAGGACGTGGAGACGCTGAACCAGTGTTTCCTCAAGGCGGGGCCTGCGGCTCTGAAGGCCGATGCCGCCGCGACTGCGGAGAAGATCCGCGCCAAGGCCGCCAAGGCCGTCGCCGCGCGCGCGGTGCGCGACAAGGCCCAGGCGGAGGCGCTTGAGGCTGCGCGCCAGCGTGCGATCGCCGCCCACAAGGGGCTTGTCCCCGCGATGCCCGTGACGGCGAAAACGGTGGCCCCGGCCCCGAAGCCCACCCCCGAGGTGATTGAATCCGCGAAGCCAGTGGAACCGGCTTCCGAGAAGGCCGCGGGACCGAAGGTCGAGATTGGTGTCTCCCTGCCCGAGCTGCCCAAGGTCTCCATTCAGGTCTCCGAAGAAGAGGACAGAGCGGCGGGCGTGGATTTCGAGGATGACGAAGTCGACGCGAGCGACTATCTGCATGGAAAAGATCGTGGTCGTCCGTCGGCGACGAAGCCTTCTTCTCCGAAGAAGGAGCAGGTCCAGAAGAAGGAGCCTGCGTCAAAGAAGGAGCCTGTGGCGAAGAAGGCCTCGGCGCCCGTTCCCGCGCCGAAGAAGCCCGTTCCCGCGGTCCCCGCGAAGCCCGCGGCCCCGCAGCCGCCTCCGCGCGTTGGTGGAACCCGCGCCGGTTTTTCCTCTGTTTCGATGAAGGTGTCGCGTCCTCAGGTCCAGATTACGCCCGGCAAGCCGACGATCACCACCTCCGCGACCCCTGCCGCCCCAGTCGCCGCTCCTGCGAAACCGACGATTTCCCTTTCCGTCTCCACGCGTGAGATCTCGATTCGCGGCGCGGTGGTCGTCAAGGAGCTCGCCCTCAAGCTGGGCATCCGCCCGAACCGACTGATCGCGGATCTGATGGGACTCAAGGTCCTTGCGTCGATTAATCAGCGTGTCGAGCCCGAGGTCGCGACCAAGGTCGCGCAGAAATACGGTTACAAGGTCAATGTCGAGCACGCCCGCGACGCGGCGAACAAGAAACCGGTCCTGAAGGCGATTGACGCGGACGACGAGATTCCCGAGGACAAGCCCGAGGACATGCAGATGCGCGCACCGGTCGTCACGTTCCTCGGCCACGTCGACCACGGCAAGACGACACTGATGGACTACATCCGCCACGCGCACGTCGCGGCGGGCGAGGCCGGCGGCATCACCCAGCAGATCTCCGCCTATCAGGTGGATGTGCAGGGCCGCAAGATCACCTTCCTGGACACGCCTGGACATGCCGCGTTCAACGCGATGCGCCAGCGCGGTGCCCAGCTCACGGACATCGCCGTGATCATCATCGCCGCAGACGATGGCATCATGCCCCAGACCGAGGAGGCGATCAAGTTCGCCCGCCAGGCCGGTGTGCAGATCATGGTCGCCATCACAAAGTGCGACAAGCCCGTCGCGAACGTTCAGCGCGTCAAGCAGCAGCTCCAGAAGATCGGCCTCACCCCCGAGGAATGGGGTGGCGACATCGTCTGCTGCGAGGTTTCCGGCACGACGGGCCAGGGCGTGGACAGCCTGCTTGAGATGATGCTCCTGCAGGCGGACGTTCTCGAGCTCACCGCGAACCCGAAGCGCCGCGCGAATGGCTATGTCATCGAGGCGGAGCTCGAGCAGGGCTTCGGCCCTTCCGCGACGCTTCTCGTCACGGGCGGTACGCTCAAGGTCGGCGACGCGATTCTCATCGGCGAGCATTTCGGAAAAGTCCGTTCCCTCATCGACGATCGCGGTCGTCGGATCAAGGAGGCTCCGCCGTCCACGCCCGTCAAGTGCACGGGACTCTCGGGCGTGCCCGAAGCCGGTGCGGAATTCCGCGTGATGCTGGACGAGAAGCGTGCCCGCACGTTGGCCGAGGAGGCCGCGCGCGTCCGCAAGGAGCAGGAGCTCTCCCAGACCAAGGCCGTCTCCCTCGACGACCTCATGAGCCAGATGAGCGCCGGCGACAAGCGCGAGCTGAGCGTGGTCGTGAAGAGCGACACGCAGGGCTCGCTTGAGGCGATTGTCGAGGCCCTCCGCGGCATCAAGAGCGAGAAGGTCACGCTCAAGATCATCGGTACGGGCACGGGCAACGTCTCGCTCACCGACGTCAAGAGCGCCGCGGCCGGCAAGGCCGTGATCGTCGGCTTCG